>JAFWQQ010000090.1 GCA_017545165.1 Oscillospiraceae bacterium
CGCCAAGAAGTGCCCCGCCGGCGCGCTGACCGTGGACCGGGCCAGCAAGACCTGGACCCTGGACGAGGACAACTGTGTGGGCTGCGGCACCTGTGCCGAGGCCTGCCCGAAGAAGGCCATCCTCATGCCCGGCGACGAGCCTGTGGCTGCGGAGACCCCTGCGCCTGCCGCCGCCCCCGCCCCGAAGGCCGCTCCGGCTCCTGCGCCCAAGGCTGCTCCCGCCCCCAAAGCGGAGGAGAAGCCTGCCGAGCCCGCCAAGCCCGTGGAGCCCCGGGGAGACGGCAAGCCCGCCCAGGATCCCAGCAAGTGCGTCTACTGCACCATCTGCGCCAAGAAGTGCCCCGCCGGCGCTCTGACCGTGGATCGGGCCGCCAAGACCTGGGAGCTGGACGAGGACCTCTGCATCGGCTGCGGCAACTGCTACGAGGTCTGCCCCAAGAAGGCCATCGTCATCTGACGCAAAAAACCAACAAAAAATCACCCGACCACCGTCGGGTGATTTTTTGGTTGGAGGAGCAGAGCGGCCTTTTTCTTTTACAAAGTTGACAGCTATTTTCAGACATTGTATAATTCTTGTTAGATACATGCGCTATGCGCCCATTTCGTCGGAAGGAGAACAGGATCATGAAAAAGCTTCGTCTTCTCATCGCGCTGCTGCTGGCCCTGCTGATGGTGCTGGGGAGCATGCCCTTCGCCTTCGCCGTCGAGTGCCCCGGCTCTCCCAGCGGAAGCCACAACTGGTATACCTACTGGAGCGGCAGCTGGACGGGATCCTGCACCTGGGAAGGCTGGGTCTGGGAGGAGTGCACCTACTGCTTGAAAGCCAGGAATTGGAGATACGTAACGGATTACTACCACAACTGGACAGACTGGTTCACCTACGAGAAGGCCGGCGGCTGCAACGACCCCGGCACTCTTTTGCGGTATTGCACCGTCTGCGGCCAGACCGAAAGCCAGCCGCTCTACGAGCCCCACAGCTACGGCCCCTGGACTGTGCTGGAGGAGCCCACGGATCACTCCGCCGGAGTGCGGGAGCACACCTGCTCTGCCTGCGGCCTGGTGGATCAGCAGCCCTTTGACCCGGAGGGGACGCTCCGCATCGGCGATAAGGGCGACGCGGTCCAGCAGCTGCAGCAATGGCTGATCGAAAAGGGCTTCCTCAGCGCGGGCGGTGCGGACGGCGACTTTGGTCAGGGGACGGAGAAGGCCGTGAAGGCCTTCCAGAGCTCCGCCGGTCTCACGGCGGACGGCGTGGCCTGGCCCCAGACCATCCTGCTCCTGAACCCGGATGCGGTGCTCAGCGAGCCCGATCCGGAGCCTGAGGCTGAGCCCGACCCCGAAGCCACCGACGCTGCCGCTGTGGACAGCTGCGGCTTCTATCCGAGCTGGACGGAGACCGGGGAGCTTGTGAGGGCGATCGGTCTCTGCCAGACCCACGGCGCCATCAACATCGCCTCCGCCTCGCTGCCGACCCAGAGCAAAAACCTGCTCTGGTCCTCCGCGCTGGAGATGGAGTATCAGACCTTGCTTTCCAAGGCAAGCTCCGAGGACGACAAGGCCGTGATCCAGCAGGAGAGGGAGGCCTTCGAGGCCTGGCTGGAGGCCTATAGCAGCTATCTGCAGGCGGCGTACCCGGAATGGGGGACAACGTTTGTGCAGGAGGAGCTGGTTTCGCAGCGGATGCGCCAGTGCGCGAGACTCTGCTGCCTGAACCACGAGAACGCGCCGCTGCCCGCGCCCCCCGCCTTTACAGGGACGGCGTCCGCCCCCGCGCCGGAGCACTGCGGTCCGGGTGAGACCGGCACCCAGCTGTGCGAGACCCACCGGACCATGTCCATAGCCGCAGCCGCGGTAGGGGGCGAGCAGGGGCAGATGCTTTGGCGCATGGCGGAGCAGACCCAGCGGGACAGCCTGCTTGCGGAGACGGAAAGCGGTCCCCGGGGAGCGGTGTATCGGGGGCTGATCACCTCCGAGGGAGAGGCCTTTGCTCTCTGGCTGGAGAGCTTTGGCCGGCTCATCGCGCTGCAGCGTCCGGAGGAGCCGGAGGCCGCTGCCGCGTTCACCACGGAGCAGCTCATGGAATACGTGATAGACCGCTGCTACAAGCTGGGCCGCTGAAAAGAAAAACAAAAACCGGGAGGCCGCAAACCGCGGCCGCAAACCGCGGCCTCCCACGCTTTTCGGCATCCCCCGCCGGGAAAAGCACAAAAGCGCCCAGCGAGAAAATCCAGTCCATGCCGTAAGGGCCGTTCACGAACGACCCGCAGTTTCCCACCGAAGCCGCGTCCAACGCGGAAACCCCGCCGCCTACCGTAGCGCCGACCATTGGTCGGCGATCTCCCGTCTCTCGCCGTGGCCCGTCCAACGTGCAGACCCAGGCTCCGCCGTAGGGGCCGTTCACGAACGGCCCGCCGTCCCTATGAGAATGCGCCCCGCTCGACTTGAGCGGGGCGCATTGCTGCGTCTTTTGCGGTCTTACAGCTCCATGATCCAGAGCTTGTTGGGGCTGAACTCCACCCGGTAGGGCTTGTCGTTGGCGGCAAAGTGTCCGCAGAGCGTTTCGGCCTGGGTGGGGTCGGGATTGCCGCACTCCACACCGTAGAGGGGCAGGGGCAGAATGCACTCGCCCACATACAGATCGCCAGCGTAGACCCTGCCGGTGAGGGTGCCGTCTACGGTGGTCTTTACGTTCTCCGGCACATCCGGGCGGTAGCTGGTTTTCAGACTGGCTTTGACGGACAGCGCGCCGGACTCCAGCTTTTCAACGGAGGGTTTTTCGATACGCAAACTCCTAAAGAGTTCCTGGGTGTCGGTGCCCTCGATCACCACCTTGGTGCGCAGCTCCGCCAGAGCCTTTTCATAGGGCTCGCGCTGCTTTTCCAGCGTCCGGATGTCGCTGCTCAGCGAGAAGGAATTGCTGTACATCCCGGCGGCAAACTGATTGACTGCCTCCCGGTTGCGGCGGTTCTCCGCTTCGATCCGGGCATTGCGGCTCATGGCGTCCGCCGTGGCGTAGACCGCCGCGCCCGCGCCGCCGATCCCGTTGGCGAGACCGGCTGCAACCGCGGTGTCCACGGTCCTCTGCTGATAGCCGGACTGGGCCAGGATAACGCCCAACTTTTGCATATTTTCCTGGGCAGTCCTGATATCGCTGATTTTTGCGTTGAATCTTTCGACGATCTGCCGGAGCATGGCTTCCCGCTTGGATGTACCGTACTTCATTTTCGTTCCGGTCAGGAACGAAAGCTCCTCTTTTTGTTCTTCGGTCAGCTCTGCCGGGTGAGACGCCAGCTTATACCTGGCTTTTTCCTCTTCTTGCCGAAGCTTTTCTTTTCTTGCCTGCTCCATGCCCTGCTGAAAGTACGCTTTGAGCCGAGCGTCCGTGTTATACAGGGACATATGCCGATCGGGAACAGACGCTTTTGACATGAGCTCGTTTGCGATGACCTTGCACTTTGCTTTGGAATAGGGAGTGTCGAGATCTGCAGATTCGATCCCCAGCCTGTTACACTCTTCATAGAACTGTTGAGCGGGAAAGTCCCATTTTCCACTGGCAATGGCCTCGGCTTCCTGCTGCTTCTGCTTGTAGGAAGCCTCCATCTTCTCATAATCGTTGAACATGCTTTTCGTGACATGGAAATAAAAGAATAGGAGTAAGAGGCTGATACCTCCAATCCACAAAAAAACGATCGATAATATCGGCACCTCGTGAGAGACTGCAATACAGGCAATGAACAGACCAAGGGTAGCAATAAGCCAAAGCACGCCCCGCACAACATAGATGCGTTTTTTCCTCTTTGCAGACATGACAGCTCCTCCTTCAACACTATCAAGTTTCGATACTTCCCGGAAGAAAGCGACTGAGTTGCGCTAATATCCCGATTCGGGATATTTCGAGTATACCGTTTTGGTATATTCGTGTCAAGGGGGGAGAGCGATGCAGAACCGCTTGCGCGAGCTGCGAAAGCAAAATCGGTATACGCAGTTGAAGGTCGCTCTTGACCTGAACCTGAGCCAGAACAGCGTCAGCCGCTACGAGACCGGCGCCCACGAGGCAGGCTATGAGCTGCTGATCCGCTTTGCGGATTATTACGGCGTTTCCATCGACTATCTCCTGGGCCGGACGGACGACCCCAGGTATTATCCCTGATGATCCGTCAGGAATTATCCCTGATGACCCTATAGGATTGGGGCAGACCGCGACTTGCGGCCTGCCCCTTTTTGGGGATCCTCCGCCGCCCGCGTGTCCTTCCCCCAGCGGGGGAAGGTGCCCCAGTGCGCACACTGGGGCGGATGAGGGAGAGCCCCCTCTGCTGCTCTGCGTTGACAAGGGCGAAAGCGGGTTTTTCTCCCTCATCTGCCCTTCGGGCCTCTTCCCCCGCTGGGGGAAGAACATAAAGAACGGGAGGCTGCTGTTTGCGGTCTCCCGTCTTCTCAGAACTGAAAACTGAAATCTGAAAACTGAAAACTCAGGCTGCCAGCAGCTTCTCCAGGGCGGCCAGCTTCATGCTGGTGCAGTAGATGTCCATGGCCTGCTCCAACTGCTCGATGGGGGGCAGAGAGGGGGCCACGCGCATGTTGCTGTCCAGCGGGTCCCTGCCGTAGGGGAAGGTGGCGCCGGCGCCGGTCATGGTCAGGCCCGCCTCCTTGCAGAGCTTCCAGGTGGCCTTGGCGATGCCGGGCATGGTGTTCACGCTGACGAAATAGCCGCCCTTGGGCTTCTGCCAGCTGGCGATGCCGAGGGGCGCGATCTCCCGCTCCAGATTGTCCAGCACGCACTTGAACTTGGGTCCCAGGATCGCCGCGTGGCGCTTCATCAGGGCCAGAACGCCGGCCTTGTCCTTCAGATAGCGGACGTGGCGGAGCTGATTGACCTTGTCGTAGGAGATGATCTGGGCGTTCAGCAGCTTCTTCATGTAGGTCATGTTGTTCTCGCTGCAGACAAAGACGGAGATGCCAGCGCCGGGGAAGGTGATCTTGGAGGTGGAAGCGAATTCGAAGACCATGTCCTCATTGCCGTACTTGGCGCATTCCTTGAGAATGTCGGGGAAGGGGACATAGTCGCCCTCAAACTCGTGGACGCAGTAGGCGTTGTCCCACATCAGCAGGAAGTCCGGGGCGGCGTGCTTGAGGGAGGCGATGCGGCGGATGGTCTCGGCGCTGTAGATGATGCCGTCGGGGTTGGAGTACTTGGGCACGCACCACATGCCCTTGACCTCCGGGTCCAGGGCCAGCTGCTCCACCAGGTCCATATCCGGGCCCTCGGGAGTCATGGGGATGGGGATCATCTCCATGCCGAAGCTCTCGGAGATACCGAAGTGCCGGTCATAGCCGGGGGCGGGGCAGAGCCACTTGACCTTGTCCAGCTTCGCCCAGGGCTTGGGACTGTTCACCCGGCCGTGGGTGTAGGCCTTGGCAATGGTGTCGTACATCAGCTGCAGGGAGGCGCTGCCGCCGATGAAGACGTTCTCGGGCTGCACGTCCAGCAGCTCCGCAAAGAGCCTGCGGCAGGAGGGCAGGCCCTCCAGGTTGCCGTAGTTGCGCACGTCGATGCCGTCGCACATATAGTCGCTGTCGGAACGCAGGATGTCCATCATGGCGCCGCTCATGTCCAGCTGGGCCTTGCTGGGCTTGCCGCGGGCCATGTTCAGGTTCTGGCCCAGGGCCTTCAGCGCCTCGTACCGGGCCTTCACCTGCACCAGCTCCGCCTGGAGCTCTTCTCTGGTCATTTCCGCGTATTTCTTCATGTCGAAAGATTCCTTTCCTCATCCCGTGCCGGGCCGTCTCCGCGGCCGACGGGAGTATTCTGTTGGGGAAACGCACCAAGTAAACGCTGATCAAATCGCCTTCGGCATCTTGCGGTCGTCGGCACAAGCTTCGGATCATCTCGCTTCCGGCAAGCGTGCCGAAAGCTCGCTCCCTTCGCTGTGCCTCCTCTTCCCATCAAAGCGTCCGCTTTGATGGGAGCCCCTGAGATAGTGCTCTGATTTCATCACTTTTTCTTGCAATACACAAAGTATTCCTGCGAAAAA
>JAFWQQ010000041.1 GCA_017545165.1 Oscillospiraceae bacterium
TTTCGCAACGAGGTCTTCGCGACTTTGGAAAAAGTGGTTCTCAGGCTCTGTGATACGATTTGTGATCTTTCTGCGGATACCATTCGGAGCATTACCGGCCGCTCCTGGATTATCAATTGTTTTAATTGAAGAATAGTATAACTCGTTATCTGCCGAGGTTATACACAGTATTACTGCCCGTTCTTGGATCATTAAATGTTTTAATTAGAAATTAGTATTAGCGGGTCATTGAGAGGGGAGATCTACGGTTGAAAAATGAGACTGATCCGTTCCTTGTCAAATAAATTATTATATTCCAAAATACGATAGAGATCCAACATTTCTTTTTCATTTTCGGTGGCCTCTTCGACAGGCAGAAAGCGGCAGCTGCTCGCAGAATAGTAGCCGTAAGCCGTGATGATCGGGATCCGCTGCTCGGCATCCTTTAAGAACTTGTTGTAGGCCGGCAAGTCAAATCCGCAGGCTTCCAGAAGATAAGTCGACAGATAATTGATGCTGGTTTCTATTTCACGTTTCTCCTGAATATCATAATTGGCCCAGATGAGAAACGGAACTTTATATTTCAGCATTTCACTGTCCAAATCATCGAACCCGCCGCCGTGAACCTGTTCCAGGAAGCCGGCTTCCACTCTGGGCTGATGATCTCCGAAAAAGCAGATCACGACCGGATCCGGGGCTCCAGAGAAATAACGGATCAGATACTCCAGCGCCTGATCGCTTAGATTCGCCAGGGTCAAATATTGCTCTGCCTCCGGATAGTGGGTCGGATAGGCAAGAGGAACCGCCGACTCGAAATTGTTGTAGGTATATCCGCCGTGGTTCTGTATGGTGATCCCGAATAAAAAGAAGTCTTTTGTTTGATCCCGATCCTCATACCAGTCGATAATGTATTCATACATTTCGCGATCGCCGATGTATTTTCGCGTTAATACGGTTTCCGGATAATCGGAAAGAAAGGTCGTCTCGTCAAAACCGAAATAACTGTATACTTCCGGCCTGTTCCAGCCGCTTGCAATGTAGGGATGGGTCGCGACGCAGGTGTAGCCGGCAGCGTGGAGATAAGAAAGGATACTATATTGCTGATCGATGAGATACTGCTGGTAAGGGACAGATCCGGCGGGGAGAAATGCTGTGGTGTCGCCTGTCAAAAACTCAAACTCGGAATTTGCAGTGTTGCCTCCATAGACCGAAGAGTATACATAGCCGCGAATCGCGTTCTCCGTCAAAGAAGAGAAGAAGGGAAGAAGCGGCGTCTCAGTCTGAACGTCGTTTCCCAGAACACGGAAGTCGGTAAAGGACTCGTTCATGATCACGATGATCGTTGGCTTTTGGATGTTCGCAGCGTTCTCCTCCGTTTGGTACTGCGCTTCCAGCTGCCGCAAGGTATCTGTCGAGTAGTTTTCCGGCGTCTTGATCCGACCGTCCCGCAGCTGCAGGAAGAAATTCAGCGCGGTTCCGTTCATTTGAGAACCGGAAAGCGCCCAGGATTTGACGGGAGTGTCTTTTTCGAGGACGAAGACCAGAAGGAGTGACAAGAGACAAACAGCACAGGAACAGAGCCGGACAGGTTTTTTCCTTGTTTTGGTTTCTCGCTTGGTGAGAAAGAACGCCGCCATGAGAAAAACCCAAGCCAGCCATCCGATCAGCATAAACAGAGAAAAGAAAAACTGATAATCACTGGCGACATTCATGGCTGTCCCGACGGAAAGAAGATCATACGGGCAAAGCTCCCGGCCGCGGAAACAAAAAACATAGTAGTTGATCGTGGAATAAATGAGAAAGGGGAGCGTTCCCACCAGAACAGAGGCTTTGTCGTTCGCGAGAAGAACGTTCAGCAAGGAGATCATGGCAAAAACGATCAATGTCCCGCAAAAAACGTGTTTCAGCTGCATACCGCCGACCAGTACACAGCCGATTGCCTGGGAAGACTGAAACGCCATCAGCGCGAAAAACAGCAAGACCCCGAGCTCAGCGAAAAGGCGGCGATCTTTTTGGTATTTGGTAAGCAGGAAAGAGAGAAGAACAAACAGACTGCAGACCATACAGGGAAAGACAAAGAGAATGATGATCCATAGAGCCTGTTTTGCGTTCAGGTGAAAACGGGAGGCAAGCGCGGCAAGCTTGTTGGAGGGGAGCCACAGCATATAAAATGATTTTGAGAGAACCGCAGCGTGAGCAGTGGAGAACAGGAGGATCGGAACGCTCTGCTTCCGGTTCTCTTTTACGTATCTGGATAGATACTTCGGACCAAGATCGATCCAGGAGAACAGAAGGGTGGGAAAAAGCACGGCAGCCATGCCGTACCAGACGATCAGATGACGATCGGTCGGCACCAGCGTCAACAGGGATAGGATGAGCGCGATCCAATAAAACTTGTTTTCGAGTAAGTGAAAGCGTTTTTTCTCCATGGGGATTCTCCAGTTCCGTCTGTGTGCGGGAAGAGCGGCGGGGGAAACTCGACCCGTGACATAGAGCAAGCGTGATATGGATGATGTTTGTTGTTTCGTCTCCGAAAAGGGGCGCGCATCAGTTCGTGTTCGGGAGCAGGTCCACCACAACGAGCTCCGGCGGGTTGTTGACACGGGGGATGAAGCGTTCGGTGCCCAGCCCTGCCGAAAGCACGCAGGTCGCTTGTGTTCCGACGTAAACGCCCTTTGAAAACGGAGGGAACCAGCCCACATACGGCGCGTACAGACCCTGATCCAGGATCGGGATGCGGACGATGCCGCCGTGGTAGTGACCGGAGAACACGATGTCGACCGGATAATCGTCCACATAGTTCCAGTCCACCCACCCGGTGGGGATATGATTGATGAGAAGCTTCAGGCGGTCCGTATTCTGAAAATTCTCAAAAAAGGCAAGTTCAACTTTTTGCTGAGCCTTATCCTTTGTCGTCAAATGCGGAGCGTGATAATAGCCCATATAGCCGCCGATGCGCAGCTCGGTCCCTTTGACTTCCAGATCCACATAGTCGCTGTCTACAACAATTGCGCCCGCGGATTCCAGAACAGGACGCAGACTCTTTCCAAAACGCCGTTCCCAGCTTTTCTCATGGTTCCCGTAGCCGTAATAGACCGGGGCGAGCGAGGACAGATCGGAAATAAGAGAAGTCACGATTTCTGTATCCTCGTCATCACTGTTGAGCATGTCGCCGCTCATAAAGATCAGGTCTGGATGCTGTTCCGCCACCAGCTTGACGAGCTTTTCGTTGTGCTTTCCGTACTCCGCGTTGTGCAGATCGGAAAGGTGAACGATGCGCAGGGGAGAGGAGACCGGAGCCGCTATGGAAACGTTCTCTACGGTGAGAGAAAGCGACGTGAGGATGAAAAAGAGAAGAAGTATTGCCAGGACAGCCAAAACAGAAAGCAGGACGCGCCAAAAGACGCGCCATACGGCGCGCCTTTTGCGCGGCTGCTGCATTCCTTCCGTCATTTGTCAGATCTGTTTCAGCTCACGGAAGAAGGGCTGCTTTCTGTCTTTTTCGGAGAGCAGCACCGGGACGCCTTCCAGCAAGGGCCATTTTACCGCGATTTCCGGATCGTCCCAGCGGATCCCGCCTTCATCGCCGGGATGGTAGAAATCCGTGCACTTATAGCAGAATTCCGCTTCCACGCTCAGCACATAAAAGCCGTGGGCAAAGCCCTCCGGAATGTAGAGCTGCTTTTTGTTTTCCGCGCTGAGAAGCTCCCCGTGCCACTGCTCGTAAGTCGGAGAGTCGGGGCGCAGGTCCACGCCCACGTCGAAGACCTCGCCGCGGAGCACGCGGACCAGCTTTCCCTGGGGGTGCCGGATCTGGTAGTGCAGGCCGCGGAGCACGCCCTGCTTTGACATGGACTGGTTGTCCTGCACGAAGACCATGTTCAGCCCGGCCTCGGCCATGTCCCGCTGATTGTAGGTCTCCATGAAGTAGCCGCGGCTGTCTCCAAACACCTGGGGTTCGATAACGAACATGCCGGCAAGCTTACAGGGGGTCACTTTGATCTTAGCCATTGTCATTCTCCTTCAGTTCCGCCAGATAGCGACGCAGCGCGTCCTGCCAGGGGGGGAGACGGTCAAAACCGTTTTGCGTCAGCTTGTCCTTGCTCATACGGCTGTTGGCCGGACGTTTGGCCCGGCTGGGGTATTGATCGCTGGACACCGGCAGGACTCTGGCAGGAAGGCCTGCTTCCGCCATGATGGCGCAGGCGAATTCATACCAGCTGCAGAAGCCCTCGTTGGTGGCGTGGTAGGTGCCGTAGCGCTCCGTGACGATCATGTCCGCGAGCAGCACGGAGAGGTCTTTCGTGTACGTGGGGGAGCCGATCTGATCGTTGACTACCGTGAGCTGTTCCCGCTCTGCTCCGAGACGCAGCATGGTCTTGACAAAGTTCTTGCCATTCAGGCCGAAGAGCCAGGAAATGCGGACGATGAAATGCTTTTCAACATACCTGTGAACGGCCTCTTCTCCCCGGTACTTGGACATGCCGTAGACATTCAGCGGCTCCGGCTGATCGTCCGGTTCCCAGGGACGCAGTCCGTCTCCGGGAAACACATAGTCTGTGGAGATGAACAGCAGCTTGCTGCCCAGCTCGGCGCAGGCGCGTGCAAGGGCTTCGGTTCCCGCCCGGTTGATCCGGTCACAGCGCTCCGCGTCGTCCTCCGCCTGATCCACAGCGGTGTATCCCGCGCAGTGCATCACCGCGTCCGGCCGCAGAGCGGTCAGACAGCTATGTATGGCCGCGGGATCGGTCAAATTACATTCTTTGGAGCTCACTCCGGTGACATGGTGTCCCCGTGCGGCCAGCTCGATCACGAGATCGTGACCCAA
This sequence comes from Oscillospiraceae bacterium, assembly GCA_017545165.1. Lineage (GTDB taxonomy): Bacteria > Bacillota > Clostridia > Oscillospirales > Oscillospiraceae > Limivicinus. Next base: position 4,808 of record JAFWQQ010000041.1, read on the forward strand.
CTGCCCGCTGGCTCCGGTCACAAGGATATTCATTGGATACTCCTTTGCCGATGGACTGCCATTCTCGCGTGACAGCGGATGGATCCTCGACAGATGATCACGGTTGTCTTCTGAACTGGCGCCAGGCGTCAGAATACTGCCGCCCAGTCACGTCTCTTTTAACCTCTGACTCTGCCCTCCGCCACTTCGCGGAGATGCTTGCCGTAAGGGGATTTTCCGTATTGCGCCGCCGCTTCCAGCAGGCTTTCCTTGTCGATCCACTTGTTGCGGAAGGAAATCTCCTCCGGGGCGGAGATGACGATGCCCTGCCGGTTCTGGATCATGCGGACAAAGTCTGTCGCCTCGGCAAGAGAATCCATGGTGCCCGTGTCCAGCCAGGCAAAGCCCCGGCCCAGCAACTGGACGTCAAGCAGAGAGTCCTGTAAGTACATATCGTTGAGCGTGGTGATCTCCAGCTCGCCGCGGGCGGAGGGCCGGACTTCCTTTGCGCGCTCGCTTACGCCCTTGGGGTAGAAGTACAGCCCGGTGACGGCGTAGTTGCTCTTGGGGAACTTGGGCTTTTCCTCAATGGAAACGGCTTTTCCCGTCTCGTCGAATTCCACCACGCCGAAGCGCTCCGGATCGGGCACATAATAGCCGAACACCGTCGCCCGACCGTTTCCTTCCGCGTCGGCTACTGCGGCGCGCAGCAGCTTGCCGAAGCCGTTGCCGTAAAAGATATTGTCGCCCAGGACCATGGCGCAGGCCTCGTCCCCGATGAACTCCTCTCCCAGCAGGAAGGCCTGGGCCAGACCGTCCGGGGAGGGCTGGACCTTGTAGCTCAGACGCAGACCCAGGTGCTTGCCGTCGCCCAGAAGACGCTCAAAATTCGGCGTATCCTGGGGCGTGGAGATGATGAGGATGTCCCGGATCCCGGCCAGCATCAGCGTGGACAGGGGATAGAAGATCATAGGCTTGTCATAGACCGGCAGCAGCTGTTTACTGGTGACAAGGGTCAGGGGATAGAGCCGCGTCCCGGCCCCTCCGGCGAGGATGATTCCTTTCATGGTGACTCTCCTGTACAGTATATGGTTTTTATGCCTTCACTTTATAAGAGCACGCTTTCTTTTCTTTTCCCAATCAAAAAGGGAGCTTTTTTTCGTATCAGGTATACAATGGGGATTTCCAAAGAAAAAATGATGAAGAAATCCGCGATCCGGATCCAAAGAGTTGGTGCAACCGTATGGGAGATGAATCTGGCAATCAGAAGAATCGGGATATGCGTTCCCATGATGATGATGCTGTTGTATCCCAACCATCGCAGCACTTTACAGGACCATCTTTCGCTGATCTGCAGTACACCATAAGAGCCGAGAAACGCCGCACAAAGAAAAACGGCGGGATACCCGAAGCGCAGCTCATAGATATCTGGGCAATCCATATTCCATAAGGATAATGCCAGAGCAAGTACGAGAGAGACCAGCCCCCAAACCGTACGTTTTTTTTGATAAAACGATGCCAGAACATAACCACTGGCAAGAAAAGCGTGTGAAATAAGGGTTGTACGCAGTATTCCGAGAAAGTCATTCTTTGGCATAGGAATGACCACTGCGACGACAAGCAGAATCAGGGAGATAGCAAGGTATACGTAGTCTGCAGCTTTTTGATGGAAGGCTTTCGTACAAAGAAATAACAGAAAACGATTCAGCAGTTTTGCAAAAAATAACGCGTATAAGAACCAGTCCACAATATTGTTGCACTGCATGATCAGAGCGTTGAAGAGCAGACCGAAAAGGTTTTGCTTGAAGCCGAACCGAATAAAGAATTGCACCGCTCCAAGGAACTCGAAGAACAAAAACGGTACCCCGATCCTTACAAGCATTCTCAGCAATACTTGTTTTGTCGGTTTGTTCATTTCTCCGGATAAGGATGCAGTAATGCCGGAAAGCACAAAGAAAGCCGGCATATGAAAGGAGAAGAAAAAGTCATGGAGAATGCCGTCTGTAAAGCAATGGGCATAGACGACCATGATAATCAAGATGCCTTTTGCGGTGTCAATAGCGTGGTCTCTGGACGCTTCAGAGTGCGGTTTATTTGTGATTGATTCAGTCATATCAACAATTAATCCGGTGACATATTCTTTTTTACTTCTGTTATCGTGATATCAGAGAATCTGGTATGCCCCCAATAGTGCGACAGCCATTCCAAATCCGAATCGTTCGTCTTTTGCAGCTCTAACTGAATAGCACCGGATACACGATCGCACCAACCTTCCACACCGAATTCGTTTCTCTGAAAGGCAAGCATGTCAAATCTGTAGTTTCCAGGAGCAAGGTGAGAGGTATCGATTGTCACATCTATATCAAGCAACTGCCCTTTTTCGGCACAGATCATGCACTCAGAGAGCATAGTTCCGGCAACAGAACCATCCGCCGCCACGATCTCGAATCGGATGCCCATATTCTGAAAAGCGGCATTGGCTTTACAGTGGATAGAGGCAAGAATTTGATCGCCAGAGCGGATGACTTCCTCCGGAGAGTTATGAATGACCAGACTCAAAAACTGCATATTCATCGAGACACCCAGAGCCCGTTTCTGCTGGCTGAAGTCATAGGAGTACTGGGTCTTTGTCTGACAATCAGAGTAAATGCCGATGGCGGTCTCAACATCACCGTTGTAGATTAATCTGCCATGGTCAAGAACGATGCATCGGGTACAAAGCCGACGAATTGTGCTCATATTATGACTCACATACAAAACAGTTCTGTCTTCTTCATTCGCGGCATCGCCCATTCGCCCGAGACATTTCTGTTGAAATTTCATATCGCCCACGGCAAGGACTTCGTCCATGACCATGATCTCAGAATCCAAGTGAGCAGCCACGGCAAAAGCCAGTTTTACATACATGCCGGAGGAATAGCGCTTGACCGGAGTATCGATGAACTTTTCCATCTCGGCAAAGGCGACGATCTCATCAAACTTTTTTTCGATCTCGGCCTTGGTCATACCAAGGATCGCGCCGTTCATATATACGTTCTCACGGCCGGTCAGCTCCGGATGAAAACCGGTGCCGACTTCCAGCATGGAGGCGATCCGTCCATTGATTAGAATTCGCCCCTCTGTTGGAGCGGTAACGCGGGAGAGAAGTTTGAGCAAGGTGGATTTCCCGGCTCCGTTATGGCCGATGATGCCCAGAGCCTCACCCTTTCTGACTTCGAGATTGATATCGTCCAGGGCAAGAAAACGCTCGCCGATCTTAATGTTTTGATTGCTGCCGATTTTACTGTTGGGATCCTCTTTCCCACGGACACGGGCCCACCAGCTCTGCAAGTCTCCCTTCAGCGTCCCGCCGCCGATGGTGCCGAGACGGTATTGCTTCGAGACATGCTCGATCTTGATTGCAAGTTCTTCCATATTCATTCCTCACACCGTGTCCATAAAGGTCTTTTCTACGCGGCTGAACAGGATCACACCAAAAAACAGAAAAACCAGAGTCGTGATCCAGCCGAACCCGTAGAAGCGCCATTCGACCGAGCCGAAGCCGAGATAACCGTAACGGAAAATGTTGATGATCGGCGTGACGGGATTGCACATATACAGGGTATGCCATTTCCCACCCGGCGCAAAGGCTTCCATACTGAACATATCATAAGCGACCGGGGAACCGTACATCCAAAGTTGCACGCCGAAACCTACCAGCTTGGCCAGATCCCGATATTTGGTCGTCACGGACGAGATGATGATCCCAAAGCCCATGGAGAGCATGGCAAGCTGCAGCAGCAGCACCGGCGTCATCAGGATCCACCAGTTTGGATGGATCTGTTTGGTCAGCGCAAAATACAGAACAAACGCGACCAGAAAACAAAACTGAATGGCAAAGCTGATCAGTTGGGACAACACCGTGGAGATCGGCGTCACCAGGCGGGGGTAATAAACCTTACCCATAATGCCTGCGTTTCCTACAAAGGTATTTGCCGTTAGAGAGAGACAGTTGCTGAAATAGGTCCACAGAATCGTGCCGGAGAAATAGAAGACAAACGAAGGAATGCCGCCCGGCGCCAGTCCGGCAATATTGCCGAAAATCAGTGTGAAGACGATGGTCGTGAGAAAGGGCTGGATAAAAGCCCAGGCAGGGCCCAGGATCGTCTGCTTGTACTGCGATACAAAGCTGCGGCGGACAAACAGTGTGATCAGATCGCGATATTTCCAGACTTCTTTCAGGTTGATATCCAACCACCCCGTCTTGGGAGTGATGACGGTGGTAAACTGTTCTATTTCGTTCATATCATTTTCTTTAGTAGTGAATGAGTTCATATACATACCTGTGTCTCTGTTCTTTCGTGAGTTTTCCGGAGAAGAAAGAAGCGGCTAGAACTCCGATGATGTCAAAAGCACACCGTATCCTTCTCAACCGATATGGTTTGCGTTCCTGAATACCTATTTTTTTGATCTGCCTTGAGTATCGAAAACAGTCATCGAGGTACTTGTTCGTTGCCTTGCATCCTAAAGAATGAGAATAGCGGTTTGCCAGTTTCATCATACGTTTGCTGGACTTTAGAATCTTTACGGGAATATCTGGATCTTGTTTTCTTGCGGAACTACCGGCATGCTCTGTTACCCAGTAAAAGGTTTCTTTCATTTTATAGAGCTTTTTCGCTCTGAGAAAGGCTTGGAACAGAAACAGCCAATCCTCACCCATGGATACCGTTTCTTCGTACTGCAGATCTACGATGATGTCCCGCCGAAAAATCTTGTTGCAGCAGCTTCCACCGAGCCGATTCGGCAGATCAAACATCGCTTCCAGCATTTCCGCTTGGCTACAGACGCATTCTCCCATCAAATCTTTGCGTTTGAAAACTCCGTTGTCCGTATAGTACTGAACTCCGCAGGACACGATATCCGAGGAGCTCGTCTCGGCCTTCAGCAACATCGCATCGTATGCGTTCGTATCTACCGCATCATCAGAATCAACGAAGGTGACATATCGTCCCTTCGCAACAGCCAGACCTTTGTTTCTGGCAGAGCTGACCCCCTCGTTCCCTTGATGGATTACAGTGATGCGGCTGTCTTTCTCAGAATAGGAATCACAAATGCTTCCGGAAGTGTCCGTTGAACCGTCGTCAACAAGGATCAGTTCATAGTTCTGAACAGTTTGTTGAAGGATACTGTCGATACATCGAGGAAGAAATCTGGCATTATTATATACGGGTATGATGATAGAAAGATCAATCACAGAACAGATGCTCCTTTGGCTATGAATATTGAGTTTGCCTATCGTGTGGGTCGCCTACGCAATTTGCGCAGCAGCATCGGCAGACCCTGATCCGGATATCGAATCATCAACCATACTCTCTGGTGAAAAGATGAACTGTGATCCCATCTGTACCAGAATACTCTTCTTCTCCGAAGAAAAACGTGCGGATTAAACACATCCGGAATGGTATACATTTCAGTATAAAGCGCACGGTCCCTGGAGATATGGGAAAAAGCTCCTTTGTTCTTTCCCGGAGCGTTACTGACGCCGCCTGCGCGATAACGAACCGCAACAATGTCAAAATTCGTCGGAATGGTGCGTCCCTTCTGGACATATGCGATCAATGTCGGTCCGTCCTGCCAGTTTCGAAATGATTCATCAAACAAGCCCAATTTCTGAACGCAGTCCTTCGTATACGCGACACCGGATCCTCCACCGATGTTATAGAATCTGAAAACCGCAAAAGAGTGGTATTGCTTTTGGGCGGTATTCAGCTTTTTCAGTTGCTCCTTCTGCTTGGGCGTGGGCAACCGTTCCAACTCGTTCAGATGTTCATCACAGCGCATTTTGCTGCATTCCAGCAAGTCAAGATCCCGCTCCAGCATGGTTTTGATCATCTCTCGAATGACGGTGTTGCTGTAAAAAACATCATCTCCGTCAAGGTTGATCAGATAGTTGCCGGCCGCAATCGAGAGAGCGGAGTTAATATTGCGAACGGTCCCGACGTTTTTTTCCTGATGAAGAACAACGGCGTTTTGAAGATTGTCTTTTTTGTGGTCCTGGATGTATGCTTTGATCTCGGCAGAGGGGAAGTCGGCCGTTCCGTCATCTGCGACGAGCAGCTCAAGTGCGGGATAATCCTGAGACAAAACGGAAGCGATAGCCTCATATAAATACGCAACTTTGTTAAAACAAGTAACGATGCATGAGACAAGCGGCATTTCTTCCGTATACTGTGGCTTCATCTTCTGCTTCTCCTGTCATGATGAATCAGATTGATCGGCGAATAGATCCACGGCTATCTGCATGTTATCTCGTACCAGTTCAGGTCCTTCAGTTCGCCCCGGATCTCGAGGGCATTTTGCTCTGTGTGAGTAAATCGGAAGCCCGCTTTACGATAAAAGACGTTGGCCCGCAGGTTCTCCGCCAGCACGTTCAGATACACGGTCTCCAGGCCCAGTTCTTCAAAGGCGATGCGCAGGAGCTCCCGGGTCGCCTGCAGGGCGGCGCCGGTGCCGTGGGCGCAGCTTCTCGTACTGATGGCGTACTCCGCCCGGCCGTCGGCGATGTGCTTCAGGCTGATGGTGCCGAGATAGCTGTCGTTCTCGTCCGCGATGGCGTAGTGGCGGCTGTCTGGGTCCGCATCGGCAGAGGCGATAAAAGCGCGGCACTTTTCCTCCGTCATCCCTGCGGCGTCAAAACGGAAGAAGCGGGCGATGGAGGGGTCCCGCATCCACTCCAGCATGAGCGGAGCGTCCTCCTGCTGCAGCGGCCTCAAATGGATCTGCATCGGTTCACGCCCCCTGAAAGGTGTTGACTGCCTCGATCACTTGGGTGACCTCTTCCATGGGCATGCCCACATAGATCGGCAGGCTCAGCTCCTGCTGGGCATACTGCTCACTGAGCGGGAAATCGCCCGCGCTGTGGCCCAGAAAGGCATAGCATTCCTGCAGATGAGGGGGGATCGGGTAGTGGCACAGGGTCTTGACGCCCCGCTCGAGCAGAAAAGCCTGCAGCGCGTCCCGCTGCTCACAGAGGACCGCGAAGACATGGAAAACATGCGAGCAGCCCTCCCGGGTCTTCGGAAGCGACACCAGGGGATTGCGGATCTCAGTCAGATAACGCTCCGCGATCCGGCGGCGATAGGCGTTGCCCTCCTCCAGATGCCGCAGACCCACCTGCAGGATCGCAGCCTGGTATTCGTCCAGACGGCTGTTGATGCCCACCAGTTCGTTGACATACTTCTTCCCGCTGCCGTAGTTGCGCAGCTTTCGCAGCTTCTCCGCCAGGAGGGGATCGTTGGTCGCCAGCGCGCCGGCGTCTCCCTGGGCGCCCAGGGGCTTGGTGGGGTAGAAGCTGAAGCAGGCGATGGTGCTGAAGGTCCCGATCTTCCGGCCCTTTTGCGCCGCCCCGTGGGCCTGGGCGCAGTCCTCGATCACGTACAGACCATGCTTCTCCGCAATGGCGCAGATGCGTTCCATGTCGCAGGGCTGACCGTAGAGATGGACGGGCAGGATCGCCTTGGTTTTTGCGGTGATCGCGGCCTCGATCCGATCCGCGTCCAGGCAAAAGAAGGCGTCCGGATCGACCAGCACGGGCCTGGCGCCGTTCTCGGTGACGCCGAGGACGCTGGCGATATAGGTGTTGGCCGGAACGATGACCTCGTCTCCCGGGCCGATATCCAGCGCCCGCACCGCCAGGATCAGGGCGTCCAGACCGGAGTTCACGCCAATGCAGTACTGCATGCCCAGATAGGAGGTGAACTGCTCCTCAAAGCGCTGCAGCTCACTGCCGAGGATATACCAGCCCGAGCGGGCCACCCGCAGGAGCGCTTCCTCGTATTCCGGCGCGTACAGATCAAACTGACGCTTCAGACTGGTGAATTCAACCATGGATCTTCCCCTCATTCACATACTGCAGAAAGGTATCGTAATCGCGGATGTAGTCCTTCGCGTCGTAATACTCGGAAGCGGCCACGCAGAGGACGGAGTTTTCCTGGTGCCAGATCATTTCCCGCCAGAGGCCGGGACCGATCACCAGGCCCTTTGACGGGTCGTCCAGCAGGATACTCTCTCGCTTGTGCCCGTCGTCCAGGATGATCTCGATCTTTCCGTAGGGGCAGAACAGGATCTGACGCAGGGAGATATGGGCATGTCCGCCGCGCCGGGCTTCGTTGGGAACGCCGTGGATGTAGTAGATCCGCTTGATTTCAAAGGGAACGTCCCAGGACGCCTCAAAGAAGGACAGTTTTCCGGCATAACCGGAATCAATGGTTTTGATAGGGATGATTTGATAGTTCATATTGTTTCCTTTGGCGACTGAATGCTTCATTCTGAAGAAAACCAATTATAATTCAATTCTGGCCAATAACAAACATGTGTATGAAACAAGGAAGGATCGATTGTTGGAAGGATCACCCTCCCAACATCAGTCTGTATAGTGGTCAATCAAAAACTGTTTCATATTCTCGCTTGCTGAAAAATTTGAGCCGCAGAGAAGATACTTTCTGCATACTTCTGCACGCCTGGCAGCAAGAGGATCTTTGCCTGCAGCAAGGTCTTCTAAAGCCTTAACCAGTTCTTGCTCGCTATTGACGATGTAGCATCCGCTGAGCATCGCAAGCATCAATTCATTGTACTCTATCTTCTCGTCATATGTCAGATAAATAATCGGTTTCTCTGTAACAAAATACTCAACAAGAATACTGGAAAAGTCGCAGATCATGACGCTGGAATTCCAAAAGGTCGGATAATACTCTTTGTTATCATCGATCCGAATATTTGTACGGGATTTACACTGACCCTTATATGCTTCAACTTCTTCCACGGTCATCAGCCCGTTCTTCACAAAGTTGTCAAACATCAGGGGATGAGGTCTGACAAAAAACGCGATTTCCGGGTGTTTATCGGCCAGATCAAAAAAGGTGTCGCGATACTGCAGAAAGCTTGAACCGCCCCAGGTTGGATCAGTCGTCCATCGCGGCGCGTAGATCACGCGGAAACGGTTTTTAGAAAAGTCCCAGGTTTCACAGGGGTCGAGTTTTGCTTTATATGTGTTTTCGATAGAAGAGATACCGCAGCATACGGCGTGGCTCAGTTTTAGCTTGCAAAGGATGCTGTTCGACCGGAGGATGTTCCTCCTGCCTTCTTCCGTGCCTACGAAACCGCAGTAACTATTTGCTACAAACAGTTTATCAACGACATCTTTTACTCGCCGCAAAGCAACGCCATCATAAGGAACTAAGCAGATTCTGGTATAATTCGATAAAACGGATGACGTGTAGGGAATGGGCATCGGCCTGTCATAGCGGTTGCAGATCACATAATCCGGGTGCTGCGCCTGCAGATCCCGCCATTCGTTTTTCCCGATCAGAGCGTTTACGGCTTCTTTGTATCCGTGGGAAGAAAAATACTCGTATGTGTCATTGGACAGATCCTCCGGATCCTGCAGCTGGTTGGCGCTGATCCGGTTCGGAACGCAGAGAAGGGTGACCTCGAATCTCTCATCGTTTCGGAGCGCTTCATACAACTGCTTGTCTTTGCTCCATGCGGGGATGTATTGACAGAGAAAAACGACCTTGATGATCCCGTGATTGAGCAGGGAATTCTTTTTTTGCGCACGCTTCCTGCGCAGATGGCGGGGCAATGCAGAAAGCTCGTTCTTCCTTCGCTTGATCCAATGGATAAACCTCGTCAAAAAAGGAAAGGCGGACTTGATTTTCTCCCTATCTATCATCGGCATCTACTTCTCCTTGTTTCATGTCCTTTGTCTGCTTGAGCGTCATTCTGCCCCGGCATTCGCGTTGGACTGTTCCTCAAGCATATATCCGTAATTCGTCTGTTTCCCGTCAGAGCTGACCCGGTCCTTTTTCCCGAACTTCCAGGACAGCTTGTAGAGGAAAGTGTCCCCTTCGGTGTAACGGCGAAAGGCCTCCGCGTCGTAGGGGTCTCCCAGGTGCATGATCAGATCGTTGCGCAGCATGTTGTTCCGCTCCGGGAGAGAGTCGATCATTTCCTTCACGCAGGGAATGTTTCGGTAAGCCAGCTCGAACACATAGTCCAGCATGAGATAGTCTACCGCGTGGTCGCAGTTCTGCCAGTACTCCAGCAGGCAGTCCCGCGCGAAGGAGAACAGCGGAAACTCCTTGTTTCCCCCCATCAAATACCCCACCCAGCGGGAGCGGGACATGCTTTCCTGACTCTTGCTGACGGCACGGCAGGTGTAGAACGGCGCGTCCAGCACGCCCTCCGGCGCGTCCTGGGACCACCAGACCGTGGCTCCGGTAAAGAAGCCGCCCCGGGCTGCCAAGATCGACACCACCATGAGATCGCAGATGTGCTGGATCATGACCTTGCCCTCGGCGTGCTTCTTGAGGATATACTCCGGGATCTCGAAATACTCGCTATAGTTGTCCTTGGTCAGCGTGATCACCGGCTGATGGCTGTGCTGTCTCGCGCTTTGGATGCACATTTGAAACAGGGGGTCGGCGTTCTCCTCGCCCTGCCACCACATGCTCCAGATCTTCGGGTCGCGCTGGGGCTGCCGGAGATTCGCCGGCGCAGGCAGATCCCGATATTTGCGGATGGTCTCCGAACAGTGCTTCTCCATATAGGCCAGCACCCATTCGTGCTTCTTCTGGGCCGCGCGGTCGATCCTGGCGGGCTTTTGCAGAAGCTGGGCTGTCCGCAGCGCCAGATCCCGTTCGGCATAGACAGGATCAAAGCGGCGGTTTTCCCGGAAGTCGGACAGCGTCTGCTTGACCCACCGACGGTATTTTTTAATGTGTTTCAGATGAAAGCCCATTCAGCTACTCCTTCCAGTACACGCGGTGGCGATGATCCGAATCGATTCGGGGAAGCTTTTGATAATACAGCTCCCGGGAGATCGGCTTGCGGTAGAAAACACTCAGATGCTCCTCCGCGGCGTTGGGGGCGGGGAAATGCTGCCCCTCGAACAGCATCATAGCCGGCGGTTCCAGCCAGCTTTTCTCGAAACGCTCCCGGATGGGATCCCCCTCTACCAGGAGCCCGACCTGCTCCGCTTCGTCATAGGGGAACTTCTTCGCCGTCTCCGTCAATTTTCGGTACAGCTTCCAGGGGGAATACAGCTTGCCGTATAGAAGCCCCTTTGCCCGGGTTACAACGGAGCTTGACGCCTTCAGTTCGGAAAACGTGGACAGGGAAGCGTGGAACAGGCTGTTCAGGCGGCTGAGCTCCGCCAGATGCTTCTTGGCCATCTCAGGATCGGCCGGATGCCCGTCCATGGGGAGCACGTCCAGGTACACGCCGGTGCGTTTGATCTGATCTCCATACTGCTCCTCCAGAACGGTCCGGCTGTCGATCAGCTTTAAGAAGGTGTATTCGCAGTGTTCGGCGCGGGGAGCATCCAAAACAATGTGTCCGGGAAACTCGTTCTGCAGGATCAGAAGCTTCTCATAGTCCGGGCGGGGCATCTTGATGTCGATGTCGTCATCCCAGGGGATGAAGCCGTCGTAGCACAGCGCGCCCAGGAGCGTTCCGCCGTCCATAAAGTAGCGCAGGCCGTGCTTCCTGCAAACGGCGTCCAGCGCCACAAGCAGATCCCGCTCGATCTGCTGCATTTCTCTGAGTCCGATCTCTCTCATAATATCTTTCAATGATACAGCCCAAGCTTTTTCAGCACAGGCTTGACGATGGCTTTGCCTTTACTCACCAGTTTTCTTTTCCGCAGAGAAGCGTACAGCTCGGCTGCGGCGCCGCTGCTGATCATGGACCAGGAGGGGCTGGAGGAAGGGGAGGGGCTGATCTCGATTTGGGATAGGGCTTGGATGGCGGCGCTCTCGCGGATCGACCTGATCACCTGCGGGAGGTCCTTTCGGGGATGGGACGCTGCCATCAGATGCATATCAAACAGCTGTGCGCAGAGATCGGCAGCCCGCTGCGACACCGCGGGACTACGCAATGCCAACATGGACCCGACCAGCAGCTCCAGATTGCGTTCAAGGCTATCCAGCTGCAGCACCCTGCGGTTGATATGAGGTTTGTCCGCGAGGATGCGGTAGTGATACAGCGCGCGATCCAGGCAAGCGATCTGATCACAGTAGGGCAGATAGCGGAGCACAAAATCCAGATCCTCATACAGCGTCATCTCTTCCGAGAAGCGCAGGCCGGTTTTCCGAAGGACGGCACCTGAAAAGGCCTTATTGCATGCGCTGGACAGCGCGTTGTCCGCAAAGAAATCGGAAAACGCGGCGAGGATTTCCTCCCTGGTGACGAGCCCCGCGCGGCTCACGCTGAACAGCTCGGTCTTTTCCAATTGACCGGCGGCCTTGTATGAATCAAAGGCCATGCCGAAGATCACCATCTGGGGAGAAGTCTCGCCAAGAGCGGCGGATCCTTGCGTCAAAAGGTCCGATTCAACGGTATCGTCCCCGTCGAAGAACAGGACATGCTCTCCCTCCGCGTGTTCCAAGCCCAGATTCCGTGCGCTGGACGCGCCGCCGTTTGTCTTATGAAAGACGCGGATGCGATTGTCCTGCGCTGCCAGCCGATCGCAGAGCGCGCCGCTTCCGTCGGTTGAGCCGTCGTCTATCAGAAGCAGTTCCCAATCGGATTCGGACTGCCGCTGGATGCTGTCGACGCAGACGGGCAGAAATTCGATGCAGTTGTAAACCGGAACGATGATGCTGTATTTCATGAGTTTTGACTTTAATCAAGTGCCATAGAGGGAATGAGCGTCGATTTCCCAGAAGAACTTGAAACCGTTCAAATACGTCTGCGATCCATCCACATATCCTATATAATACCAAAGGGAGAATATTGTGATCCCGACTCCAAGAAGGAAATACAGATCTCCGGAGTGATATATGATCTGGCCTTTACGCTCCGGCATTTCCGCGAGCTGGGAATCACCGGTCTGCAGCATCAATGGGATGTAAAGGGCTACGAATTGATAATAGTAGTCCGCAAGGCGGGTGTAGTTGTTGCTGTATATGGAAAAAGTCTGAAGCGCCGCCGCGATGACCATGAGATTAAAAAGATAGCTATATACTTTATCTTGAACACGCAGGGGACGGAGGTAATAGCCCAGAGCCAGAATGAAAAGCATCATCAGGAAGCGCCCGCCGAGTTGGGTGGATGCCTCAAACGATCCTTCATCATCATAGTACATTTCAGCCAGAAATTCCACGATCCGGTTCCGGAACAAGAAGATCACAGTAACAAGCGACAGAAGGATCAGCGCATAATCCGTATCCGGCTTCTTCCGGGCAAAAGGATAGGCCCCCAAGAAGATCAGGGCCGGCATATGGAACCATCCGCCCACCAGGGTCCAGATCAGGAAGAACCAGAATCGACCTTCCAGAAGCCCGATCATGGCAATGCAGAGGAAGCCCATAGCGATGGTTTGCTTCAGGCCGCTGTAGGTAAACATCAAGAAGCCCATGGCGATATAGATCAGATAGCTCCAATAGGGCGAGGGGGAATAGCGGAAAATCAAGACGCCGAGGGTAATCGCGGAAAAAGCGGCGATGAGAAAAATACACACGTCATAGGACAGGCCCAGCACGCTCGCAAGCCGAAAAAAGACGCGGATTCCGCTGTTGCTCAGCTGGCCGAATACAACAGTCCGCCAATCCTGTCCGGCGCAATGAAGATACTGCGTATAGTACTTGATCAGATCGCCCATCCACCAGCTGCGGAGACCGCTGAACAGGGTCATCGCTATGGTGACCGCCGCCACACAGTTTCGTTTTTGGCTGCGTCGCTGTACGCCAAGTGCATAGATCAAGGTCAGCAGCATGACGACAAAAAGAAAAATGATCTGTCTATCAAACATAGCGTCTCCGTAAAAAAATGCAGATGATTCGGATAATACTTTCCTGTTCTTTTCTCGTTTCATCCGTGGTTTCCAGACTGGTCCGTTCCGGATGCGAACGAAGGGCCAAATTAGAAAATGTGCTCGGCCCTCAATTATCCCCGGTGTTCAGAAAACGTATCACTTTTGCGGGGACACCGGCAACAACGCAGTTGTCAGGGATATCTTTTACGATAACCGCATTCGCGCCAACGATCACATTGCTTCCAATCGTTACATCACCGACGACTTTAGAGCCGACTCCGAATTCAACATTGTCGCCAACGACCGCGCCTCCGGTTTGCCGGGTCAGTTTCTTTCCAAACACAACGCCGGGCTTTAACGAGCAATTGGCTCCAATCTTCGTGTTGCTGCTGACAATGATATATCCGTAATGCGCGATCGAGAGTCCCGGTCCGATCTGAGCCTGAAAAGAGATATCAAAGCTGAATTTGTATTCCAAGTGTTTATAGCGAAATCTCGCGAGGAGAAACAAAAGGAACCATGCTTTTCCTTTCAGGAAGAAATACCTGGTGATGCGCAGCCAAACAATGAAACGAAAGCCCGGCTCGAAAAGATATCTGGAAATAAAGCTCCGGTAAGGATGTCCGCCAACCCATCTCAAGTCTTGACGAATATAGTGTTTTAGTTCTTTGAAACTGCTTGGTCCGGACATCTGTTTCCTCCCTGTCATCCTCATAGTTTGTAGTAGATCCGCATGACGTTCATCGTAGCGCGAAGACCGATTATTGCTGTGCACAAATGCACGGCGCGCACTTTTTTCTCGTGATCGTATCGCAGGAGCCATCTCAAGTCTTTGATCCTCCTGAAAATATCAGGAAAGTTGGCAGAATGGCGAAATTCCTGCGCCAGTCCCAGGAGCATGGCGTACTGATAAGCCCAATACTCATAATAGAGGCGAAGCATGTCCTCGTTCTCACAGTGATCTCTCGCGAAAACGATGCCTTTTTCGATGGACCCGAGGATATCGGTAATGCCCTTCTCACAGACATCCGATGTGATGGAGCCGCTGGAACGCCGGATCCGTTTATAAAACGCATTCGAGTAAACTGACATTGATCTGAAAAGCACAAGGATCCTCGCTGACCATTCGATGTCCTCGCTCAGCAAGCCTTTGACAAAGAACAGGTCGTTTTGAATAAAGAAGTTTCGATCCAGCGCTTTTACGTAGGAAGTACTGAAATACTGATTCGTACGGGTAAGATGTTCGACCAGATCGTATTTGTTTTTTACGTCAGGAGGAAGGGTGGGAAGCCGCCGCTTTTCCAGCCGGCCGTCTTCGCTGTAGATGGAAACACCGAAGCAGACTACATCCGGATCCTCTTTGATAATGATCGTCTGAAGCTCTGACAGAGCATTGGCGTCATCCCACATGTCATCACTGTCAAGAAACAGCAGATATTTGCCTTTGGCTTTGCGGACCCCTGTGTTTCTTGCTTCTGAACAGCCGGCATTTGCTTGGTGGACGCAGATAACACGAGGATCCTTCTCGGCGTACGCGTCGCAGATCGCGCCGCTGCCGTCCTTGGACCCGTCGTCCACCAGGATAAGCTCGAAATCCTCAAAACGCTGCGCCAGGACGCTGTCCACACAGCGGTGCAGCTCTTTTTCGGTGTTATAGATCGGAATGATGATACTGAAAAGCGGGGCTTGGCTCATGTCGGTCTGTCTCCTTTGAAAAACGTACGGTTCCAATAGCGGTAAAGCAAAACGCCGGGGAAATGGGTTATCAGAGTCAGGGCCTTATAGGGGTTCTCGCGGAGCGCCTTCGGGAAGGAGACTTTTGCGAACTTCGCATAGCAGCTGTACAGGATCCCTTTTTCGATCCGGCGCTTCATGGAGAGTTTTGGATGCATGTATGTCCTGGAATTGTACATCCCGCCAAGCGGATTCTGAAGACGCATTTTCCGGCCGGCTTGGGTCAGGCCGTCTTCCCGGTATTCGCAGAGGTAGATGACCTTGTTGATATAGACGCCCTTGGATTCCAACTCCATCCCAAAGAAGGCGGCGCCCTCGCCGATAAAGCGCTCGCCGGGAAAAACGGGGAAGGGATACTTGCGAAACAGCTCGGTTCGGAAAGTGTCACAGCAATCTCTTCCTGTGACAGCGATCCGCGGTTCCTGCAGCGTGTCCACAGGCAGGTTTTCGTTCTTTACATAGCAGATCGGTTCGTCAACGGTATAGCCTTTCAGAAAGATGATCCGACCGACCTGCGCATCCGTCTCGAACCGCTCCCAGGCCTGCAGGATGGAGGAAACTGCCTCCGGCACCAGACGGTCGTCGCTGTCCAGAATAATAACGTACTTGCCCTGGATCAGCGGGTGTGCCGCATTCAGCGCCGTGTGCTTGCCGCCGTTTTCTTTCTGCAGATAATCGATCTGTATATCCTCGTGCTCAATGAGAAAGCGCTTTACCGTTTTCTGCGTGGCGTCGGTGCTTCCGTCGTCCACGATCAGCCACTGGAAGTCTTTGCTGGTCTGTGCTTTCAGGGAGTCCCAGCATGCAGGGAGACAATCCGCACGGTTATAGGTGGGGGTAATGATCGTCAAAGTCGGCATAAGGATTTCGTCCTTCGGAAATATCATTTCAGCTTTCTGCTGCTGTTGGCCTTGCGCAGTCTGGCCCGCAGCCCGTCCGGCAGGATCGCGCTGGCTTGGAGCAGGGCGCGCTTCAGCGTCTGCCTGCTGCCCTCTCTGGACCGATAGTACTTTACCGCCGCGGCGATATCCCGCGTCTGGCGCAGTACTTCCATGGCCCCGTCGTGCAGCGCCCGGTCATGGTAGCCGTCCATGTTCTGGGCCTGAAGCATCTCCTCCGGCGTGCCGGGCTCCAAAGAGCGAAGATCCAGGCACCGGAGCGCTTCCTCGCCCCGTTCTGTGAGCGCGAACACGGCGGAGACCCCGTCGCTGTGCTGCTGATACCGACGGCCCCAATAATCGCCGAGGCGGAGATCCGCCAACGATACGGTCGTGCGCATCTCGCAGGCAAAGCAGGCGTCGTTCAGCAGGACGTTTTCGAAGAAGACCTGCCAGAAGAGCTCGGTCTCCCGCGCGCCGAAAAAGCTGCGTTCGCCCGCATCCGCCCGGAGGCAGTAGCTGTGCCAGTCGTTTTTCTTGTATCGAAACTGCACGCGGTCAAAGCGCTCCGTATGCAGTTTTTGCTTCATTCGTCCACACTGGTGCTCCCATAGCAAGTAGCTGGGTACCCCATGGCAGAAGATCTCCGTCAGCAGCAGCCGATCCCGCAGGCCAAGCTTTTCGGCAGCTCGTGCGAGGCCAGCGATCTGACAGGGCGTGCCGAAAACAGCGAGGTTTGCGCCCTCTCTGGCCAGCTCCAGCGCCTGACGAAGGGCGCTGGTGTCGCTCTGCAGGTATTTTGAGCCGTCCAGACCGGAAAGCTCCTTCATGGATGAGGTCAGGCGGTGCTCCGCCCGGTCGTTCTGCGGGTTATAGACCACGCCGCAGACGTGCCAGCCCTGTCGGATACAGTCTGCCGCCAGCTCATGGGCGATCCCGCCGGAGGAGCACCGCAGCACAGTCGCCTCGTTTTTGCTCTGCAGGGCGTAGAGCGGCGACTCGCGCAGGTCCTTCCCGCCATTCGGCGTCGAAAAGCGGGGACAAACCGACTGGCAGAGCCCACAGTCAACGCAGCGGTCCTCCTGAACGACGGCCCGGAAAAATCCGGCGTCGTCCAGCGCAAGGGAGATCGCGTTTTGCGGGCAGACTGCCGCGCAGGCACCGCATCCGGAGCAGGGGCTGTTCGTTTGTTCTCCAATATGATTCATAGGCGTTTTGTTTCGATCCTGTTCCGGCGCATCGCATCACTGCGCGCATACGGGAAACGAATCGCATAAAGTGAAGTAGCATTTTAAGCGCACATAGCCATACTACTTTAGTATATCACGAAATCTAAAAATGTCCATAACAAGCTGCAAATAAGCTTCACGCTTTGTGGTCGTGCGAGGGGGTCTCGACGCCGGCGAACGCAAGGAAAGTGAACGCCGACAGGGAAGGACCGGCACCCGAAGATGCCGAAGAGATTGAGATCCAGCCGGGAAACAGAAGAGACGCATCAACCGTCATCCGCCTTTGCGGTGAGCCGGCTTTCAGCGTTCCTTTGCGTGGATCGCTGCGAGGGCGGAGGATGCTGTTTACAGATAAAGTCACAGCTGCTTTGGCGGTTGAGCCTGGCAGCTGTGACTGTTTCTTCCTGTCATCAGTTTTGGGGCGGCGGGAACGAAAGGCTGAGCTGTGCCCCATGTTGATACGTCAAAAGGGGAAAAGAGCGTGTGAACTCAATTCCCCTTGTCATGAACCTGCCGCTCTCCGTCAGAAAGCAATCGTTTGAAAAACGCTTCGTTTTCTTTGACAAGTGCTTCTGTGGAGAATGCGAGGCCGCCGGTCTGTTCGGAATCGAGAGGATGTTCCGCACAGGAACGCAGGCCGGAATAGAAGGCCTCATCATCATTGGGGACGATCATCCCCCCGGAATAACCATCCAGGATCTCATGCATCCCGGAACAGTCTGTGGTGAGGATCTGCTTTCGCAGCAGAACCCCTTCTGTGATGACGGTACTGAATCCTTCAAAAAAGGAAGAGCAAACCAGAAGATCCGCTTTTTCGATAAAGGGATAGGGGTTGGCTTGAAATCCCCATAACCGGACATACCCGCCCATGTTGTTCTCCGAGATGAACGATTCCACTTCCGGACGAAGGATACCGTCTCCTACCAGCCAGAGTTCAAACGGAAAGCCCTCGTCATGCAGCCTTTTGCATGCCTTCAAAAGCCGCAGATGGTTTTTCTGGCGAGAAAAGCGGCCCACGGAACAGAGGGTATATTTCGTTTTTGATACGCCTTCCGGCAGAGCCTCTTTTGCTTTGGACAGGATCTCCCGATCGTCGATGACATTGTGAAGAACAACAGAGTTAAAGCCGGAGGCAAACAATTCGTCAAAGCTCTTTTTACATTGCTCGGATACGCATACGATCTTGTCGTATTGCTGGTATTGTTTCCGCGTTTTGGCGACAAAGGCCTCCTTGTTATCGATCGCGGTATCAAAATCACAGTGGATCCAGGCGGCTTTTCTGGCCTTTTTGTTTGTGGACGCAGCGAGCACTTTTGTCGTAGCGTATTCCAGAAACGCGACTTCGATATCGTAATCGTCCCGAATGTGTAATGGATAGGTCAGTCCGAGCTCGGATTCCATACGATATAGGGAGGCGGAAGCCGCGTTTTTTTTCGGATAACAAGAGCGATACCGAATGTTTTGATTCAACAAGCAGGCATATTCGTCTGGAAACACGGTCTGCACGGTGATGTCAAATTCGCTTGTGTCCATATGATTGACAAGCGTAAGAAGGACTTTTTCTGCGCCGCCGATCGAGCCGTTATACGATAGCGTTTCAATAAAAAAGAGTATTTTAACCATGATGTTAGACTTGTCTCCTTATATCATTGCTTGACTCCCATCAATGATACTGTTTGTTGCAGCGCTCGATCAGGACGCAATTCTTGCGTTTCCGGCCAGGATCATCTCCTGTAAATGTCGTATAAAGGTTCCATCGCGGTCAATCGCCCAAATCCTGCGCGATCGACGATATCGGCATATTTCTCGGGATCGCTTCTCTCGGAAGCGGTTATTGCCTCGATCCAGGCCGCTGTATCCTCCAGAGGAAGGGATCGAACCAAGTCCGTGACGACGGCGTCGTCGGGAACGACGTCGCTGATCACGCAGGGAAGCCCGTTTGCCTGGGCTTCCAGGAGCGCAAGCGGCGTTCCTTCCCTCCGCGAAGGCAAAGTAAATACATCCAGGGCGGACAATACTTCGTGGACGTTCATGACAGGACCGGTGAAAAGGACCTGATCGCTCACGCCGCATGCGATGGCGGCACGTTGCAGCTGCGCTTGCACTTCCTCAGTCCCGCGACCGATCAACATGAGCTTTGCGTTTGGCCTTCTCTTTCGGATCTCCGGCATGAGATGGATCAAAAACTCCTGGTTCTTTACCGAGGAAAGCGTTCCGGCGTGCCCGATGAGGAAATCATCCTCAGAAAGCTGATATTCCGCTCGGATTTGACGCCTGTTTTCAGGCGAAAAAAGAAAGCGTCCCGTATCGATACCGTTGCGGATCACCGTGAAATCCGGAGAGCGGCGCTTGCTCGAGCCCGTCCCGTACATCCATTCCCCGGCCTCTTTCCCGCAGGCGAGAAAAACCGTAGCGTACCGTTTTATCAGCGACCGCATGAAGTCCTCGTAGAGCTGCTTCTTGAGGGGGATCTTCTGCTCGTGGGCAATGGTGTGGGAATGGGAGATCCGTACCGGAACGCCGCAGCGTTTCGCCGCCCACATATTGATCCCGGAATTGAACTGCGTATGGGAATGCACGATGTCGTAGTGATTGAGCAGAAGGATCTTTTTCAACGCTTTGATATACGCCGTGTGATTCAAACTGGGACTCTTTACGCGAAGGATCTTCGCTCCGTTTTCTATGCATTCCGCCTCGAAATCCGTTTCTGATCCTTCGAAAACCAGATAATGGAATTCAAATTCCCCTTTGGGCGCAAACAGGCTGATATTGGCAGCAAAGCGTTCTACGCCTCCCAGGCAGAGGCCGGCGCAAATAATAAGTATTTTCTTCATATTGACCTTCTGTTCCGGTATGGATCTGACCGAGCCGCATTGTGTTTTCGGGAGTTTATCATGTTGCCGCAGGGAGGATCAGGCTTTTGCAGGATAGAGACCTCTGGAGTACAAGGCCAGACTGAAAGGCTTGATCGGGAGCCAAGGCCAGAGCAAGCAGACCGAGTCAGGGGCGAACAGGATTATTTTCCAACTCCGTCCAGAGCGGACAACAAATACGCCTTGCTGTTCTCCCGCATCTGATCGATCCGCTTGTCCACATCGTTATAGTCGATGCTCTCTGAAAACACCCGCTCCAGATGGTCGACCGAGATCTGCGGAAGAAGGCGTTGGCTCAGATTCGTCTCGTCAAGGAGAGAGTGCAGTTTGTTCGCGTTGATGCTTTGCCGAATGAAAACCGCAAGGCTGCAGTGGTTCTTCATCGCGACGACCGAGCCGTGGAAAGTGTCGGTCAGTACACAGGACGCGTCTTTAAAATACGAATACCACGCTTCCGCGCTGCAGACGATGTTTTTATCGCACCACTTGTGATAAGACCCGCACGATACCGTGATCAGGCCGTGCTTTTTCGCATAGGCTCGAACCGCGTCGATCTCGGACTTCTCCACCATGTTCCTGTCATAGGAATAGACCAGCATATACTTTTGCCGGATCTTTACAGGGACGTCGAAAGCCTCGCCGCTGTAGAGGATGACCGGATCGCAGACCAGCGGGATCTCTCGTCCGGTCATTTCTTGGATCAAAGCCTGGGTATGGACGTCTCTCGCCGAAAGCCGATACATCTTGCTCAGCCCGTCTTTGATCAGATCGTAAACCTTGAATTCCTTCAGCAATTCCGATGTAGAAAGCCCGAAAGAAGGCGCGTAGGCAATTGCCGGGGCATGCAGTCCGTAGCCGTACATCATGCGATCACAGCCGCAATCGATGCTGAAGACTTCGTCTGAGCCTACAATAATTGCGTCAACATCATGGGTGTCAAATGACAGACGGTTCAGACCGGACAGCTCCTTCTTCAGGGTCAGAGCCTTGCGTGTATTGAACAACGTCAAGCCAAAACCTTTTTTCAGCAGGTATTCTCTCAGGTAAAAACCGAAATGCAGTAAGGATGTGCTATAGCGCTTCTTTTCATCGGGCTGAAAGGAATAGTCGTCTTCATAACATAATAAGACGGGCTCATGTCCAAGGTCGGCGAGAAAATGAACCATGGACAAAAGCTGTAAAACAGCGCCCTGGTTATTCGCTTTATAATGTGTCAGAATTCCGATCTTCATAGTTCAATACACCATACACAACAGGTTTTGTTATTGGGGAGGACAGCGTCGCCGACAATGCGGAGGAAAGCTCTCCTTCGGTATGCAGTTCACATCTCCAGCCAGCGGCGGCGGACGACGGTCCCGATTTGCAAGCGGCACTCCGGCAACGGCTCTCCGAGCAGCCTTTTCACATTCAGGTAAGGCAGATTGACGCCGGCCATTTTGAATACAGGAATACCGGCGGTTATTCGGGGATTGCACTCGGCGATGAACGGAGTTCCATCCGCTCTCTCCAGAACGTCAAAGCCGATATTGCCGTCGAGCTTCAGGTGTTCCGTGACCGACTGGCAGAGCCTCTCGATTCCTTCACGCTGAACGACTTCGCTGTTGAGCATGATCCCATGATCCATGCCGAGACTCCTGCGGCAGCAGCAATACAGGGTTTTTCCCCTGTCGGCAAGCAAGTCGACCGTGTATTCCTCGCCGGGTAGATATTCCATGACCATCAATTCCGGAAACACGTCCGCCTCTTTCAGGATATCCTTCATCTCAGAGAAGCGGATAAAGCAGGAATTGGGTTTTTCATGCATGTACATTTCAAAACGCGGTCTGGTTTCGTCTATGACGCGAAAACCCCTGCTGCCGCTTCCTTCGGCGGCCTTTATGCAAACGCGCTTTTCGGGATAACCCAGCTTCCTGACAGCCGATTCCAATTCTGAAAGGCTGTGCACGGCCATGTAGTCGGCGCAGGGAAGGCCATGACCCTTCATATAGTCAAAGAGCTTGATCTTGTCGTTGGCAATGGCAAGAGACGATTCGTCAGAGACCGATACGATGGTCCCAATCGCTTCAAACCGCGCCCTGTTTCGGGCCAGAGCGTTCAGCTCGACCGACATGATAGGCAGAACGATATCGACATGCTCCTTCTCGCAGATGCGAAGGAGCGTGTCGATATAGTCCGGATCGTCGCCGCGGGGAACGGGATAATAGGCGTCGCACATCTGCAGCAGCGTGGGATCGTCGTTCATGTCAACGCCGATCAAGCGGACTTTTCTCTCTCCGTTTTTCGTCAGGCAGGCGGTGGTACCCGGCATGAACACGTTGCCGGCTGCGGTGATCATCACCGTTACGTCTCTAAGCTGTTCCATCCTCTGATCTCCCGTCTATTCATGAAACGAATACGTCTGCAAAAGGTCTTCGTATGTTTCTCTGCGCTTGATCACTGCGTACTCACCGCTGCTTTTTCTCGCGACCATCGCGCAATTGGGCCAAATAAACGGCGGCTTGTACACATTGGAATAGCCCCCGACATTGCCAAACTGCACATAGTCTCCCACAGCCAGCGCTCCGCAGTAATCGGTGTACATGACGTCCTGCTCAAGGCAGGTGTACCCGACAAAGGCAAGGCCTTCATAAGTCTTTGTCTGCCTGCCGGCATGAAGGATCTTTATAGGAAGCCGCTTGAGCGTACAGGTCTCTCCCAGATTGTGCTCGCTGCAGTTCAAGACCGCAAAACTCTTTCCGCGAACGGTTTTCACGGCGTCGACCCGGCCTATGAAGTCGATGTACTTGTTGACCAGGGTCGTTCCGGGCTCGGTGAAAAGGATGGGCTTATCCGCTTCCGAAACGGCAGCATAACGGTCTGCGACCAGCTTCGCCGTCACGAAGGCATAGTCTGTGTAAGAAGGGACATGATCGAACTGCGCTTCAAACACAGGATCCATCTTTCCGAACATCCCGCTCCCCAGATCGAGGTACTTTGGCTGGCGTCCCGCAAAAAACCGATCTGCAAGACCAAGCATGATTTCTGCCCGTTTTTGCCAGGCCTGGAGCCCTCTGCACCGGCTGATATGACAATGCAGACCCACGACGGAAAGATTCCGGGCCTCCTTTACCAAATCGAAGGCTTTGACAATATCCCTTTCGTCCATACCGAAGCGAGAGGTAAAGGACTGGCCCAGGTCCATATTGACCCGCAAGCCGATTTCAAAGGATTTTTCGGGGAAATCCTTGACTCTTTCGCAAACGGCGGACATCTCGTCAAGATTATCCACGTTGACAATGCTGCCTTCAAGGAGAGCGGAGAGACCGTCTTCTCCCTTGTTCGGACCGTTGAAGATGATTTGGTCGCTTGGATATCCCACGCGCCTGGCAATCTCATATTCCATGCCCGAGACGACCTCGGCGTATCCGTTCAGTCTCTTTACCGCGGAACAGATATAGGGAGTGTAATTTGTCTTGTAGGAGTAGGAAATCTGATACTTGGGATACTGCTTTTTGAGAGCGGCGTCCAGCTCGTGATAGTTCTGCGTAAACGCAGTCTCGTCAAAGAGATACAAGGGGCTGCCGAACGCTGCTTCCAGACGTTCGATCTCGGAAAGAGATAAATCCATCATATGATCGTGTTGTCTTCAAAACGAAGTTCCAACCGAAGGATCTCGAAGGCCTCGGCATACTTTTTCCCGATCTCGTATCCGCGAAAGCCGCAGCGACAACGTACGCCTTCGATCCAGTCCTCGGCGCCGAACTTGTTATACTCGCTCTTGTGGCACTTCAGGGATGCGATCTTCTTGTCAAGCGTGGATTCGATGTCGACATACAGAGACGGCTTGAAGGGGACGTATGAACGACCGGAAGGCGTGATCGGTTCATAGAAAAACACCGTATTCTTCCTTCTGGCCGCCGCGATGGAAGCCTTTGCGACCCCCTCGTGGGCCTGATGCGTATCAAAGGGGTGATGGGTAAAGATGATATCCGGATCAAATGCGGACATGCTTACATCAATGGCATTGACCACATCCGAGCGGAAGGGAATATCCTTGGTCGGAAAATCCAGGATCTCAATATTCGTCAGCCCAAGCGTGTGCAGGGCCTCCAGGCCTTCTTCGACAGCCAATGCATTGGATCTCTGAACAGCGCCCTCTTTGTTCGTGTACCCGGATTTGCTCATCACGAGCGCCTTGACTTCATGACCGGCTTCGATTGCTTTTGCAAGCGTTCCGCCGCAGGCGATCTCGATATCGTCGAGATGCGCGCCGATTGCCATAATCTTCACTTCGTATTACTCCGTTCCAGTGTGTTAATAATGTCTCGCATCTGCTTTACAACCGATGCAGCTGTGTACTTCTGTGCTTTCTCGCAGGCTCGCAGCCCGAATGCTTCTGCCGTTGCTTTGTCATTTTTGATCTTCCGTATTCTGTCTGCCAGAGCATCAATATCAAACTTGTCAACAAGATATCCGGTTTTTCCGTCTTCAATGAGCTCGTCATGCCCTCTGTTGTGAGAAGCAACGATGGGTCTGGCGCAGAGCATGGCCTCTATGATGTTCAGAGGCATCCCCTCGCGCCAGCTGCATGACACCACCAGATCCACAGTCGGCACAAGCTGTTCAAGATCGGTACGATATCCCAGAAAGCGGACCGAATCGGTCAAGCCCAATTCGTTCGTAAGCTCTTTCAGCATCTGCTCATCCGGTCCGTTCCCGGCGAACAGCATCGTGAGATCGGGAATTTCCGGTTTCACTTTGGCTATGGCGTGCAGGATGGTCTTCTGGTTGTTGTCGAACATCAGTTCTTTCGTGCAGAGAATCACGAAGCTATCTTTTGGAAGATGTTCTCTCTCGCGCATGGCCCGCTTCTCATCACTGGATGCGGGGTGATACCGTTCCGAACGAACACCGACTCCGTAAATATGTTCAACCGGACATTTGAAGTGCTTCTCTGCGCGTTCATAGTCCTCCCGATTGATGGTGATCAGCAGATCGGTATTGTGATCAGCCAGGTGTTTTTCCAGGGGATAAAACAGCCAGTACTTTTTTGGCGCGCCTGTGTAGAAATGAAAGCCGTGGGCAATGTAAACTACTTTTGTCCCGTGTTTTCGGGCTTCTCTCGCAGCGAAACGGCTCAATACGCCAACGACGGGCGTATTGCAGATCACGAGGTCGTATTTTTGCTCTTCCAGGAGCAGCTTGAGCTCTTTGTATGCCTTGAGATTCCGTTTGTCTTTGGGAGAGCGCTGAAAAGGCATGCAGAAAAACGCATCCGCAAACTGAAGCTTCAGCCCGTTTTTTTCGGCAAGGTTATCGTTGGCCGCCACGTGGACAGTGTGCCCTTCTTTCTGGAGCATTTCCATCACGGGAAGATGAAACTGACAGATGTGGCTCAACACAGAAGCGGTATAAAGTATTTTCATTTCCTGATCCCTCCATTGTCACACTTGCCGTTGATGCCCGGTAACCCTCAGATGGAAAGGAGATTTGGGGCGAGAGGACAGCGGTCCGCCGTCTCATAGAGCATCGGATCGGGTGTTGCCTGACGAATCCCGCCTGTCGCTTCCTGTCAAATGATTCTATGAAAAACGAGATTGTTTGCGGATCGGATGGCGGATCATGCCGCCGCCATCCGATGAACAAATTCAAAATTTATTATAACACCGCGTCAGAGTATTGTCCATAAAGAAAACGAAAAAGCCTCGTTATTCCTGCGGATTACAGTCGGTTTTGCGGACAGGCAGAAAAAGAAAAACGCGGTGAATGGGAGGGAAACCGCTTTGCCGCTGACAGGCTTCTCAAGGCGCGGGACAAGAATGGCCTGGGAAACAGTGGGATCATTGAAAATAGATCCTGTCTGAACTGTCAGCGGACAACTTATTGCTTGCGTTCTATCCGTGTTTTGTGGTAAAGTGAATTCAGAAAGACGAGGTACTGTACCGCCTTTGTTATGTAGCCTTCGAAACCCGGAGAGGGGACAGCGTGTCAAGCGGCTTTTGGCTTGGGAAAGGTGATGTTTATGTACGGAGAAGAGAATAGAAGAAGTCTTGCTTTGGATATCGCGAAAGGGATCGGCATTCTGCTGGTTGCGCTTGGTCACTGCCCGCAGGTGTGGACCCCGGTGAAGCAGTGGATCTACAGCTTCCATGTACCGCTGTTCTTCCTCCTTTCAGGCATGGTGTGGGACAGGGCATCTCATGAGGAGAGCGGCTTTTTCAACTACGCGTTCCTGCGGAAAAAGGCGCTGCGGCTTCTGGTTCCCGGCTTCCTGTGGGGGATCGCTTACATGGTGGCTCGGGCGGTTGTGTCCCGGTCCTTCAAGCCGGAGAGCCTGGGCTGGCTGCTGTATAACACGGAGAGCAGCATCTCCAAAGCCGGCAGCCTGACGCCGCTGTGGTTTTTGTCCTGCATGTTTGTGACGGCCTGTCTGTTCGAGCTGCTCCAGGGGTTCTTCTGCAAGAAACGGCTGAGCAATTGGATCCTTTTCGGCCTGAGTCTGGTCTTCGGAGCGCTGGGGCTCTTTCTGCCCGTGCTTGATCTCGGCTATCCCTGGAACGTGGATATCGCCATGCTGGGCCTGGCGCTGATGATTTGGGGCTATTTAGCCAGACAGAGCATGGACAAGCTCGTGGAGAAACCCTGGCTTTGCCTGCTGATCGGCCTGGCGGCGCTTGCCGTACTGAGCTTTACGTATCAACTGAATTTGCCGATCGTCTCCGACAAATATGTGGAAGTGTCGGACAGGATTTTTGGGAACCGGGCGCTGTTTTTGCTGGATGCGCTGTGCGGAAGTCTTTTTGTCCTCGGCCTTTCCTGCTTTCTGGCAGACTTCTCGCTCCTTAGTCCGCTGCTGGGCAGACTGGGAAGGGATACGATCCCGATCCTGCTGCTCCATAAGCCTGTGGCGCTGGCCCTGGGCGTGGTGTTCGGCAAGATGGGTATGCCGATCACGCTGTCTGTGGCGATCGAATTCGGGTTTGCCCTTGTAATCAGCGAAGGGGTCTTTGTTTTGAGCGCTCCATACTTCCCGTTCGTGTACGGGGAGAGCAGGCAGCTTCGCTATGAATATGGACAGGGCGCCGCCCGATACAGGTGAAGGAAGAATGAAAAGGCAGCTTTCCGTCGAGAACGAAAACGCCTCAAACACAGTGCGAGAAACGCTCACAAGGAGATCATAGAGATGGATAAACGCCAGATGCTCAATTTTACAGTCGGCCCGGTGATGTCGAGTGAAGCTGTCCGCGAGATCGGAGCGGAACAGGTACCCTATTTTCGAACCGCAGAGTTTTCTGCTTTGATGTTTGAAAATGAGAGACTGGTCAAGGAGTTCGCGAGAGCTGATGAAGACGCCAGAGTCTGTTTCATGACCGGTTCCGGCACGGCTTCCATGGAAGCTGCTGTGATCAACATTTTTACGACGCGGGACAAGGTCTTGGTGATTGACGGCGGCAGCTTCGGACATCGTTTTGTGGAAATGCTGGAGATTTACGAGATCCCGCATTCCGTCATCAAGCCTGCTTTTGGGCATGGCGTAACAGAGGCTCAACTGGCTGAGTACGACGGAAAAGGCTATACCGGTTTTCTGGTAAATATCGATGAGACTTCTGTCGGAGTGCTGTATGATATCAGGCTGATCAGCGATTTTTGCAAGAGAAACGGAATCTTTCTTGTTGTGGATTCGATCAGTTCTTTCCTGTGCGATCCGTTTGATATGAAAGACCTGGATGTGCAGGTGATGATCACCGGCTCCCAAAAAGCGCTGGCCTGCCCGCCGGGCATATCTATCATCGTTCTTTCTCCCGCAGCAGTTCAGAAGGTTTATTCCAACAAACCAAAAACGATGTACCTGGACTTGAAGCTGGCGCTGAAAAACGGGGAACGCGGACAGACCCCGTTTACTCCGGCGGTTGGGACTCTGCGTCAGATCCATCGGAGATTGAAAGAGATCGAGGCGGCCGGCGGGGTGGAGACTGAGATTGCTCGGATCGGCGGTCTTGCAAAGTACTTTCGAGAAAAGCTTCGGGAATTCGACCTGCCGTTTACGATCGTTTCCAACAGCCGGCCCAATGCTGTCACCCCCATATCTCCGCGAGAAGGAGTATCTGCCAATCAGATTTTCCTGACCTTGAAAGACGAATATGGCATTTGGGTTTGCCCCAACGGAGGAGACCTGAAGGATAAGGTTTTCCGCGTGGGGCATATCGGAGCGCTGGAGGAGAAGGATTACGATACCCTGATCCGTGCGCTGCTGGATATGAGAGACAGAGGGTTGCTATAAAGAAGAAGCCGATGGCCTTGAGGAAACAAAAAGAGGAAACACAGCATGACGAAAGTATTATCGCCGGAACAGTTCCGCAAAATGCAGCTGACTGAGCTTGACATGCTTGTTGAGCTTGACCGGGTTTGCAGGGAGAATCACATTGATTACCGCATCACCGGAGGCACCCTGTTAGGCGCGGTGCGCCATAAGGGGTTTATTCCCTGGGACGATGACGCTGATGTGAATATGCTTCGCGAGGATTACGAGAAGTTCAAAAAGATTGCCTGGAAGCTGAACCCGGAGATCTGTTATTTCCAAGACCACGATACGGATCCGGAATACCGTTGGGGCTATGGGAAGATTCGGAGAACGGGGACAAAGTATGTCCGCGTCGGACAAGAGCATCTAAAATGCAAAACAGGGATTTTTATAGACGTATTCCCATTGGATAATGTACCGAATTCCCTGACAGGACGGATACTTCAGGATTGGCGCTGCTTTATCCTAAGGAAAATCCTCTATTCCGAAGTGGGAAGAGTATCTGAAAAGGAAACGCCTTTTTCCAGAAGAATCTACACGCTGCTTTCGAAGATCCCTGTGGACTTTGTTTTTCGAAGATACAGGGCTATGACGAAGAAAACTCGCAATTCCGATCCCAACGACGTCAGAGTGCTTTCATTTAAGGCTGCTGGAAAGCTATATACAAAAAACGGCTTGAAATCTCGGTATGGCGTAAAGAAAGAATGGCTTAGGGAGTTTTCAGAATATGAGTTCGAGGGGAAGAAGTTGATGGGACCAAAAAACTATCACGACTATCTTACCTATATGTACGGAGACTACATGAAGCTGCCTCCGGTGGAGAAGAGAACACAGCACTCCCCGTTTTCTGAGATTGATTTTGGAGAATTGTGAAAGGAAACTGTGCTATGATTTATGCTGCCGTATTAGCGGGAGGAATTGGAAGACGGGTTGAGAGATACACCATTCCCAAGCAGTTTGTTGCAATCGGCGGTACACCGATCATTATTCTTACTTTGCGGGAATTTCTTAGAAATACGCGGTTTAAGAAGATATATGTTGCCATTCATCCCGATTGGAAGGACTATCTGTCGGAAATGCTCAAAGCCTCATTCTCTGCTGAAGAGCTGGATCGGATCAGCACTGTGAACGGTGGAAAAGAGCGGCTGATTTCTTTTACAAATGTGATGGACGCTGTTCTGGAGGAACACGGCCTGCATTCTGAGGATGTTCTCATATGTCATGACTCCGTGCGCCCCTTTGTGACGCAGCAAATGTTGAACGACTGCATTGATGCCACGCTGGAGGATCATTTCGCGCTGACTGTCGTCCCGACGACGGATACCATTCATGTGGCGCATAATGACAAATTTATAGATGGAACTCTGGATCGGAATGGTCTGTATAACGGGCAGAATCCTTCAGGATTCAATATCGTTATGCTGAAGAGAGCATTGGAGAGCTTTCCTGAAGAGACGAAAGCATCTGTTACCGGAACCACCCAGCTCATCTTGAAGCTCGGATATAAGATCCGTATTGTTAAGGGACATACAAGTAATTTTAAGATTACCACAGACAATGATCTGGACGTGGCGGAGCGGATTATCCGTGCTCGCCCGAGAACCAGAAAAATGGAGTTGGTTGACGTCACCCTTCGCGACGGTGGAATCGTCGTCAACTTTGATTTCGGACAGGAACGGATGCAGAAAATCAAATCGACACTGGAAGATTCCGGAGTCGATTATATTGAGACGGGCTATATTGACGAGCGAAAAGGCAGTCCGGAAGGGCGCACATGCTTTGATAACGAGTTGTCCATCGAGAAGACGCTGCTGCAGTCCGGGAAAAAGCCTGGCGTTACTTATCTGGCTATGATCGACTATGGCGCCTTCGATGTGAACAGACTGCGGCCGAGAAACCCCGCCGGTATTGACGGAATCCGTCTGGCGTTCCATAAAGAGAATTGGAAAGTCTCCGTCGAATGGGGGAAGACGATCCTGTCCAAGGGATATGATCTTTATATCCAGCCTATGGTCTGTATGCGCTATACCGATGACGAATACAAAAACCTGATCCGAGTATGCAATTCCGAATTGGCAGACGCAAAAGCCTTTTATATCGTGGACAGCTTCGGCCAGATGGACAACATGGCACTGGTTCATAAGCTGGAGATCGCCGATCAATACGTCAGCATGTCAATGAAACTGGGCTTTCACGCACACAACAACCGGCAGATGGCCTACTCCAATGCCTTGACATTTGTGGATTACAATGCCCGGCACGATCTGATGCTGGACGCCAGTATCATGGGAATGGGCAAGGGCGCAGGAAACCTTTGTACGGAACTCATTGAGGCAAACTTGATTCAGCAGGGGAGAGAGTATCGATCCAACGTGCTGTACGAGGCGATCTCTGAGTATTTTGCGGATCAGCAGAAGAAGACGCCCTGGGGTTACAGCTTGGATTATTACCTCGCGTCTTTGTACAGCTGCACCCCGAGTTATATCAAGATTTTTACGAAGGATGAGCGCGTGACCACGGATGTGCTGATCGATCTGTTGAAAAACATGCCGGATGAAAAGAGAGCTGCTTGCGACAGGGCTTTTGCCGCAGAGTATTTGAGAGGCTACTTTGCTTGAATTCCATGAAGAATAAGAAAGAGCTGGATTTCGGCCTTATCAGCAAATACAGATCGCTGCTGATGGGGGCGGCAATCCTCCTGATCATGTTTTGCCATCTGGATATTGCAGAAATCCGTCATGGTGTAGAAAATACGCGTCTGGCAATATATCTTCATAATGGCACCGTGGGCGTGGACATGTTCGTGTTTCTGTCCGGATTTGGCCTGTTTTACTCTTATTCGAAAAATCCCCTGCCATATTGGAAATTTGAAATGAAGCGGATCAATAAAATCCTCCCATACTATTTTCTTATCGGCGGAGTAACTTATCTGATCCATAGCTTCTTGACCAACCAATTTTCTGCGGGAAAACTCTTGCAGGATTTGCTGTTCATTTCCTGGTACAAAGAGGGCAGTACGAAATACTGGTATGTATTGGCAATCCTGGTGTTCTATTTGCTGTTCCCTGGAATTGATCCGTTTATCCGCGGCAAAAAGCATAGCTTTCTATTGATCGCTCTTTTCAGTGTTATTTGGTTTGCTGTTGTGGAGGCCCTTTCTCATTCGTACGAAAAGATCGATCTCTTCAGAATGGCACTGGATAGATTGCCGATCTTCATTCTTGGCATCTATGCGGGGAGAGAGGCATATGAGAAACGATCAGTCAAAGAGATTCATGCCGCGTTCTCTATCTTTCTGGGAATCATCCTTCTGATGCTGCAGAAGAAGGTGATTCCCTATCCGTGGAACCGTTATCTGTATTATCCTATTCGCGGAGCTCTTGCGATCTCAGTAATGTCGTTCCTGATCGTTTTCATGGAAGCGATGGAGAAAAATGCGCCACGGGTGTGTATTATCATCATGAATGGCTTGGCTTGGTTCGGCGGGTTGACGTATGAGCTGTATTTGCTGCACCAGAGTTTTATGATCCTGTTTGAGTTTCCGTATCATCTGCCCCGTTACTGCTTGGTCGCATTTATCCTCCCCACGATCACCGCTGTCGGGTTATTCCTGATACGAAAAGCTTTGAAAAAGAGGCAAACAGCATGAAGATCTACAGCATCTTCGATGATTTTGATGAGCGAGCGATTGAGATCATCCGGAACGCTGGCGGAGAGTTGACCGTCCATCCCCACGGTATTCCGAGACCTGACCCCGCTCGAATGAAGGAGATCCTGCAGGAATACAACTGCGTCATCATCGGAACGACTCAGAAGATCACGGAGGATATGTTCGACGGCATCGACAGTCCACGCATCATTGCAACCGCGTCTGTCGGACTGGACCATATACAGATTCCGGTGGAAAAGAAGGACTTGGTAACGATCCTTAACACACCCAAGGCCAATGCACAGTCGGTGGCGGAGTACACGATGGCCTGCGCACTGAGCTGCTGCAAGCGTCTTGCTGAGGGCAACACGCTGTACCGGGAGGGGAAGAACAACAAGCAGCTCTTTCAAAAGCCAGAGGATCTGTCCGGAAAGATAATCGGCGTTGTGGGCGCGGGAAACATATCCAGACGGATCATGGAATATGCTTCGTTCTTTGGAATGCAGATCCTGTGCTGGACACGAAATCCCGAACATCATCTGGATTTGGAGAGGCTTGGCGTTCGTTTCACTTCTCTGGAAGCCCTCTCAGAAATCTCGGACGTCATCTCTGTGAATCTTCCGGACAACAACGGTACAAAAAAACTGATTTCTCGAGATGTCATTTCAAGAATGAAAGAAAATGCTATCTTTATCAGTGTTTCTCGCCTTGACACAATCGAAGCGGCGGCGCTGATCGAGAAAGCAAAGAAGTACCGCGGTTTTTATGTCTGTCTGGATCTTGATGTAAATGAAGATCTTGTCAAGACGCTTCCCGAGAGGCATAATGTCTTGGTTACTCCTCATATTGCCGGGGGGACGGTAGAAACGAGAAAACGGATGTTCAGAGAGCTTGCTGAACAGATCGCTGAAAGGTTTCTTTGACGGCTTCGAGCTACCCAATAAAATCATATGTTTCCTGTTATCGCTGCACGATAAAATAATATGAGCTTGGAATAGAAGGCTAGAAATGAAGGACAGCATAAAAAGAGATGACGCTCTGGATATAGCCAAGGGGATCGGTATTTTGCTGGTGGTTCTTGGTCACTGCCCTCATGTGTGGAATCCTTTGAAACAATGGATTTATGCTTTTCACATGCCACTGTTTTTCCTCATTTCCGGTTTGGTTTGGAATGAAGCGGCGCATAAGAAAAGAGGTTTTTTGACGGGTAGTTTTGTCCTGAAGAAATTTGAGAGGCTGATTGTTCCTTGTTTTCTTTGGGGCATTCTATATCTGCTTGCTCATTGTGTCAGGGAGGGCTCCTTCTCTCTGAAAAAGATCATTTATCTCATTTATGGGAGCCAGGCCGGCTTTTTGCGTGCAGGAAGCCTTACTTCTCTGTGGTTTTTACCATGCATGTTTCTGACTACCTGCGCGTTTGAAGGGATTGTAAAACTTATTTATCCTTGTAAAAGATTCAAGCTGTTTCTCGTCTTGGCGAGTATTGCATGTGCCTCGATCGGGATTATTATTCCGCGCCTTCCTGTGGGTTATCCGTGGTGCCTAGATGTATCCTTCATCGCTGTTGCACTGATGACGTGGGGCTATTTGGCAAAAGACTGGGTTGAAATGATATCAAATAAGATGTTGGTAACCTCTATCCTTTGCTTTGCCTGCTTTCTTTTGTTGACCTTGACCTATGAGGCAAACTTGAGTAACATCTCAATTAACAACGCAGACTTGGCGGGGAGATACTTTGGGAATCCCTTTCTTTATCTTTTGGATGCGTTAAGCGGCAGCGGATTTATCGTACTTTCTTCTGTGCTGATGAAGCATTTTTCTTTACTGTGCCGGGTGTTTACAAGAATAGGAAAACATACGATCCCGATCTTGGTGACCCACAAACCGATAGTCAGCATAGTGTCATCTGTTTTTGAACGATTTGGAGTGCCGGTGGTTTTGGGAGTCGTTTTCGGGATTGTTGCTGCGCTTCTGTTCAGTGATGTTATTTATTTGCTCTTGCGCAAACGTCTCCCCGCTTTGTTTGGGGAAGGAGAAACCTTTCAAAAAGAGAAAGCTTGAAGTGTTCTAGCAGTTGCGTTAGGAAATAATAGGAGAGCATGCCCTATGGTCAAAGTCATCACATACGGAACCTATGATCTCCTGCACTATGGTCATATCCGGCTGCTGGAGCGGGCCAAGGCGCTGGGAGATTATCTGATCGTCGGCATTACCAGCGACGACTACGATAAGACCCGCGGGAAGATCAACAATCAGCAGTCCCTGATGGAGCGGATCGCGGGGGTAGAGGCCACCGGTCTCGCCGACGAGATCATCGTGGAGGAATACGAGGGGCAGAAGATCGACGATATCCGCCGCTATAATGTGGATATCTTCACGGTCGGCTCCGACTGGGTCGGCAAATTCGATTATCTCAATGAGTTCTGCAAGGTCATTTATCTTCCCCGGACGGAAGGAATCTCCAGCTCGGCGATCCGGGCAGAGAAGCGCAAGCTCCGTATCGGAACCATGGGAGACGGCGGTCTTGTGCGAAAATTTATCCGAGAAATCGGCTTTGTTAACGGCGTCGATCACGTGAATTGCGGAACGGATCTGGAGAATGTGGACGCGGTATATGTGGCCTCCCTGCCGGAAAACCACTATCACGACGTGAAAAATGCTCTCCTGCGCGGGAAACATGTGATCTGCGAATCTCCCATTGCGCTCAGGCGTGAGCAATGCGAGGAGCTGATGGCCTTAGCGCAGAAGCAGGGCCTTATCTTGACGGACGCGATCAAGACGGCCTACTCCACCGCATATTCTCGCTTGCTGGTCGTCGCCAAAAGCGGGCGGATCGGAGAGATCATCTCTGTTGACGCGACATGCACCAGTATGCAGGACTGCTCCTGGAAACAGGACGCGGATCTGACTCAAAAGCAAAACAGCATCTGCGCCTGGGGACCGACCGCTATGCTGCCGGTTTTTCAGCTTCTGGGCACACACTACAAACAAAAAACGATCCTGACCCGGTTCCTGAATAAAGAGTTGAAGTTTGACGCATACACCAAGATCGATTTTGTATACCCCAATGCGGTTGCCTCTGTGAAAGTGGCCAAGGCGGCCAAGGCGGAGGGCGAATTGATCATTACCGGAACAAAAGGCTATATCTATGTTCCTGCTCCATGGTGGAAGACGGATTATTTTGAGGTCCGGTTTGAGAACCCCGCGGACAACAAACGATTCTTTTACCAGTTGGACGGAGAAGGCATCCGGTATGAGATCGTGGCTTTTGCCAGAGCTATCGAACGTAAGCGCGGCAACTATTCCATTTCCCAGGAGACGAGCACGGCGATCTGCTCGGTGATTGAGGATTACTATAACGCCGATCTGATGGAGATATAACGGTAACTGATCCGCAAATATATGCGTGTTCAGGTCGGAGCAAGTCTGTCAAGCTGCGCCTTCTCTGTCGGACTTATCGCAAAATATGAACGCTGACGCAGATGATAATCGAGCTGAATCATCCGTGTTGACAGGGAAAGCGGGATGGAAAACGCCCATAGCAGGCTCCGTGCGTCTGCGCTTTATTTGTGCGGCGAAAATGTGCTACGTTGAGATATGCTTTTTCGAGAATAAAACGATGAAATGATGAAAACACAGCTGCCTCGGTCGTCCCGAGGCAGCTGTGTTCTGCATGGCGCTGTCCGCTATAAGCTTTCAGGCGATGAACGGCTCGGTGAAAAGCCAGTATTAAAACGGGAGTTTCGTCTGGACCTCCCAATACAATCTTTCGGCAAGCTCTCTTTTCCTGTCCCAGCCGAAATCTTTCACGTGCACGCCGGTTTGATTGATTGCTGGGAGCAAGCATTCGATAACATCCTTTTGAATGGAGTCGTCGATCCTCTTCTCCAGATCAACGCAAAGCATGGTATCCAAAAGAATACGGTTGTTGAACGGGATCGTAACGAGTGCGGGCAGCATATGTTCGCCAAGCAGGTGCAGCGCTTCATTCGAGGCCCACAAATACTCCCAGTAAATCAGATCCCACCAGGGACGTTTATCAAATGTTCCTGTCGGATAAAACCTATCCAGGTACGCGGAGAAAGCTTTATCGGTTTTGCGGACGAGCTTTCGGTTAAGGCCAAAAGGCTTATAAACAGTTGTCAAGTACCGGGGCTTGAGCCTTTCGGGGAACTGTTTTTTCAAGTACCTCTTGTGTAATCTTGCTCTGCCGATCTCGTCGACCCAGGATTTGATTTCCACCTCGAATTTGGGGTGATGGAAAAAGTACACAATCGTTCGAACGTCTTTTTCCTTGATGCCCCCGATCGAGCCCATGTTATAGTCAATGATAGACCCCATGTCTTCGCATTCAGCCTGCTCCTCAGCAGAGAGCCTGATCGGATACGTCACATGGGACACATGCACTGCCTTGGAGATCAGCTCTGCGGCTGAAGCATCCATCTGTTCTCCTTCACACGACACATGGCTGAATGTTCTGATCGAGGAGAGAAGATTGTGCGCGCCTGCGAGAGAGGTCGTGCTGTCTCTTCCGCCTGTCAAGCTAAGAGCGGCTTTTTCTCCCCATTTTGACCAGATCAGAGTCATATTGTTCTCAAGGAGAGTACAGATTTCCTGGATCAGATCGCGATATGGTCTGGCTTCGGGCTTCCTGCGCGGGTATATCCTTGCAGAGCTGATCGCTTGCCCGTTATAGAAGTACTCCGAATTGCACTGCGTCCTTTCCAAGCCGCGATAGGCGGACATGACGCCCGGCAAACTCGCACCAAAATAAGGATAATACTTGTATTCGACCAATTCATCGACATAAGGATCACGTGCGATCCCCGTCAGACACTCGACGAGATTGCTGTGAGAACTAAGATAAAACTGACCGTCGATGATACCGGAAAAAGATGCATACATGGAGACGGCGTCTGACTGAAACCGGAACTTTGACCCGTCGATCACACCTGTCAGAAAGATACCGGTTAAGCCGTCTATGACATCCTGGTAAGCGTCAGGATCTGTTTCAAAGGAAGACGAGAGCTCCTGTATGATATCCTCTTCCTTGAAAACCATTTTCACGGGGTCGTACGCATGTCCGATCAAGAAGAATAGTTTCCCGTTAGTATCCGTCGTATGGAAGAGATTCGTGTTTGGATGCGTCCAGATGAAGAAAGAACCGAGCTGCTGCTTTACCCATTTCCTACAGAAGGAAATCTTCGTCAGATCTGCATCGCTGGTAGTAATCAGAAAGCCCCTCTGAAAGACAAGGTCAGAAAACACAGGTCTGCGCGTGATGATCTTTTCAATATCCTGCCTGTTGATCATGAAACCCCTTCCTTTCCCTCAAGCACCTTATGGATACACTCCCAAAGCCGTTCTCCGTTTCCTTCTCCGACAAAGCTGTTGTGGGGGGTGATGTGCACGCGGTCCGCAGCCCAGAGTTCGCTCTGTTCTTCCAGAGGTTCGGTTTCGAACACGTCCAGAAGAAGCTCGCATCGGGCGCCGGTCAGATCCACCGTGCCGCCCCGGCTGATGTTTACTAAAACCGCGTCCGGCCGCAGGAGCCGGGCCTTCACGAGTCCCCGGGTCTCGTCGGTCAGGGCAATGGTGACAACCGCGACGTCTGCCCGGGGGAGGAGCTCGTCCAGCCGGTCCAGACCGACGACTTCATCGAAGTGCTCCGTGGGCCTGACTGTCCGATTCACGCCGAGCACCCGGCAGCCGAAGGCATTGAAGCGCTTGGCGCACTCCCGGCCCACGTCGCCGCAGCCGACGATGACTACAGTCTTGCCGGAAAGCTCCCGGAGGCCCCGGTTTTTTTGCCAGATATGGCGCTCCTGCTGCCGCTGGAACTGCGCAAGGCCTTTATAAACTGACAGAACGCCTGCGACGGCAAATTCCGCCATGGGGACGGAATACACGCCGCGGGCGTTGTGGATCTCGATCCCTTTCTCCCGAACGGTTTCCATGGGGACGCGGTCATAGCCTGCGCTGGTCAGCTGGATATAGCGGAGATTGGGGAAGCGCTCGATGGGGTGATACAGGAACAGCCCGTTGCAGATGACGCCCTCCACCCAGGCGGGATCGCAGGGCAGCGCGTCCCGCTCCTGCTGCAGGAAAACGATCTCATGCCGCTTTTCCAGCTCCGGGATATGCCTCTGCGCGTCCTGCCAGGCGCCTGTGATCAAAAGATGCATGCTTATTTTTCCTTCCGCGTTTTGCCGCTCACCACGGCTTCCACCGCGGCTTTCAATTCCTTGCGGTTGTCCGTAAAGTAACGGGTGTGGCTGGCGCATTCCTTTTCCAGGGTCCGGATCTCTCTCACGCCGCGGAAAAAAATCTCCTCAATGGCGTTGATGTCCTCAAACTGGTCCACATTGCAGAAGGAACGGGAGAGGATGGCCATGCGGCTGCCAAGCCAGTAGTGCTCCTTGATGATCAGCTCCGCGGGG
This sequence comes from Oscillospiraceae bacterium, assembly GCA_017545165.1. Lineage (GTDB taxonomy): Bacteria > Bacillota > Clostridia > Oscillospirales > Oscillospiraceae > Limivicinus. The sequence continues at coordinate 43,663 of JAFWQQ010000041.1, forward strand.
ACCAGGCCGCGGCCGAGAGAGGCAATGCCGCCGAACCCGTAAAAGATCCCTTTCTGCCCGATCTGCCGGCAGAGCCGCTCCACCGTTCCATCGGTCAGGAGCTCGAACATGAAGCGCTTCTTATAACCCAGGCTGAGATCGTTGATGCCGATGTGGATCTCGTCGATCCCGGGGATGTCCAGGATCTCGTCCAAAACCTCGACGGCCTCCGGCGTTTCCAGCAGAAGCATGGTCCTTGCGCGGCCGTTGACGATCCGCAGGAAACGCTTCACCTCCGCGACGGTTTTGAAAAACGGGAGCATAATAACATCTGCCCCGGCCTGTACCGTGGCTTCGATTTCGTCTTCGGAGGAGTCGTATTCGTCCGTCTTCTCGTGGATGGGGTTCACCCGCACCAGCAGCTCCGACTGGGTCAGCACGCCCCGAAGGACCTGAATATCGTGAATGGTATGATGGTTCTTGACCGTGTCCAGATTGCCCTGTCTCTCGGCTTTGCCGATATACTCCATATCGACAAAGATCCGGTCGACGCCGTTCTTTTCGGCGATCAGAGCGATATCCGGCCGGTTCGTGATATACATCAATTTGAGCGGCATAGCGGCACCAAATCCCTTTCTTTATCTGCGGAAATCAATCAGCCTCAGAATCCACCGTGGAGCCCTTGTTGACGTTGTCGGCCCGGGAAAGGACCTTGAAGAAAGTGGTGAACAGGATCTTGCAGTCCAGCGGGAAGGATACGTGATCGACGTACCAGTTGTTCAGCTCGATCCGTCTGTGCCATTCCACGCCTTTGCGGCCGTGGATCTGAGCCCAGCCGGTGATGCCGGGTCGAACGTCGAACATGTGGAGCTGCTCCGGCGTGTACTTGTCGATCGTCCAGGGGTGATAGGTCAGGGGAGGCCGGGGGCCGATGAGGGACATATCGCCCTTGATGATATTGATGACCTGCGGCAGCTCGTCGATGGACAGCGCGCGGAGGATCCGGCCCACCCGCGTTACCCGCTCGTCGCCCTCCTCGGAATAGACGCCGGAGCCGGTGTGCTCGGCGTTCTGGACCATGGAACGAAACTTGTATATCCGGAACACCTTGCCCTTGTAACCGATCCGGTCCTGAAGGAAGAAAACCGGTCTTCCGCTTTCCAGAAAAACAGCCAGCGCGGACACAAGCATGAGAGGAGACAAAAGGATCAGGACCAAAACAGAAATCAGCAGATCAAGACCGCGTTTTATGATCGAAACGTATATCCTTCTTTTCGATTTCAATGCAGTTCCCACCTGTCCTGTGTTGTTCTTTTCGGCATCGAACGGAATCGGTCCGCTCGAAAAACGATCGGAGAGCTCCATGTAGAAAGAAAAGACCGATTTGTCGAGGGGCCTGCTCTGATCGCATAAAGACTCATTTTTTATAATATCAGAGTCAGTATGAAAAATCAATCCATTATTTCTAAGAAAGTCTTGTCCATTATTGCTAAAAAGCCTTGCTCTTCTGCCGCAGCCTGATCAAAGCCTCTTCGGCATGCAGCGTGTTTATGCCTGCGTGTGTTTTTTTGAAAACCTGCGAAAGAGAATTCTGAATCGCATCTTGCAGAATCCGCAAAGCGTGCTATAATAGAGCCATCTTTTTGAAAGGGGCTACTCGCATGAAAAAAAGAATTCTCGCATTCCTGCTTACCCTTACTCTGCTGCTCTGCTGCGGCAGCTTTGTCGCTCTTGCCGAAGGCGAAGAAGAGCCCAGGCCTGACATCGTGATCCTCTTCACCAGCGATGTGCACTGCGGCATCGACCAGGGCTTCGGCTATGCCGGCCTGGAGCAGATCCGCGACGGCCTTGTCGCCAAGGGCAATGTGGTCATCCTCGTTGACAACGGCGACAACATCCAGGGCGAGCCCATCGGCACCATGACCAAGGGCGAAGCGCTCATCGACCTGATGAACGCCGCCGGCTATGAGATCGCCATCCCCGGCAACCACGAGTTCGACTACGGCATGGACCGTTTTCTGGAGCTGACCAAACGGGCTGAGTTCCAGTACATCAGCGCCAACTTCAACTACAACGGCGAGCTGGTGTTCGAGCCTTACGTGATCAAGGACCTGGGCGGCGCCAAGGTTGCCTTTGTCGGCGTGACCACCCCCAAGACCCTGACCAGCTCCACGCCTCGCTACTTCCAGGATGAGGAAGGCAATTTCGTCTACGGCTTCTTCCAGGACGAGACCGGCGAGGGCGTCTACAACGCGGTGCAGACCGCTGTTGACGCTGCCAGAGAAGACGGCGCCGAATATGTCGTCGTTATGGGCCACATGGGCAATGAGGAGCTTTGCCGCCCCTGGACCTATGCGGACGTGATCGAGAACACCAACGGCATCGATGTGTTCCTGGACGGCCACAGCCATGACACCGACCAGGTCGTCGTGAAGAACAAGGATGGCGAGGACGTTCCCCGCTCCGCCTGCGGCACCAAGCTGGGCTGCGTCGGCTACTGCCGCATCGCCTCCGACGGCACCATCACCACCGGCGTTTACACCTGGAACAACAAGGACTCCGCTCCCGCCCTGCTGGGCATCGACAACGACATGAGCGCTGCGGTCGATGAGGCCAAGGCGACCCTCGATGCGAAGCTGAAGGAAGTCGTCGCTGTGACGCAGGTCAAGCTCACCATCAACGACCCCGAGGCTGTGGACGACAACGGCAAGCCCATCCGTATGATCCGCCGGGCCGAGACCAACCTGGGCGACCTCTGCGCCGACGCTTACCGTGACCAGTCCGGCGCTGACATCGCCTTTGTCAACGGCGGCGGCATCCGCGTGAACATCGAAGCCGGCGACATCACCCTCAACGACATCCTGAAGGTCCATCCCTTCGGCAACTCCATGTGCGTGATCGAGGTCACCGGCCAGCAGGTGCTGGACGCTCTGGAGTGGGGCGCCCGCAACGTTCCCAATGAGAACGGCGGCTTCCTGCAGGTTTCCGGCCTGACTTACGAGATCCACACCTACATTGACAACCCCTGCCTGACCGACGAGAATACCCTGTATGCCGGCATTGAGGGCGAGCGCCGCGTGAAGAACGTTCTGGTCAACGGCGAGCCCATCGATCCCGAAGCCACCTACACCCTGGCCAGCCATGACTACATGCTGCTCAACCAGGGCGACGGCTTCAACATGTTCGGCGGCTGCAAGGTGCTGCAGGAGCGCGTCAAGCTGGACAACCAGGTCCTGATCGACTACATCACCGGGACCCTGGGCGGCTCCGTCGGCGAGGAGTATGACGATCCCTACGGCCAGGGCCGTATCGTGATCGTGGAAGAGGCTCCCGAGGCCTGAGCCTTACACGAAAACAGCATAGCTTCCTCTTGCCGGAGATCCGTTACGGATCTCCGGCAATTTTGCGCTTCAAACAAGGAATAGTGCCAAGCCGTTCCTGAATACGATTTGGAAGAGGTGAGAATATGATCGAAAGCGCATGGTTTTTGCTGCTGCAGACCCTCTTTTGGATGCTGCGGGTCTCTCCGGGCGGGTCCTTTCCCAGGACGCTGAGCAAGGCGGAGGAGCAGGCCTATCTCGCCCGCTGGGCCGAGGGGGACCTGGAGGCGCGCAATCTCCTGGTGGAGCACAACCTCCGTCTGGTGGCCCACATCGTGAAAAAATACTATGCCCATACCGAGGATGTGGACGATCTGATCTCCATCGGCACCATCGGCCTGATCAAAGGGATCAACAGCTATCGGCCGGAGAAGGGCGTGAAGCTCTCCTCCTATGTGAGCCGCTGCATCGAAAATGAGATCCTGATGGCCTTTCGCGGAAAGAGAAAAAGCGAGGGGGACGTGAGCCTCTCCGAGGCGCTGGACGTGGAAGAGGAGGGGGGAGCCCTTTCCTATTTGGATGTGCTGGCGCAGGAGGACGATCTGGCGGAGCGGATCGGCAGCGCGGAGCTCTGCCGACAGCTTCGCGAGGCTGTGGACGCCGCGCTGACGCCCCGGGAGGCGGAGATCGTCCGCCTTCGCTACGGCCTGCAGGGCGGGGAGCCCATGACCCAGCGGCAGCTGGCCGAAGGTCTCGGCATCAGCCGCAGCTATGTCTCCCGCATCGAGAAAAAGGCACTGGAGAAGCTGCGGAGCGCGCTGGAAGAGAGAGGGGAGACGGGTTAACAGGCCGGATGGCGCGCAAGTGGGGGATGGGGCTGGAAAAGGCACTTGAATTCGGAACAAAATGGTGCTATAATAAAGAACAAGGCGTGACGGCAGCGCATCTCGAGCGAAAGAGGCTGCGCTTCCGGACGGGGGATAGAGAGGTGAGAGCCTTGAATTGGAAAAAGATCGGCTGGCTGATCAGCATGGGCCTGATGTGCCTGGCGCTGGTGGCTGTGGTTTCCGCGCGGATCGAAGCGGCGACCAATTATCCGGATAATATCAATCCCTTCGCCGAAAAGGAAGAGATTGTCGTTCTGGCTACGCCTACGCCCGCTCCCATTCAGGGGGAATGGCCGGATATCGACATCACCCTGCCCCAATATGCCATGGTGAGCAGCGCCAAGCTCCTGACCTCCTCCTATGTCCCGGACGTGTCCAAGATCGAAGGGACCTACATGATGTTCGATACCGCTGCGCTCCCGCATCTGGAGGATATGATCCATGACCTGAAGGAAAACGGCTTCGGCGTCTATGTGGGCGGCGCCTATCGGTCTTACTCCTATCAGAAGCAGCGTTTTGACGGGAAATGCTACAGCATCGCGCTGGAGATGGGCATTGAGGGCAAGGAGATCTGGCTGCTGCCCGAGTATCAAAAGGCTGTGGCGGAAGCCAAGAAATATACCATGGAGCCCGGCGCCAGCGAGCATCAGCTGGGGCTGGCCGTGGACCTCTACGACAAGCAGTATGTGGCCCAGAACTATGACCACATGAACCAGCGCTTCTATGAGTATCTGGACTCTATCTGCGCAAACTACGGCTTTATCAAGCGCTATCCCACCCGCAAGCTCCTCCTCACCGGCTGGGACGAACCCTGGCACTACCGCTATGTTGGCGTGGAGGCCGCTACCTTCATCATGGAAAACAAGCTCTGCTATGAGGAGTTCTACGCGCACTACAATCCCGATTTTGACTATTGATCCTGCTGAGAGCAGACAAGGCAAAACGGGCCGAGACGGAATCGCAGGTTGAGATCGGGAAGAGGGGAAAAGCATGTCCCTCTTCCCGTCAGCTTGTCAAAAAAATCCCTTTGGGGACTTTTTTGACTGCGCTTCCCCGCCGAGCATTTTGGCCGCACACAAAATGCTATTTTCGAAAAGCCTTGCAAAACAAGGCTTTTCGAGCGGCGGGCTATTGTATTCGAGGCGGGCCTTGCCCCCTCGAACTCCCCCGCTGCTCTGTCATCTGACGCTGTAGCGAGGTTTTTTGACAGTCTGTCGGGAAGAGGGGAAAAGCATGCCCCTCTTCCCGTTTCATTGGCGACGGAGCTCTCAGCAGACGTTTTCCCCGATTTTTCAGGCGGTTTTATTCCAATATCTTGAAAAAAGGTCTTGCAAAGGACGCAAGATAGTGTTATACTCAAAAAGTAAGGTTGATTGTGTTATTGGAGAGTGGGTTGCGGCCCACTCTTTTTTCGAGACTATTTCGAGAGACCAAGGGGGATGCGCATGAGCAAGATCAGCGAACGGGTGTTCGACCTGGTAAAGCCGGTCGTGGAGGACGAGGGCTGTTCCCTGTGGGATGTGGAATACGTCCGGGAAGCGGGGACCTGGTATCTGCGCGTCTTCGTGGATAAGGAGGGCGGCGTCTCCATCGACGACTGCGAGCGCATCAGCCGCCGGCTGGATCCCATTCTGGACGAGGCGGATCCCGTGCCGGAGAGCTATGTGTTCGAGGTCGGCTCCGCCGGCGCGGACCGGGAGCTGAAGCGCCCCTCGGATTTCGCGCAGTTTCTGGGGACGGATGTGGAAGTGAAGCTCTACATGCCCCTGGAGGGCAGCAAGGTCTACGTGGGGAAGCTCCTCGGGTATGAGGAGGGCGCTGTCACCATCGACCAAAAAGGAAAAGAGCTGTCTTTTGCTCCGGCCCAGATCGCTCAGGTCCGGCTCTACGTATCTTTTTAACAGAAATCACCACTTTCAAGCATAGAATGGAGAGTTGCAAATGAACGCAGAATTCTTTGAGGCCATCGAAGCCATTGAGAAGGAAAAAGGTATTCCCCGCGGCTATATGTACGAGAAGATCAAGCAGGCCATGCTGGCCGCTTTCCGGAAGGACAATCCCGAGTGCGAGGACAATGTGGCCGTTGATCTGGATGAGGAGAAGTACCGCATCGAGATGTACGTGACCAAGACCGTGGTGGACCAGGTGGAGGATCCCAGCCACGAGATCAATCTGGAGGCCGCCAAGAAGCTGAACCGGCGCGTCAAGCTGGGCGAGACCGTCAATATCCCGGTGGAGACCAAGAAGTTCGGCCGCATCGCCGCCCAGCAGGCCAAGCAGATCATCACCCAGGGCATCCGCGAGGCGGAGCGGGGGATCATCTACGAGGAGTTCACCTCCAAGGAGCACGAGATCCTCACCGGCGTGGTGTCCCACATCGAGCCGCGCAACGGCAGCGTCTCCATTCGCATCTCCTCCAACAGCGAGTTTACCGAGGCCATGCTCTCCGCCGGCGAGCGGATCAAGACCGAGGTTCTGAAGGAAGGGGACCGCATCAAGGTCTACGTGGTGGAGGTCCGAAACTCCGGCCGCGGGCCCCAGGTGCTGATCAGCCGGACCCATCCGGGCCTGGTGAAGCGCCTGTTCGAGCTGGAGGTGCCCGAGATCTTCGACGGCACCGTGGAGATCAAGTCCATCGCCCGGGAAGCCGGCAGCCGTACCAAGATGGCCGTCTGGTCCTCCGATCCCAATGTGGATCCCATCGGCTCCTGCGTGGGCCCCAAGGGCGGCCGCGTGGCCAGCATCGTCAATGAGCTGGGCGGGGAGAAGATCGACATCGTGAAGTTCAGCGAGGTCCCTGAGGAGTATATCGCCGCGGCCCTCTCTCCCTCCGAGGTGATCAGCGTCACCATGCAGGAGGATGGGAAGAGCTGCCGGGTCATCGTGCCGGACAATCAGCTGAGCCTGGCCATCGGCAAGGAGGGCCAGAACGCCCGTCTGGCCGCCAAGCTCACCGGCTACAAGATCGACATCAAGCCCGAGAGCGAAGCGTAAGGATTTTCAGGTTTTAGGAAAGCGAGGTGGTCGGGATGCAAAAGAAAATACCGATGCGGCAGTGTCTCGGCTGCCGTGAAATGAAGCCCAAGCGGGAGCTGATCCGGGTGGTCCGGTCCCCGGAGGGCGAGATCAGACTGGATTTCAAAGGAAAGGCCAACGGGCGGGGCGCTTATGTCTGCCCCAGCGCCGAGTGCCTGAAGAAGGCCATCCGGGCCAAGGCTCTGGAGCGGGCCTTTCAGACGGCCATTCCGGAGAGCATATACGATCGCCTGCGCGAGGAAATGGAGCGGGGCGAATGAGAGAGAAGATTTTGGGCCTTTTGGGCCTGATGCGCCGCGCCAACGCCGTCTCACCCGGCGAGGATCAGGCGGGGGACACGGTGAAGGCCGGGAAGGCAAAGCTTCTGCTGTTTTCTTCGGATGTTTCCGACAATGCCAGACGCAAGGCGGAAAACTGTTCCGAGGGGAGAAACGTGCAGCTGGTCCCGCTCCCCTTTGACCGGGGTGAGCTGGGAGCGGCCCTGGGCCTGGGCGGATGCAGCATGGCAGCCGTCACCGACCTGGGCTTTGCGGATGCGCTGATGCAGATGCTTTCCGCCCAGTGGCCGGAGAAATATGAAGAAGCTGCCGGCCGCGTGCGGGAGCGCAGGGAGAAAGCAGCAAGAAGGAAGGCCCAGAAGGGGTCGAAACGAGCAGGTACAAGGAGGACTGACGTATGAGTACTATGATCAAATATCGCGTACATGAGGTGGCGAAGGATTTCGGAGTGGCTTCCAAGGTCATTTCCCAGATCCTGACGGATTATATCGCGCCGCCGAAGAACCATATGCAGGTCCTGGAAACGCCCGAGCTGGATGTGATTTTCGAGTATATGACCCAGCATAACCAGGCGGCGAGCCTGGAGGACATCTTCCGGGTCACGGCCCCGGCGAAGACCGAGGAGAAGCCGGCGCCAGCCAAGACTCCGGGCAAGAGCGCTCCGGCCCAGGGTCAGACCAAGCCGGCCGGAAAGCCCGCGCCCGCCGCCGGCGCGGCAGCGGCTCATACGGCTCCTGCGCCGGCTCCCCAGCCCAAGCAGGAGAAGAAGGAGAAGCCCCATGTGCCCCGTCAGGTGGCCGAGAAGCGGGTGGTGGACACCCGCGGCGGCGCTGCCGTGAACATCGAAAAGTACAACGAGAAGTTCGAGGACATGGGCGACGCCAAGGTCGGCAACAATAACAATATGCGCCGCGGCAAGGAGAAGATCCAGAGCAAGGCCAAGCAGCGCGGCGGTCAGCAACAGCCCTCCAACAAGCGCCGCCAGGAGGAGCGGGACAAGATGCAGCGCCTGCAGCTGGAGATCGCCCGCAAGCAGCAGCTGAAGGTGGAGATCCCCGATGAGATCTCTGTGGGCGAGCTTGCGACCATGATGAAGAAGTCCGCCGCCGAGGTCATCAAGCAGCTGATGAAGCTGGGCGTCTTCGCCTCCGTTTCCGAGATCATCGACTACGACACCGCGGCTCTGGTTGCCATGGAGCTGGGCTGCAAGGTGGAGAAGAAGGTCGTCGTCACCGTGGAAGAGAAGCTCATCGACGACCACGAGGATAAGCCGGAGGATCTGGTGCCCCGGGCCCCTGTTGTGGTGGTCATGGGTCACGTGGACCACGGCAAGACCTCTCTGCTGGACAGGATCCGTCACGCCAACGTGGTTTCCGGCGAGGCAGGCGGCATCACCCAGCACATCGGCGCCTATACCGTGGAGATCAACGGCAGCCCCATCACCTTCCTGGACACTCCGGGCCACGAGGCCTTTACCTCCATGCGCGCCCGCGGCGCCATGGTGACGGATATCGCCATCCTGGTGGTCGCCGCGGACGACGGCATCATGCCCCAGACCGTGGAGAGCATCAACCACGCCAAGGCCGCCGGGATCCCCGTGGTGGTTGCCATCAACAAGATGGACACCGTGGGCGCCAATCCCGAGCGCATCAAGCAGCAGCTCACCGAATATGACCTGGTTTCCGAAGAGTGGGGCGGCGACACCATCATCGTGCCCATCTCCGCCAAGACCGGCATGGGCATCGAAGACCTGCTGGAGAACCTGGTGGTACAGGCCGAGGTGCTGGAGCTCAGCGCTAATCCCAACCGGGCTGCCAAGGGCACCGTCATCGAGGCTCGTCTGGACAAGGGCCGCGGCCCCATCATGACCGTCCTGGTGCAGAACGGCACCCTGAAGCTGGGCGACATCATCATCGCCGGCACCGCTGTGGGCCGCGTGCGCACCATGATCAACGACAAGGGACAGCGGGTCACCTCCGCCGGCCCCTCCACCCCCGTGGAGATCTCCGGCCTCAGCGAGGTGCCCAGCGCAGGCGACATCTTCAACGCCGTCAGCGACGAGCGCATGGCCAGAGAGCTGGCAGAGGAGCGCCGCGTCAGCCAGAACAGCAACGCCATGCCCGGGACCAAGAAGGTCAGCCTGGAGGATCTGTTCAGCCAGATCCAGGCCGGCGAGATGAAGACTCTGAACCTGATCGTCAAGGCTGACGTCCAGGGCTCCGCCGAGGCGGTAAAGAGCTCCCTGGAGAAGATCTCCAACGACGAGGTCCGGGTCAAGGTCATCCACAGCGCCGTGGGCGCCATCAACGAGAGCGACGTGATGCTGGCCGCCACCTCCGGCGCCATCATCGTGGGCTTCAACGTCCGACCGGACAACGCCGCCAGAGACAGCGCCGCCCGCAGCAATGTGGACATGCGCATGTACCGCGTGATCTACGACTGCATCAACGAGATCGAGGCCGCCATGAAGGGCATGCTGGCTCCCAAGTTCAAGGAAGTGGTCATCGGCCACGCCGAGGTCCGGGAGACCTACAAGGTGTCCAAGGTGGGAACGGTCTGCGGCTGCTACTGCACCGACGGCAAGATCCAGCGGGGCTGCGACGTGCGTGTCCTGCGGGACAACATCGTCATTCACGAGGGCAGCCTGGCCTCCCTCCGCCGCTTCAAGGACGACGTCAAAGAAGTGGCTGCCGGCTACGAATGCGGCATGCAGGTGGAGAAGTTCAACGACGTCAAGATCGGCGACGTGATCGAGTGCTTCGTCATGGAGCAGATCAAGGACTGAGCCGGAACAACGAAAAACCGTAGGGGCGACCTTTACGGTCGCCCGCCGTCCAATTGACAGGCGGGCGGCCCCAAAGGCCGCCCCTTCAAAAGACTAAGGAGAAAACCATGCCTTCCAATAAACTTGCAAGAACCAACGACGACATTCAGTTCGTCCTGTCCAAGCTGATCCCCCAGGTGAAGGACCCCCGGGTCCAGCAGGGGATGATCAGCGTGACCCGGGTGGAGACCACCGGCGACCTGCGCTATGCCAAGGTCTGGCTCTCCGTGCTGGGACTGGAAAACGAAAAGGAATTCAAAAAGGGCCTGAAATCCGCCTCGGGCTGGCTGCGGCATGAGCTGGGCCAGGCCATGACCCTGCGCTACACCCCGGAGCTGGTCTTCGAGGTGGACCACAGCATCGAATACGGGGCCCACATCAGCCAGATGATCAATTCCCTGGACATCCGTCACGACGAGGACGAGAGCCATGAGAGCTGAGGACTGCGCACGGCTGCTGCGGGAGAAGGACCGGATCCTCCTAGTGACACACCGGAACCCGGACGGGGACACCATGGGCAGCGCCGCCGCCCTCTGCTCCGCCCTGCGGCGCGTGGGCAAGACGGCGTATCTCCAGCCCAACCCCCAGGTCATTGCAAAGCTCCTGCCCTTCGTGGAGCCTTATTACGCGCCGACGGACTTTGCGGCGCCCTATACGGTCGCGGTGGACGTGGCCACAGAGAAGATGTTTGCCCAGGGCTTTGACGGTCCGGTGGATCTCTGCATCGACCATCACCCCAGCAACTCCCACTATGCCGAGGCCGCGTGCATCGACGCGGAGCGGGCGGCCTGCGGAGAGATCGTGCTGCGCATCATCCGCGAACTCTGCGGGGATCTCACCAAGGAAGAGGCGGATCTGCTCTATATCGCCCTCTCCACGGACTGCGGCTGCTTTCAGTACGCCAACACCGACGCCGTGGCTCTGCGGGACGCGGCGGCGCTGCTGGAGGCCGGGGCGGACAATGCCAGGCTGAACCTGCTGTTCTTCCGCAAGGTGTCCGCCGCCCGCATCAAGCTGGAGGGCCTTGTTTACCAAAACATGAGCTTTCACAGGGATGGGAAGGTCGTCGTCGCCATCGTCAGCGACGAGATGCTGGCCCAGGCCGGCGCCACCGAGGACGACTGCGACGATCTGGCCGGGCTGGCCGGCCGGGCCGAGTGCGGAGAGGTCTGCATCACCATCCGGGACTGGCCGGGCGGGGCCAGCAAGGTCTCCGTCCGCTCTCAGGAGAGCTTTGACAGCTGCGCTCTCTGCGCCCGCTTCGGCGGCGGCGGACATAAAATGGCCGCAGGCTGCAACATCCCCGTGCCGCCCGTGGAAGCGCGGGAGCTGCTTCTGAAGGCCATCGACGAGGTTTGGGCATGAACGGCATCCTGCTCATCGACAAGCCCAGCGACTGGACCAGCAGCGACGTGGTCGCCAAGCTCCGGGGCGTCCTCCACGAGCGGCGCATCGGCCACTCCGGCACCCTGGACCCCTTGGCAACGGGGCTGCTGGCGGTTTTTGTGGGCCGGGCCACCCGGGCGGTGGAATTTGCGGAGAGCCATGAAAAGCAGTATCTGGCATCCCTGCGCCTGGGCCTTTCCACCGACACCCAGGACATCACCGGAAATCGAATCGGCGGAGAGCCGAGAGCGGTATCCGACGCGGAGCTGGAGCAGGCGCTTGCCGCCTTTCGGGGGGACATCCTGCAGCTGCCGCCCATGTATTCCGCCATCAAGGTGGGCGGCAAAAAGCTCTATGAGATCGCCCGGCGGGGCGGCACCGCGGAGCGAAAGCCCCGGCCCGTTCATATTGCAGCGCTGCGGTATCTGGGCCGGGAAGGGGAGGACGTGCTGCTGGACGTCACCTGTTCCAAGGGCACCTACATCCGCAGCCTCTGCCACGACATCGGAGAAAGGCTGGGCTGCGGCGGCTGCATGAGCGCCCTTCGCCGCACCCGGGCCGGGGACTTTCGTCTGGAGTACGCTTATACGCTGGACCGGGTCCAGGAGGCCGCGGACAGGGGAGAGGCCTCGTCGCTGCTCCTGCCGGTGGACAGCCTGTTCGCGGACGATCCCGCCCTTTGTGTGGACGCCGAAGCGGAGAAGCGGATCCGTACCGGCGCCGCTGTTGCCGTTTCTGCGGTGGACGGCGATTATCGCGTCTACGGCCCGGCAGGAGACTTCCTGGCCCTGGGACGGTCACAGAACGGCGAGCTGCGCACCATCAAAAGCTTTTTCGAGGTTTGAGGCATGGAAGAAAAAAAGAGAGTCATCGCCCTGGGCTTTTTCGACGGGGTCCATATCGGCCACGGGGAGCTGATGAAACGCACCAAACAGCGGGCGGAGGAGCTGGGAGCCATGCCCTCGGTGCTGAGCTTTGACGTTCACCCGGACACCCTTGTCTTCGGCAGAGAGGTCCCGCTCATCAACAGCGCCATCGGCCGGGAAGAGATCATCCGCCGCTGCTACGGCATTGAAAACGTCGTGTTCATCCACTTCAACCGCCATGTCATGCAGATGGACTGGCGGGATTTCCTGGAGGACCTGATCCGGGATCTGCAGATCTGCCACATCGTGGTCGGGCACGATTTTTGCTTCGGCTACAAGGGCCTGGGCACGGCGGCAAGGCTGCAGGATTACTGCGCCGCGCACGGCCTGGGCTGTGATGTGATCCCGCCGGTGATGCTGGACGGGCAGATCGTCAGCTCCACCCGGATCCGGGAGCTCATCGCCGCCGGGGAGATCGAGGAGGCCAACCGCTGGCTGGGTCACCCCCACACTCTGGCGGATACTGTCCACTCCGGCTATCATCTGGGGCGGAAGCTGGGCTCGCCCACTATCAATATGTTTTTCCCCCACGGGGTCGTGGTGCCCCGCCACGGGGTCTACGCCTCCAAGGTCTTTCTGGAGAGCGGCGAGAGCTATATCGCCGTGACCAATGTGGGCGTTCGCCCCACCGTGAGCAGCGACGACCGGGTCAGCGTGGAGAGCCACCTGCTGGACTACTCCGGCAATCTTTACGGACGTCAGGCGAGAGTGGAGTTCTACGCCTTCCTGCGGGCGGAAACGAAGTTTGAGAGCTTTGAGGCCCTCTCCGAACAGATCCGACGGGACGCCGATGCGGCCCGAGCCTATTTTGCAGGGCAAAGCTGATAAAAGCCTTCCCTTGATCGGGAAGGCTTTTCCGGAACATCGATTCAACCAATGGTTGAATGAGGCGATTCAACGAACAGGTTATTGGCAAGGCTGCGTCTTTCCTGATACGCTTTGGGCGAACAAGGGCGGCGCGCAGCCTGATCAAGACAGGAGGATACGAACATGAACGAATCCATCGGTAGCATCATCATGCGGCTCCGCAAGGAGCACGGCATGACCCAGGAGCAGCTGGCCAGCGCTCTGGGCATTACCTTTCAGGCGGTGAGCAAGTGGGAAAACGGCATTTCAAGCCCGGATCTGTCCACCCTGCCGCTGCTGGCCGATCTCTTCTCCGTCAGCGTGGATCAGCTCCTGGGGCGGCAGCCTCTGGCCCTTCCCAATGATCTCGCGTTGGAGGAGCCTTCAACGGAAACGAAGCTTGTTCCGGCGCCGCCGGAGACGGCGCTGGAGCCGGTCCCGCCGCCGGAGCGGGCCGAGCCGATCTCCGGGGATCTCCCCTGGCCGGACGACGACGGCTTTTATGCCGTGCTGTATCACGGCCACGAGCTGGTGGATTATCTGCCCGGTGATCCCAGGCTGGAGGCTGCTAAGAGTCATTTCACCTTTACCTACACCGGCCGGGCGAAGAATGTCCACAGCGATTTCAGCGTCACCATCGAGGGGGACGTGGAGGGAAGCGTAAGCGCTGCGGAAAGCGTCTCCTGCGGCGATGTGGAGGGCAATGTGGACGCGGGAACCAGCGTGGACTGCGGCGATGTGGAGGGCGACGTGATTGCCGGCACTTCGGTCAGCTGCGGCGATGTGGACGGAAATCTCAGCGCCGGAACCAACGTCAGCTGCTCCGACGTGGACGGAAACGTGCGCTCCGGCGGCAGCGTGAAATGCTGCGACGTCGGCGGAAGCGTCAGCGCCGGCGGCAACGTGAGCTGCGACGACGTGGGCGGCAAGGTCATGGCAGGCGGCTTCGTCAACTGCAGCGAGGACGAGGAGCATACGCGGGACAGAGCTTCCTTTTCAGGCGCGGAAGAAGAGAAAGGAGACAGTTTTGACTTCTCCTTCGACATGGGTAATTTCGGCGAACAGCTCGGGAAGCGGATCTCCGAGGCCGTGGAGAAGGCTACCCGCTTCGGCATGAAGTTCCAAAAGAAATGGCAGAACCGTCCGGACGAGGAAGAGGACGAAAAGTAAAAAATCGGAGGAAGCGGATGCTTCCTCCGAATTGGCTGTCGACAAAGCCTTACGGCTTTGCCGACAGAAGGGGCTTCAGCCTGCTGCGCGCACTCGCTTGCGTGAGACGCTCGCACACTTGCAGGCTGCAAAGTGTGATTCCCGAGGTACACGCCCCCGGGAATCACGTATTATACTTTATTTTTCGCCTTCCGAGGCGAAAAACTCGGTGAGACCTTTTCTTATCTTGACTTTGTCTACACCTTGATCGGAGGAAGCGGATGCTTCCTCCGAATTGTTTTACATCGGCTGTTTGTTGGACGAGCGGTTTTTCCGGTTGCCGTGGCTGCGGCCCCGACGCCGGGACTGGCTGGATTTGGCCTTGTAGAAGGTCTGCAGCTCCTCGTCCGCCTCATAGAGCAGGCGGTTGGCGGTCCAGGTTCCGTTGACCGGATCCTTCCGGAAACGCACTCTGGCCAAAAATGCCCCGTGTTCCTCACAGCTGAGAAGATTCATGTAGCGCTGATCGCCCTGGTTGACCCAGCGGCTGCCGACCAAGGCCTTGCCGCAGACCGGACAGGGGATGCTGGCAAGCCGCTCGTCCTCAAAGGCGGCGGTCTTGCTTTCAAAGCCCTCGCTGCTCTCGTGGAAGAGCGCTTCGGGGCCGTTGTTCTCCTCCGCAGGCTTGTAGTTGGGCATGCGTGAGGCCAGGATCTTCGCCGCGTCGGGGTAGAGCCGCAGACCCTCCTTCATATCCAGGTGGGTGCTCACCAGAGCGGTATTGTAGGCGTCTCCCAGCGCGTCGTGGGCGATGCGGGTCTGTTCGATCTCGAAGTGCTCCATGGCGCTGGCAAGGGACTTCTGGTTCTTGTCTCCGCCGGTCTGCAGATTGTAGATCAGCTGGAGGTTGACCCAGCCGCTGATCCAGTCCCAGTCCAGATCATGGATGATGATGTTCTGCTCCAGGATCCCCTGGTCGTCGCAGCCCCAGGTCAGAAAGGTGACGTCCTCCCCGCACCATTCCCGGAAACGGGCCAGCGCCTCGGGAAAGCTGAAGCCCTTGGAGAGCCGTTCCTTGTCAAAGCCGGTGATCTTTTTTACCTTATAGTGCATCCGGCGGAAGTACACAGGCTTGACGTCAATGGTAAATTCCTCGCCTGGGCGCATGTTTTCGTCCAGCTTCACGGCGCCGATCTCGATGATCTCTCCCCGCAGGTGGATGGGGAGCTTATTGAAAACGGAGGATTTGGAGCTCATGGCCTGATTCCACTCCAGATCCACCACAACGTAATTCATAATACAGTCCTCTTCGTCAAGATTTTTACTCGGAGCATTATAGCATAGAAGCGCGCCGAATGCACGACTTTTTTTCAGAATCAGCGCAGGAATTCTTTTGCATGTTTTCCGGACATATGATATACTCATTTTAAATGAATGCCGTCGTTGTTTTTGGAGGACTTTTATGAAAAATATGACGCTTCTGCGCGCCTCGCAGGCCTGCGGCGGAAAACTTTGCGGCGCTTTTGATCCGGTTGCGGAGCTTGGCCGGGTGGTGATCGACAGCCGGGCCGTTCAGCCCGGGGATCTTTTTGTGGCCTACAAGGGAGAAAAGGCGGACGGGCACGACTATATCGCCGCAGCCTTTGACCGGGGCGCCGCCTGCTGCCTGGCCCAGCGGATCCCGGAGGGGGAGACGCGGCCCATTCTTCTGGCGGAGGACGTGCAAACCGCCCTGGAAAGGATCGCTGCGGAGTATCGCAGCGGCTTGAGTATCCCTCTGGTCGGCATCACCGGCAGCGTGGGCAAGACCTCCGCCAAGGAGATGATCGCCGCGGTGCTGGAACAGCGCTTCCGGGTGCTGAAGACCGACAAGAATCTCAACAACCAGATCGGCGTGCCCATGACGATCTCCCGCATCGAGCCGGAGCACCAGGTCGCCGTGGTGGAGATGGGTATCTCCGGCTTCGGAGAGATGCGTGCCCTCGCGAAGATCGCCCGGCCCACCATCGCCGTCTTCACCATGATCGGCCACGCCCATCTGGAATTCCTGCACGACCGGGCGGGGGTGTTCCGCGCCAAGACCGAGATGCTGGAAGAGATGGACGAGGACGCCGTCGTCCTGGTGAATGGGGACGACGATCTGCTGCGGGAGCTTCGCTGCAGGCAGAAAAAGCTCAGCTTCGGCCTGGGGGAGAACTGCGATATCCGAGCGCTGGACGTCAAGCTGGACGGAGAAGAGCAAACAGCATGCACCATTGTTTTCGGTGATCGGCGTATTCCCGTGCGTATCCCGGCCTTCGGGCAGCACATGGTCTACGCCGCTCTGGAAGGGGCTGCGGTGGGCTTCGTGCTGGGCCTGAGCGATGAGGAGATCGCCCGGGGCGTCGCCGCCTATGAGACCGTGGGCCGCCGCTCCGCTGTGACGGAGACGGGCCGCATCACGCTCGTCGACGACAGCTACAACGCCAATCCGGACTCCGTAAAGTGCGGCGTGGACTCGCTGATAAAGCTGCCGGGACGGCATGTCTGCATTCTGGGCGACATGCTGGAGCTGGGAAGCGAGGGAGCGGAGATGCACCGGGACGTGGGCGCCTACGCGGCAGAGCATGGCGCGGATCTGGTGCTATGCTCCGGGCCCCTGGGGGCGGAGATCGCCGCCGGAGCGGGGGACCGGGGCCGCTGGTTTGCGGACAGGGAAGAACTGATCCGCGCCCTGCCGGAGCTGATCCGGGACGGGGACCGGGTGCTGGTAAAGGCCTCCCGCGGCATGCGCTTTGAGGAAGTGGCGGAGGCGCTGAAAAAGCTATGAAGAAACCCTGCCTGTTTTTCGACCTGGACGATACCATTCTGGACTTCCACTGGGCGGAGCACCGGGCCCTGACCAGAGCCTTCCGGGAGGCGGGGATCGAGCCGGAGCAGGCTCTGCTGGACCGTTACAGCGACATCAACCGCAGCCAGTGGGAGCTGCTGGAGCGGGGGCTGCTCACTCGGGAGCAGGTGCTGGTGCGCCGCTTCGCCCTGCTCTTTGCGGAGAGGGGGATCGAGGCCGACGCCGAGACCATCAGCCGCAGGTATGAGGAGTTGTTGGGCGACGGACACCGTTTCCTGCCGGGCGCGGAGGAGCTGCTGCGGTCTCTGCAGGGCAAGGCGCGGCTGTTTTTGGCCTCCAACGGCTGTTATGCCGTCCAGGAGGCCCGGATCGAGAGCTCCGGCATCGCGCCCTATTTTGAAGACATGTTCATTTCCGAGTTGATCGGCGCGGACAAGCCCTCGGAGGAGTTTTACCGCCGAAGCGTTGCCCGGATTTCGGATTATGATCCATCGCGCGCCTTGATGGTTGGGGACAGCCTTACCTCGGATATCTTGGGCGGGATCCGGGCCGGGATGCATACCTGCTGGCTCAATCCCTTGGATCGGCCGTGTCGGGACGATATCGTGCCGGACGCGGAGATCCGCTCCCTTTCGGAGCTTCCTGAGTTGATCGAGCATCTGTTTTCTGGAGGTGACAGCTTTGACAGATAAGCTGCTTCTTTTTCGTGAATTGAATCTCGGTTCCATGATGCTGCGTGTTTTTTTGGCCATGCTCATGGGCGGCGTCATCGGCTTTGACCGGGAATTGAAAGGACGCCCAGCCGGTTTTCGCACCTATATGCTGGTTGCCATGGGCGCTGCGGCTACCGCAATTCTCAGTCAATACCTGGATCTGATGCTGAACACTCAATGGGCGGAGGATTATGCCATCGTAGGACGCAGGACCGATGTAGTCCGGCTTGGTGCCCGTGTCATCAGCGGCATAGGCTTTATCGGCACCGGCACCATCATGGTCACAGCGCGGCAGGAGGTCAAAGGCCTGACAACTGCCTCATGTCTTTGGGCCTCCGCGTGCATGGGATTGGCGATCGGCGCGGGCTTCTATGAATGCGTGATCGTGGGATTTGTGCTTATCCTTCTTTGCGTCAGCGTGCTTCCCATGTTGGAGAGAGTCGTTGTAGAGCGGGCGCGCAACATGAACATTTATGTGGAAATGGACAGTGTCGAACGGCTTGAAGCGGTGATGAGGGCAATGAAGGATGCCGGACTGACGCTCTATGAGACGGAGATCGACAGGGACAGTCCCGGTAATGGGCGGCTGAAAGGAGTATTCAGCATGCGGCTCGGCCCGAAGCAGCACCATACTCAGGTGCTTGCACGTATCTCCACCTTGGACGGCATCCTTGCCGTGGAAGAACTGTGAGGAGGATTGAAAAATGCTGAGCGGTTTGAATTTCGTCAGAGAGATGAGCTTTCTGGCGGTAACAGTCAGAATGCTGTCCGCAGTGTTCTGCGGTGGATTCATCGGCCTGGAGAGAGAGTTCAAGCGCAGACCCGCCGGATTTCGGACCCATATCCTGATTGCCTTGGGCGCGGCTATCACTATGCTTACCAATCTGTATCTCTATCAGGTGATGCATCTGTACACTGATATCTCCCGTCTCGGCGCCCAGGCTATTGCCGGTATCGGCTTTATCGGCGCGGGCACTATCATCGTCACGAAACGGCACCGGGTCAAGGGCCTGACCACGGCGGCCGGGCTTTGGACCGCTGCCATCATCGGCCTGGTCTGCGGCGCGGGCTATCTGGAGCTTGCCTTCTTCACCACGGCGCTGGTGCTGATCGCGGAGCTGCTGCTGGTACGGCTGGAGTACTATCTGAAAACCAAGGCGGAGCAGGCCCACCTGTACGTGGAGTACAGAAAGGCGGCTGCCATCGAGAGGATCCTGGCGATGCTCAAGGAAAAGGGCTTTTCCGTCAGCGATCTGGAAATCTCCCGCAGCGCTGACGAGAGTGAGGGACCGCTGTTCAGCGCAGTCCTGGCTCTGCAGATCCATCGGACGCAGACTGTCGACGAGCTGGTGCTGGACCTGCAGCGTCTTGAGGACGTGACGAAGGTGGAGGAAACCTGAAAAAATCGGAGGATCCGGTCATTCGAGATCGGATCCTCCGATATTTTCATATATGGAAAAAGTATTGACAAATCAGCAGCAATAGTATTCCGGGGACGCCGCCGATTCCCGCGACGATGCAGTTGGGAAGATTGATCTCCAGATGCAGTTCATCGACGGGGACGAAGACATTCAGGGCGAACAACAGCACAAAGCCCAGAACCGCGTGCAGCAGGAGCTTCACCATCTTTCCCAGAGGCTTGGAAAACAGCATGACAAGGAAAACGATAATGACGAGGCCGGTGACGGACAGGGCAGGAAATGGTATTTTTTCGAAAAAAGAGGCAATATCCATATAAGCTCCTATCATACAGGAAAGTACTTCCTGCGTATTCTTGCAGCCACGACGCATACTAGAAGCGGACAGTTTTTTCGGGGAAACAGACAGAGGGGAATGCATTTCTATCTCTTATAGAAATACAACCAAACCGGAAAAATGTCAAGCAAAAGAGTGTTTTCGCCCATTGAAAACGCTCAAATGCGGGCGGGGCGCGGCGGCGCCCCGCTTTTCCGTTTCATCGGGAGCGCGCAGAACCTGATCGAGCAGGGCGTGCCGCATTCTCTTGCACCGGACGAATGTAGATCCGAACCGAGTGTCAACTTCGCATGGGGCGAGCGGGAGGGGATGGTATGTTCCTCTTGCTCAAATTGACCGGAGCGGATTCGTCCGCTCCGCAGACGCGGCACCAAAAATGCACCGCAAAGGGTGCATTTTTGGTGCACTGGGGCAATCCAAATCCGAACCAGAGATCAGTTTTGCATGGGGCGGGCTTGGGAGGGGATTGGTTATTCCCTCCCAAGAATTTGAGCGAAGCGGATCTTTGCCCGCCGTAGGCGGGCTACCAAAAAGGAGAGAATCCTGTTCGGATTCTCTCCTTTTTGGTGCGGGTAACAGGACTTGAACCTGCACGGTTGCCCACTGGAACCTAAATCCAGCGTGTCTGCCAATTCCACCATACCCGCTTATGAAAAAAACCCATTGCCGAAGCAACAGGTTTTGATGGAGCGGGCAACGAGGCTCGAACTCGCTACCTCCACCTTGGCAAGGTGGCGCTCTACCGGATGAGCTATGCCCGCATCAGCAGAAGTAATATTACCACAAAAAGACGCTTTGTCAAGAGTTTTTTCTTTCTGTTTCTCCCGCACCGGGTTGAAAACAAAAAAGGCTTGTCTATGCAGGCCTCAGGTGGTATTCTGTCTAAGGATCGATCACATCAGGAAGGAAGGCTTTGCCTATGAAGATTCTTGTTCTCGGCGGCGGCGTCAGCACGGAGCGCCAGGTGTCTCTGGTCAGCGCGGTCTCTGTCTGCAAGGCGCTGCGCAGTCTGGGTCACCAGGCGGTTTTCGCGGATCTCTTTCTGGGCCTGGAGGATTGGGATGGACCTTTGGAGCAGGTTTTTGACTGCGAGGACGGCCGCTGCGGCCAGGTGGAAATCAGCAAAGAGGCCCCGGATCTGAAGCTGGTGCGCGCATCCCGGCGGGACCGGGGGCCCAGCCGGATCGGAAAGAACATTCTGGAGCTCTGCAAGCTGGCGGACTGCGTGTTCCTGGGCCTCCACGGCGCGGACGGAGAGGATGGAAAGATCCAGGCGACGCTGGATCTGCTGGGCGTGCCTTATACCGGCTCCTGCCCCCTGGGCAGCGCCATGGCCATGGACAAGGCCGTGGCCAAGCGCATCATGCAGAGCGTCGGGATCTTGACCCCGGAGTGGAGAGAGCTGCGCTATACAAGAGAGGACATTCCCGCCCTGACAGAGGAGCTGCCCTGCCCCTGCGCCGTGAAGGTCGTGGGCGGCGGTTCCTCCATCGGCGTCGCGCTGCCGGATACGAGGGAGGAGCTCTCCCGGGCCCTGGAAGACGTCCTGAGCGTCGACAACCATATTGTTGCAGAGCGGAAGATCTTTGGCAGGGAGCTGACGGTGCCGATCCTGGGGGACCAGGCGCTCAGTCCCATCGAGATCGTCCCTCCGGAGGGACACGACTTCGACTACGTCTCCAAATACCAGAGCGGGGAAGAGGGAGCCAGAGAGCTCTGCCCCGCGCCCATCACCGAGGCGGAGCGGCAGATGCTGTCGGAGACCGCCCTGCGCCTGCACCGGGCCCTGGGCCTCTCGGTTTATTCCCGCACGGACTTTATCCTGGACGGCGAGGGGCGCGCCTGGTGCCTGGAGGTCAACACCCTGCCCGGGATGACTCCGAACAGCCTGATCCCCAAGGCCGCGGCTTTGGCTGGACTATCCTATCCCGAGCTCTGTGAAAAAATTGTGCTGCTGAGCATGGATGCGAGAGCAAAAGAGCGCGCTTGTTAACAGATTTTTGATGTTTTACGCGTCTCGTATGGTAAAATAATGATTCAGAAATCTTTTGTTAACAGGTGAATCTCATGAGAGAAAGATTGCTGCGTTTTATGGCGGGGCGCAACGGGAACGACGCCTTCAACCGTTTCCTCCTGATCCTGGGGCTGGCGCTGCTGCTCCTGTCCATGTTCCTGCCCTCGGCTGTCAGCCGCATCCTCTATCCCTTTTTCCTGGCGGTCCTGATTTTCAGCTATTACCGCATGTTTTCCCGCAACCTCTATAAGCGTCAGGCGGAAAACGCCTGGTACTGGGAAAAGCGGAATCAATTTGTCGGCTCGTTTCGGCTGCTGAAGGAACGCTGGGTCCAGCGGAAGGACTATCGCTTTTTCAGCTGTCCCTCCTGTCGCACCACGCTCCGCGTCCCCAAGGGGAGAGGAAAGATCAAAATCGTATGCCGCAAATGCGGGACCTCCTTTGTGAGGAAGAGCTGAGATGTTCGGGTATCTCGCGCCGGATCCGTCCAGGCTCACGCCAGAGGAGCTGGCCCGATACAAGGCCTGCTACTGCGGCCTCTGCCGCTGCCTGCAGGACAGGCATGGTGTCGCCTCCCGGCTGACGCTGAATTACGACATGACCTTTCTGGTGCTGCTGCTGCAGTCTCTGTATGAGCCGGAGGAGCGCGCCGGGGACGAGACCTGCCTGATCCACCCCTTCCGCTCCCGCCTCTGGCAGAGGAGCGAGGTCACGGCCTACGCCGCGGATCTGAACCTGGCCCTGGCCTACCTGAAGCGGAAGGACGACTGGGACGACGACGGGAGCCTTCTGGCCCTGTCTCAGGCCAAGGCCATGCGGAAGGCCTACGAGCGGATCTGCGGCCTTTACCCCCGGCAGTGCGGGGCGATGAAGAGCGGTCTGGCGGCGCTGGGAAAACTGGAGAGCGAAAGGATCGAGGATCCGGACGCGGCTGCCGCCTGCTTCGGCTCCCTGCTGGGCGAGGTTTTCGTCTGGCGGGAGGATCGCTGGAGCGATACGCTGCGGAGCATGGGAGACGCTCTGGGCCGTGCGCTTTATGTGATGGACGCCTGCATGGATCTCCCCGCAGACGCCGCCCGGAACCGCTACAATCCCTTTCGGCGCTTTTACGGCCTGCCGGACAATGAGGATCGCTTCCGTTCGATCCTCCGGATGCTGATGGGAGACTGCATCCGTGCGTTTGACAGGCTTCCCCTGGTGCAGGACGCTGCGCTTTTGAAGAACATTCTGTGCCTTGGCCTCTGGACCCAGTTTGACCGCAGGTATAAGGCAAAAAAGGAAGAGAAGGATGACTAAGGATCCGTATCAGGTCCTGGGCGTATCTCCGGACGCCAGCGACGAGGAGATCAAGAAAGCCTATCGGGATCTCACAAAAAAATATCATCCGGATCTGAACCCCGGGGATCAGAACGCCGCGGACAGGATGCACGAGGTCAACGCCGCCTATGACGCCATCAAAAACGGCACGGCCCGCACCCAGTATGGGGACGGGGCGGCGGAGCAGGCCTACGGACCCTATGGCTGGGCGGGCTTCGGCGGTTTCAACCCCTATACCTGGTATCAGCAGCAGCAGCGGCAGACCGAGCGCAGCGAGTACACCGCCGCCCGCAGCTATATCCGCAACCGCATGTACAAGGAAGCGCTCACGGCCCTCTCCGGCGTTGCGCCTGCGGAGCGGGACGGCCGCTGGTATTTCCTCAGCGGCGTTGCGAAGATGTATCAGGGCAACAAGATCTCCGCCATGGAGGACGCGCGCAGGGCCGTGGAGCTGGATCCGGGCTGCGAGGAGTATCAGAACCTCCTCCGGCAGCTGGAGGGCGGCGGCGATTTCTACAACCAGTATACGGCGGACTTTCAGAGCGGGCTGCGGCTGGACCGCCTCTGCACAGCGCTCTGCATCTCTCAGTTTTGCCTTGGCCCTCTCTGCGGCTGGCATGTGTGCTTTTGCTGAGACGCTCCGACAGGATCGAAGACGAACAGCGGGACGGATCGGTCCCGCTGTTTTCTGTCCGCCAGGCAAGTCTCGACCGCTTTGGCTGCTCTGTTCCTATTTCCAGGCGATCGCGTCTATGATGGCCTGCGTGTGCTTGCTGATGGCGGGAAAGTCCATATGGGGGCGGTAGGCCGCCTCCAGTTCGTCGTGGAGCGCTTTGGCGCGTCTCAGGAGGGAGACGGCCTCGTCCAGGTGCCGCTGCTCCTCCGGGGCGGGCGTGTACACCGCCCGGAAGGCCAGCTTTTCCTCCGGCAGCAGAAGAAACTCCGGTTGGGCGGGATCCAGCGGGGAAGGACAGAGCACGGCGTTTCCGCCGCGGCCCTCGAGCTGTTCTGCAGCCGAGGCGAGAGCGGCGGATCTTGTCCGCGTCTGCGCATAGCCCTGCAGCTCTTCCTCCAGGGTCAGAACGCCCTTTCCCGTGATGGCGCTGAGAAAGCGGCGGCGGAGACGGCCCGGGCGCAGTGCTGACAGGATCGTCTCGGAAATCGCGGCGCATTCGTCTGCGCCGGAAGCTTCCGCCTGCCCGTCGCCGGCCTCCCCGCATGCGGACAGCTCCCGATAGGCCTGGCGGTAGAGCTCTTGATACGCCTGCTGCAACCGGCGCATGTCCCGCTTCTCCTTCTCATCGAAGGGACGGGCCAGAAAAGCGCCCAGGTTCAGATAATCCCCGGTCACGCCGAAGAGAGCCGGTTCCAGCGTGTGGGGCGCGGTGCCGTCCACCCAGGCCTGCCCCAGGGCGGGGAGATAGACTCCGTCCAGAGAGTCCGGATCCCCGGAGCAGAGCACCCGGTGGACCTCCAGTCCCCGTGCCTCTGCCGCTGCGGCGATGGCCCGCAGCAGCGTGGATTTCCCCGTTCCCGGCCCGCCCTTGATCACATGGAGGAACGCGTCGTCCTCCGGCGGGAACGAGCCGTAGAGGGAATAGAAGCCGGTCCTGCTGTTGGCGCCCAAGAAGTAAGTATGCATGCGTCAGCCCCCTTTCCGCATAGTGTATGCGCGGAGGCCATGAGATATGAAAGGAGAGCCCCCGATGGCCCGATATCTGTTCTTTGATTTTGACGGAACGCTCTATGACACGGTGGAAGGCATCAGCAAGTGCGTCCTCTACGCGCTGCGCAAGCGAGGACTGGACGCGCCGCTGGAAGAGCTGCGCTGCTTTGCCGGTCCGCCGCTGGACGAAATGTTTCGGGAGAAGTTCGGCCTGACGCGGGAGGATTCGGAGCAGGCGGTCCGGGATTTCCGGGAGCGCTACGTTCCCATCGGGCTCTATGAGAGCCGGCCCTTTCCGGGGCTGAAGGAGCTGCTGCAGGAGCTGCGCGCCGCGGGGAAGAAGCTGGCGGTGACCACCTCCAAGCCCCAGGTGCTGGCGGAGGAGCTGCTGCGCCGGGAGGGCCTTTACGAGCTCTTTGACATGATCTGCGGCGCCGCCGAGGAGGGATCGGGAAACGCCAAGTGGCAGGTGCTGCGTCGGGCCATGGAGGCCCTGGGCGCCGGGGAGGAGGACAGCGTCCTGGTGGGCGACACCAAGTACGACGTGGCCGGAGCCCTGCGATGCGGCATCCCCTGCATCGGCGTGGGCTACGGCTACGCCGCCCCGGGGGAGCTGGAGCGCTCCGGCGCCGCGGCCGTGGCGGAGGATCTGGCGGCCCTCCGCACGCTGCTGCTGGAAAACTGAAAAGGGGAAAAGGAAAAACACAGCCCTGTTTCGGAGGATCCCGAAGCACGGCTGTGTTTTTTGTTCATACTATTCTTCAATTAAAACAATTGATAATCCAGGAGCGGCCGGTAATGCTCCGAATGGTATCCGCAGAAAGATCACAAATCGTATCACAGAGCCTGAGAACCACTTTTTCCAAAGTCGCGAAGACCTCGTTGCGAAA
>JAFWQQ010000042.1 GCA_017545165.1 Oscillospiraceae bacterium
CCATTGACGTCCAGAGCGGCCTCGTTGACCTCCACGGCCGCGCCCTTGAGGTAGCGCTGCAGGCGGGTCACGTCCTTGTTGTTCACCTTCCCGTCGCCGTTGATGTCGCCGGGGGTGTGGGATTCGGTCTTGACCTTCTGGTTCAGGTCCAGCTCCATGTAGCCGCCCAGGCCCTCGCTGCCGTTGACCTGCAGGCCCCAGCTCTGCTCCGTGTGGGTGCCGTTGAGCCAGGCGTCCACCAGGATCGGGCAGCCGCTGATGTCCAGCTCCGTCAGATCATTGCCGTAGCATACCAGGCCAGCCAGCGCCGGCTGCTCGCCCAGGATCAGACTGGTCAGCGCGTTGGAGTCGCACTCCAGATAGGTCATCGACGAGGAGGCGGACAGGTCCAGGCTGGTCAGATTGTCGCCTGACACATCCAGATAGCCCAGCTGCGTCAGGCCGCTGAGGTTCAGAACCGCCAGATTCGGGTTGTCGTCGCAGTCCACGTAGGTCAGCGCCGTGTTGGCGCTCAGGTCCAACGCGGTGATCAGGTTGGTACAGCAACACAGCTGACGGAGAGCCGGGTTCTCGCTCAGATCCAGCTCGGTCAGCATATTGTCGTTGCAGTACAGCGTCTCCAGATTGAGGAAGTATTGGACGCCCTGCAGCGAGGCAACGCCCTGGCTGTCCACGTCGATCGCCGTGACCGCGGTGCGCTCGTCCATGCTGAGGGTGCCGCTGCGGTCCGCGTCGAAGCTGGTGTACACATACATGCGGAAGATCGGGTCAGGGAAGTGCTCGGCGTCGATGGGCAGGTCCTCGGCGTCCGCAATGACGACCGTGGTCTCATCCACCGCCAGCACGTGGGTCGTGCTGCCGAGCATGTAGCGGACATAGGACCGGCCGGCAGAGTCGGTCTGGACTGTCCGGGCGCCGGTCTGCAGGGCCTCGAGGAGCAGGGGGCAGGCGCTGATGTCCAGCACCTCGATCTCGGTGTCGTAGCAGTAGAAGCGGTACAGCGCCGTCAGTCCGCTGAGATCCAGCTCGGTGAGCTCCGTGCCGGTGACGTAGAGCATGGTCAGCCCGCTCAGCCCGCTGAGATTCAGCTGGGCGATCGGGTTATCGGAGACGGCGAGCGCCTGCAGGGACGTGAGGCCGCCCAGATCCAGCTCGGTCAGGGCGCAGTTGCTGACGTAGAGGTACTGCAGGTAGGTCAGGCCGTCCACATAGAGCTCGCTCAGGCTGCCGCACTCGAGGTTCACGCTGAGCAGCCCGGTGTTGGCCCGCAGGTCCAGGCTGGTGAGGCTGGTGGCCTTGTCGAGCACGATGGTGTTCAGCTCCGTCAGGTATTCGATGCCCTGGAGGCTGGCGTAGTCGTTGTCCTGGTCGTTGATCTCCGTGGCGGCGGCGATCTCCGCGGCGTTGAGGTAGCCGGTGCCGTCGGTGTCGAAGTTCTCCGACACGTAGGTGCGGAACTGGAGGTCGGGGAAGTTCCGCTCGTTGACGGCCAGCTCCTCCGGGTTGAAGTGGACCTCCCAGGCGCCCCGCAGATAGAGGGCGCTGGTGTTGTCCATGCTGATGTCGGCCCACTGGGCGGAGGTGCCGCCGTAGTACACCGCGCCGCCCTCGTTTCGCAGCGCCGTGCAGCTGTTGAAGGCACTGTTGATGTTCGTCACCGACACGGGGATGCTGATCATCGCCAGCTTGCTGTCGTTCTCAAAGCAGTTGTTTGGGATGGAGCTGAGCTGAGCGGACAGCCAGACCCGTTCCAGCTTCCGGCAGTTTCGGAAAGCCCTGTTCCCCAGGGAGGTGACGCTGTCGGGGAGGCGGATCTCCACAAGGCTGCAGTTCTGGAAGGCGCCGGTGCCGATGGAGCGGATCCCTTCCGGCAGGGTGATCGACGTCAGCGAGCCGTTGTCCATAAAGGCATAGTCCCCAATATAGGCCACCGTGTCGCTGATCTCCACGGAGCTCAGATTGGTCAGGCTCCGGAGGGAATAAGCGCCGATGCCCGTGACACCGCTCTCGATGCGCACGCTTTTGATGCTGCCGGAATAATAGGGCGGCAAATTGGCGTTGGTGTAGTCGGGGATGTCCAGCTCATCCCCGCTGCCCATGAGAGAATCATCCACGTAGATCCGGAGCAGTCCGTCGTCGTCCAGGGACCAGGACAGGTCGGCGGTGAGCTGCTGCACCTGGGCGGCGGTGTGGATCGTCGCGTTCAGCAGCGGTTCGTTGCCGGAGGCGATATGGCTGTACACCAGGGAATTCCACTTGACCTGCAGGTTGTTGTAATACACGTCCTCCAGCGCCGTGCAGCTGCCGAAGGCCCCGCTCTCCACTTCTGCAAGGCTGCCGGGGAGCTTGACCGTCGTAACGTTGACGCAGTCCGAAAAGGCATCCTCCCAGACGGTGTCGATGCCCTCCTGGATTTCGATCTCCTGGATCCGTTCGCCCCACTGCTCCCAGGGCGCGGTGACATGGATCCCGCTGCCGCCGGAGCCGGTGAGCAGCAGCCGGGCGGTTTCGCCGTCCAGGATCCAGGAAACGTCGGTGCCCGAGATGGTGCCGCTGCGATAGAGGTAGCCTCTGTCGGCGTGCAGCAGCTCATAGTTGCTGGCGGGGATGTCGATCTGCTCCCACTGGCTGCGGAAGCCGTCGTAGTACACCCAGTTCAGATTGCTGCAGGACAGGAAGGTGTACTGCGAACAGGCCGTCACGCTGGCGGGAATGCTGGCCCTGGTCAGATAGGTGCAGCTGTAGAAGGCGAATTTGCCGATCGTTGTGGCGCCGTCGGAGATCACCACCTTCTTGACCTCGTTGCGGCGGCCGTACCAGGGAGAGGTGCCCTGGTTGAAGTCCCACATGGGGCCGGTGCCGGTGATGGTCAGCACCCCGTCGTCCAGGGTCCAGGTCAGATGGTCGCCGCAGCGGTCGGCGTTGACCCGCGTAAGCTCGATTTGAAGCGAATTGACGGGCGTGTAATTGTAGTAGGCGACAACGCGCAGGTAAGCGGCGCTGGGCATCAGGCTGTCGTTCAGGTTCCTGTACATCTTCTTGCCCAGGTTGGCGGAGATCGTCACGACATCATAGTAATTGCCTCCGCTCCAGTCCTTTGCCTGGATCACCACCTTGGAGGGCACGAAGTTGGTCTCCCAGTCGAGCCGGACATTTCCGCCGGTGTTGATCCGCTGCGGGCTTTCGGGATAAGAGAGGAACTGCGGAGAATTATGTTTGACCTGGAACTGCGCCGACGAGGCATAGTTCATAAAACTCGTTCCGTCGTGATACGCCCTGATTACCAGTTCATAGGTGTAATACAAGGTGGGGAGCTGAGTATAGCTCAGCTCATAGCTCATGCCGGTGCTCAGCTCCTCCGTCACGGTGTCGATCACGTTGAAGCTGTTGTCCCAGGAGGAGATGTAGCCGATCTCGATCCTGGTGGGCTCAAAGTTGGTCTCCCAGTTCAGCGTGAGCGTATCGCCCGGGTCCATCTCGCCGCCCTCCGGGCTCTGGAGGAAGACCCGGTTGGTCCGGGTGATGGTGAAGTTGTTGCTGAACTCCACCTTCCCCTCGTCATACCAGGCGGCGATGCACCAGGTGGAGCTGCCCTGGTTCGCCGTGTTATAGTCCAGGAAAGTCCCCATGTTTTTCGCCAGGCCGCTGGTGATGGTCACCACGGGGTAGAAGGTAGACGACGAGATGGTATAGCCAAGCTGCACCTTCGTGGGCACGAAGTCGGTGCCCCACTGGACGGGGACGACCCCGTCCGGCTCGATGCTGCAGTCCGCGGGCTGGGTGGTGAACGAGCGCCCGGTCAGCTGGATGGTGAAGGTGTTGCTGGTGACGGTATCGTACTCGTGGTCGCCGTAATAGGCCACCGCCACCCAGTTTGGCGAGCTTGCCATCTGGTCGTAGGTGACGACCACGTTCATGGTGCGCTGCAGGATGCCGGGGTTGGTAAAGGTCCGGGCCGTTCGGGCGTCGTTTTCCGTCTCACCTCGGTTCCAGTAGCGCAGCTCCACCTTGGTGGGTGTAAAGTTGGTGGTCCAGGACAGGGTCCGCTGTCCGCCGGGGTTGATGGTCCCGCCCGACGGCGAGACGGTAAAGGCCCTGCGGGTATTGTAGATGCGAAACTCCAGGCTGTGGACATAGCCGGTGTCGTAATAGGCGTAGATCAGGTAGTTGTAGTCAGTGCTGGCCTCGCCGTAGTCGAAGTGGTAGGACATGCTGGTGCTGTAGGGGCCGGGGACCTCCGCGTGCTCGCTGTAGGTGTAGTTGCTCAGCTTCTTCTTCACGACGACGACCCTTTCGGGCGTGAAGTTGGTCTCCCAGGTGACGTCCACACCGTTGTCCGGGTCCGCGTCCTCGGTCTCCGGCTGGGTGACGAAGTAGTGAGTGCTGTCCTGGGGCTCGTCGGGATCGGGCTCCGGCTCGGGCGCGGCCTCCGGCTCCTCGGCCGGGTCCTCCTCGGGAAGCGGAACCTCGGGCTCCGGAACCTCGGGCTCCGGGTCCTCGGGAGCGGGCTCCTCCGCGGGTTCCGTGGTCTCCGCCGGTGGCGCTGGCTCCTCCGCCGGGGTGATCTCCCCCGGCTCCTCCGCCAGGGCGGCAGAGGGGAACAGGCTGACGCAGAAGATCAGCGCCAGCAGCAGGCTTAGAAGTCTCTTCGCGTTGTGGTTCATACAAGGCACCTCCGTCATTTTGTTGCAGCGGCAGTTGGGTTTGATTGCGTACACGATTCCAGGATGGTTTCCGCGCTTTTCGGCACCTGCGCCGAGAAAAGGAGCGCGGCAAAAACGGGCAAGAGATTTGAAGCATGAGAGCGCAGAGGGCGGGGGCCGCAGCACCGGGCATTGCCCGGTGTCCCCTCGTTTCGCGTTCCTCTCCTGTTTTTCGCCGAGCGATGCTTGGCGCTGCGGGGACGTTTGAGCGCGGTCTTCTCCCTCATCACCCCTCCAATGTACGCACTGGAGGGGAGCTTCCCCCGCTGGGGGAAGCACAGTCGGGGACCAAAGGTCGCCCCTACGGGCGCAGGGCGGAAGCGCAGACAAGCCTCCGTTTCTTATGGGTCGGGCCGGTTTTTCGTCCGGTCGTCCTCATGGACCACCAGGCCCAGGGCCTTGGCGTTCACCGCCAGGTCCACCCGGCTCTTGTAGCCGGTCTTGGCGAGCATGTTCTCAATGTGGCGCTTTACGGTGCGCGGGGAAATGTTCAGGTCTTCCGCGATCTCCTCGTTGGTCAGGTTGCGGGTCAGGTCCCGCAGCACTTCCAGTTCCCGTTCCGAAAGATCGTATTTCGAGCCCTCTCCGAAGTCCGGATTGGGCGCGATGTCCGGGTAGACCGATTCCCCGTTCATCGTGCGGTCCATGACCTCTGTCAGGGGGATATCGGCGTATTCCTTGAACCAGAAGCTGTCGATCCTGGCTTTCTTCGCCTTCTCGATCCATTTGGCCTCCGCCGTGGAGGTGGTCAGGATGATCCGGATCTGGGGGTGATTGTTCTTGATGGTTCTGGCGCAGGTCAAGCCGTCCAGCCCGTATTTCATCATCACGTCCATGATCACCAGATCCACCGGATGCTCCATACACCAGGCGACGGCCTGCTCCGCGTTGGCCAGAGAGGCGGCCAGCTCATAGCGCCTGGTCATCTCCACATGGATCTCAAAAAAGCTCCTCGCCACGTACTGGTCGTCTACGACCAGCACTCTGATCTTGCCGCTCACACAGGATCACCTCGCTTTATCGGAAAATGGGTATAAAAACCCCTTCCCCATACTCATACAAGTATATTATACGAAATGGAGAAGGGTTTGTCATGGGCCGAACGGCCCATTTTTTTGATGTTTTGGCCGAATCAGATCTTTCGGCTCGCTTCGCTCGCTCAGGAGGAAGGAGAAAGGGGCTCGCTTGACACAGGCAGGCGGATCGTTAGGGTAAAGGCAGGAGCGGCCGCCGTCTGCATCGTCCCCTTCTCTTTTTCCACCAGCGTCCGCAGGGACTTCAGGCCGCCGGTCTCCCGGATCGGCAGCGCGGGTGCTTCTCCGTTGCTCTGCAAAACATAGGAGATCTCCGCGTCCGTGCTTTGGATCAGGACCGAAAGCGCGTCGCCGTCTGCGTGCTTGACGGCATTGGAAGCGCATTCGCTGACTGCGGCGGCCAGGATGGCCCGGAAGGGATCCTTTGCCGGGATAAGACCGGTGATGGCCACATCCACGCCGATGGCCTCCGCCGTCTCCAGCGCCTCGGCCAGAGGGTCCCTTGCGGTATCGTCCTCCTCGTATTCCCGGAGAAGATAGGTGTTGGTGTTTTTCAGCGCCTGGAGCAGCTTTTCCTCGTCGAAGGAAGCCGGATCCTGCAGGTAATGCCTGCTCTCCAAAAGCACGTTCCCCACCTCGTTGTGGACGGCCATGCGGGCGGTCAGCAGCTCCTGGGCGATAACGATCCGGTCCGCCTGCCTGTTGTAAATATCCAGGCGCATGTGGATGTCCCGGAGCTTGGCGTTCTTCTCTTCCAGCCGCCTTGTGATCGCCGCCTGTTCGGAAATATCCGCGGCAGTGAGCTGGACATACTCCTCGCTGTCCACATCCAGCGTGTCGCTTGTAAGCTGCCACACGGCGGCGTCGGGCAGGGTGAGCTGCGCTTCCTTCTCCCCCGCCGTGATACCGCGGAACACTTCCAGATCCGTGAACTCTCTCCCCGTCAGCGCGCGGGAGAGGCTGTTGATGGCAAGATTGCTGAAAACCACCGTCCCGTCCGGCTTTGCGAAGGCGATCCCCACGGGGAGCAGGTCCATGGTCTCCTTGACGCTCTCAAAGCTCGGGCGGCTTTTCCTGTATCGCATGAAATCCCGGAAAGCGGCGATCAGGGCAAGCGCAAGCAGGAGCTCCAGGAGGAGCATGACGGCAAGGGGCAGCGAGCCGAAAGCCGCGAGGATCGCGGGACGCGCTTTTTCCCCGTTCGTATCATCATGCGCCCAGCAGATATCCAGCATCAGCAGATAGAAGAAGGCAAAGCCTAACGCAAACGGCAGGAAATACAAGGCCTTTATCCTCCCGCTTCTATTATTGCGGAAAGAGGCCAAAATCAGGGCCATCTGCAGGGTCAGGAGCAGCAGACAGACTGTCATGAGCGGCTCGCCTGTCGGGGAAAACAGGGCTTCATGGATCGTCATGCCGGTTCGCCGCCCTTTCCCGAAAGGATATCTATATACAGGACATCCTCGCTCCTGCGGAACCGGACCGGCAGAAGGATTTTAGATGTGTCCGGCTCGTTCTCCGCTTCCGCGGCAAGGCGCAGGCCGTCCCCATACCAGGACACCATGAGGGAAGGCGCCCTGCCCCGCACTTGCTCCGCCAGCGCTTCAAAGGCGTCATACAGGGAGAGGAGCACAGCGGGGGGCATCTGCTTTGCTTCCGTTTTCGCCACCGTCGTCTGAAGCCCGGCCAACGACAGATAATTTGCCGATTCCTGCAGGGCAAGAAACAGCTCGTTCTTGCTCAGCGTTTCGTTTTCGGCAGCCAGGAGGAGAAGGTTGGTTTTTCTCTTTACATACGCGTTCAGGACAGAGACAAAAGCGATCTTCTGTTTGAAGTCTTCCGCTCCGGGAACTGCTTCGTTCAGGATCTGCGTGATCTTCTTCTGGCAGGGATACAGCTCTTCGGCGATCTCATGATAGATCCGGTGCCGGGACTGCAGATAGGCGTCCTGCTCCTTCTGCTCCGTCTCCGCGCGGATCAGGTCGTTTTCCTGTTCGATCATCTCATTGGCTTCCAAAAGCCGTTCCTGCGCCCGGTGCACGGCGCTTTCCTCCTGCACCCAGAAAGCATAGCCGGCCCGGATCGCCTTCCCGCAGAGCTTCTGATCCGGCGTCAACGAAACAGGCTCCTTTGATGCGGTTTTCAGGAGTTCCGGTTCGACGGAAAATGTGGCGTCCGTACAGTATACGGGCCGGAAGGCCCGGTCTGTGATAACCGACGGGATCTGCAGCTTTCGGAAGAAGGCTGAATAGTTCTCGTTATAGGGGATCAGGCGATAGCGGATGCAGATCTCGAAAACGCCCAGCATACAGAAAATGTGGATCTCCGGGTTGTTGTACATGTGAAAACCGCCCGGGAGCCGGTCAAGGACCAGAAGGTTCAGGAGGATCAGACCGCCCCACAGACCGGCGATGCCCGTAATGAGCCGCAGGGCCTTTTTCGGCATCCGCCCGGAAAAACGGTAAAGCAGAAAGAGTCCCGATACCGTTGCGCCGATCATCCACGCATTCATGATCCAGAAAGCGGGCCCATAGCGATAGGTGCCCGTATTTAGGATAAACTCCGAGCGTGGGATCTGGGGAACATAGACCAGCGAATGCATGTCGTTGGTCATTGCCAGCAGAGCCAGGAACCCCGCCGGGATCAGGAGCAGATCCTCATTCCACCTTCTCTTTTCCTGCCCGCCCCGCCGGATCCGGATGCAGGTCATCAGGAACAGCGCCGGGATCAGCATCTGGGGGATCCAGTAGGCACAGACGGCATAGCGCAGGGCGACGACGCTCACCGCAAAGCGGTACTTGAAGATCCGCAGCAGCATATGCAGCAGCATCAGAAACGCCGCGCTGAGGATGCTGGTTCTGGCAGCGGTGGGAAGAAGCCTGGTCCGGACCGCCTCGATCCAGAACAGCAGAAGACCGATATACGTCAGATAGTTGACGCAGGTCATCAGTGTACTTGTCTCAGAACCGGGAAGCCGACTGATCAGATTGGCGATCCCCGCCAGAAGCAGGAAGCCGATGAACAGCCAGGTGTTTCTTTTCTGCTTTATCATGATGCGGCCTCCTTTCCTTCGATCGATCAGGCCGGGTCGGGTCTTGCGGGGCTTGAACAGCCCTCGCAGGCCGGTATTAAAGGAAAACCCGTTTCACTGGGAAACGGATTTTCCTATGTCTATGTGCGATACTTGGGCAGGTACAAAGGCCGCCCCTGAGAGGAGAAGGAACCCTGGTCAAGCGGCCCCTCTCCGTCGCTTCGCGACACCTCTCCCCGGCGCGGGGAGAGGCAAGGGCAAAGCGAAAAAGCGGGTATTTTCCGACTGCACTTTTCATGCCAGGTTCAAGGAGCCCATGGCCGGACCGCTCCGTCTTAGTCCTCCACCACCCAGGGCAGGTCTACGAAGGTGGGCTCCCGGCCCAGGGCGGGCAGGATCTTCTCAAAGAGATCCGCCGTGCGGAAGCGCAGGCTGGAGGTGTTGATGCAGGGGTGACAGCCGAAGTTCTCCTCCCGCAGCAGGTCCCGGTCCACCAGCAGGCGCACGGCCCTGTCATGATCGTTCATCAGGCCCAGAACGCTGACGGAGCCCGGGGTGATGTCCAGCAGCCTCTCCATGTGCTCCGGTCCCGCGAAGCTCAGCCTTGCCGAGCCGATCTGCTTGGAGAGGAGCTTGGTCTTGAAGGGTTTCTCCCCCGGCATGATGAGCAGATAAAAGTCCGTCTGCTGGCGGTTCGTCAAAAACAGGTTCTTGCAGATTTGGCAGCCCAGCAGGCCCTCCACCAGCTCACAGTCGGCAATGGTGTCGGCGTGCTCGTGGTCCACCCGGAAGTATTCGATGTCCAGGCTGTCCAGCAGGTCGTAGCAGCGCGTCTCCTTGGGGATCCGCTCCCCCTCCGGGCGTCCCCGGTACAGCATATTGTCGATATACATTGGATCGCCTCTTTCAGACAGTCTTGGCCAAGAGCCTCGTAACTATCCCGTTTTCGCCCTGCAGATAAACCAGCGCGTCGGCATTCTGCGCGTCTGCTCGCAGGAGCCCCTGCCGCACGCGCATACTGGGTACGTCGATCTGCCCATTCCTCCATACGCACAGCAGCGCAGAGATCGTCCCCTGCTGGGTTGCGAGGAAGCTCTCTTCCCCGGTCTGGCTCAGATCGTTGGCAAAGGCACAGATATCGCCGTCTATCGTTTCGGTCACAAGGATCTGGGCAGCGACGTCCTGTTCTTTTCGCGCAGCGCAGGCTGCATCCATCATTCGCTCATATCGGTCCATCGTTCGTTCTCCTTTTTCAAGCCCCTGTTTTTTCGCCGAGCAAGCAGAGCTTGGATCGTCACGGGCAAGCTTGGATCGTCGCACGCTTCCCGCGCGTCGCTTTGCTTCCCGAGCATCGGGATGTTCGGCGCTGCGGGTCCGTTTATCTCTTGTTGGAGGGCAGCCAGATGTGCTGCTCCTCGGCCCTGCGGATCAGCTCCTCCCGGAAGTCCGGATGGGCGATGTCGATGAGCCGGGCCGCCCGCTCCCAGGTGCTGCGGCCGGTAAGCTCCGCCGCGCCGTACTCGGTGACGATGGTGGGCGCCTGGCTGCGAGGCGTGGTGATGATATCACCGCCCATCTGGGGCAGGATCCGGGAGTGGAGCTGACCCTTCTTGTCCATGAAGGTGGAGGTCAGGCACAAAAAGCCCCGGCCGCCTTTGGACATGGCCGCGCCGGTGACAAAGTCCAGCTGGCCGCCGGTGCCGCTGATCTGGCGGGTGCCGGCGCTCTCGGAGGCCACCTGGCCGTAGAGATCCACGTTCAGACAGCCGTTGATGGAGATCATCTTCTCGTTCTGAGCGATCACCCAGGGATTGTTCACATAGCTCAGGGGCGCGCCCATGATGCCGTCGTTCTCGTTGATCCAGTCGAAGAGCTCCTGGGAGCCGATGGCAAGGCCCAGTACCCCTTTCCCGGGGTGCAGGGTCTTTTTCGCGTTGGTGAGCTTTCCCGCCTTGAAGAGGGCCAAATAGCCGTCGGAGCAGAGCTCGGTGTGCATGCCCAGGTCCTTCAGGTCGGACTCCGCCAGCAGCTCGCCCAGGGCGTTGGGCATGCCGCCGATGCCCAGCTGGATCACCGCCCCGTCGGGGATCAGGGGCAGCACATGCCCGGCGATCTGCCGGTCCAGCTCCGTGGGCTCCGGGGACTTCATCTCCCAGAGGGGCAGAGCGCCCGCCTCCACGATGGCGTCCACCCGGCTCAGGGGGATGGAGACGCCCGCGGGGTCGCCCTTCACCCGGGGCATGTTCTCGTTGACCTCCACGATGATCTTCTTCGCGGTGTCCGCAATGCCCCGCTCCGCGCCCAGGGCGCCGGAGAGGTTGAAGTTGCCCGCATCGTCCATGGGGGCCACGGAGAGCATGGCCACGTCCACCGTCAGGAACTGGTGATAGTAGCGGTCCAGATCCCGGAAGAGCATGGGGGTAAAGAAGGCCCGCCCCTGGTCGCAGAGCTTGCGCTCATAACCGGAGCAGTGCCAGGTGTTGTAAACGAAATGCTCCTGGCTGGGGTCGCACTCCGCCACGGCCACGGGGCCCCGCAGCAGATTGCCGCGGACCTTCACGTGGTGAAGCTCGTCCCTTCTCGCGGCCAGGGCCGCGTCCAAGGTGGGAGGGTAGCCGTTGTTGGAGCCGTAGTCCACCCAATCCCCGTCCTTGACCAGGCGCACCGCCTCTTCGGCGGAGCGGAGCTTGCTGCGATATTCAGACATGTAATCCATGTTTCATCACCTCTGGAAGATTATAACATACAGGGCTATCCTTCTACAAGCCCATGTCGCAAGGTTCCTGCATCCGTTCGGCCGGTCTTTTTCCCCGGGATCCCAAGGTCCCAGGCTCCGCCGGCTTTTCACGATTCCGCCGCCGCGGCCGCGTTTCCGGCCACAAAGCCGGTGCACCAGGCGATCTGCAGATTGAAGCCGCCGGTGTAGGCGTCCAGGTCCAGGACCTCGCCGGCAAAATACAGGCCGCGAACCAGCTTGGACTCCATGGTTCGCGGGTTTACTTCCCGCGTGCTGACGCCGCCGGCAGTAACGATGGCCTCGTCAATGGGCCGGGCGCCGGAAACGCGCACCGGAAAGGCCTTCAGCAGGTGCAGCAGGGCCTGCCGCTGCTCCCGGGTGAGGTCGTGGACCTTGGTGTCTCCCGGGATCCCCGAGAGCTTGACCAGCACCGGGATCATCGCCCGCCCGGCCAGATCCCCCAGGGCGTTTTGAAATTCCCGGTTGGCATACTTTTCAAAGTCCCGCAGGAGCCTGGCGTCCAGCTTCTTCTCGTCCAGGGCCGGCTTCAGGTCGATCTCCAGCCGGTAGTCCGCGCTGCCCATGCGCCGCATCTTGGCGCTGGCCGAGAGCACCAGGGGCCCGGAGACCCCGAAGTGGGTAAAGAGCATCTCCCCCAGCTCCCGGAAGACCAGCTTTCCGTCCTCGTAGGCCGAGAGCGTCACGTTCCGCAGGGAGAAGCCCTGCATCTCGGCGCAATACGCGTCCGGGCTCTCCAGGGGCACCAGGGAGGGCCGCAGAGGCGTCACCGTATGGCCCAGCTTTTCGGCGATCCGATAGCCCGTCCCGTCGGAGCCGGTCTTGGGATAGCTGAGGCCGCCGGTGCAGAGGGCCGCCGCCCGGCAGTCGATCCGCCCCTGGTCGGTGAGAACTGCCGCCACCGCGCCGTTTTCCGTCAGGACCTCCCGGGCGGACGTGCGCAGGGTCCGGACTCCCAGCCGTTTGCACTCTCGCGCCAGAGCGTCGGCAATGTCGTTGGCGTTGTCGGACACCGGGAAGACCCGGTTGCCCCGCTCCACCTTCAAGGGCACGCCCAGGCTCTCAAAAAAAGCCATGAGCTCCCGGGTGCCGAAGCGGCTCATGGCGCTGTAGAGAAAGCGCCCGTCCCCGGGGATGTTGGCCATGAACTCCCGGGTATCGCAGGCATTGGTCACGTTGCAGCGGCCCTTGCCCGTGATGCGCAGCTTGCGCCCCAGCATTTGGTTCCTGTCCAGCAGGGTGACCGAGAGCCCCCGTCCGGCCGCCTGAAGGGCGCACATCATCCCGGCGGGACCGCCGCCGATGACCACCAGATCCGTCACAGGCTCCCCTCCTTCCGCAGGCGCTCCACCTCTGCCGCCGTGAGCTTACGCCACTGGCCGGACTTCAGATCGCCCAGCCGCAGGCTCCCCTCCCGCACCCGGCACAGCCGGGTGACGCGGAGGCCCGCCTGCTCGCACATCTTGCGGACCTGGCGGTTGCGCCCCTCGTGAATGGTGACGGAGAGCTTCGCCCCGCCGGGCAGCTCCTCCAGCAGCTCCACCCGGGCCGGGCGGATGGGATGGCCGTCGATCTCCATGGGGCAGCGCAGCTTCTCCAGGGCGGCGGGGATCCTCTCCCCCTTCACCCAGGTGAGATAGCACTTTTCCACCTCGTGGGAGGGATGCGTCAGCAGATTGGCCCAGTCCCCGTCGTTGGTCATGAGCAGCAGGCCCTCGGAGTCCATGTCCAGCCGGCCCACGGGAAACAGCCGCTCCGGCAGGTCCCGGACCAGCTCGGTCACATCCCGGCGGCCCTTCTCGTCCCGCAGAGAGCAGACCACGCCCCGGGGCTTGTTCAAGATTATGTAAACCTTTTGCTCCCCGCGCGGCAGCTCCCTGCCGTCCAGCAGGATCCGGTCTATGTCCCGGTCGGCGCTCTCGCCCAGCCGGGCGACGCGGCCGTTGACCGTGACGCGGCCGGCCTCGATGGCCTCCTCCGCCTTCCGGC
This sequence comes from Oscillospiraceae bacterium, assembly GCA_017545165.1. Lineage (GTDB taxonomy): Bacteria > Bacillota > Clostridia > Oscillospirales > Oscillospiraceae > Limivicinus. The sequence continues at coordinate 13,513 of JAFWQQ010000042.1, forward strand.
GGGCCATCAGCCCGGAGGCCGCGATGAGCTTCTGCAGTCTCTCCGCCATGTGCTTCTTCCCTTTCCCAAAAACCGCAAATACTGATACCTGATAGAAAGGTCGATCAAGATTTCCGAGCAGAATTTGCGCCAGACGAGACGAAGGCCGCAGAGCATAATGGAGATATATGGTCAAGGCCTTCAACGAAGGTTGGCACGAATTCTGCCGGAAAGATTCCGAGATTTCTATCAGATATCAGTATAAGCACCGCCCAAGAGCCAGGCGGTGCTTATGGCGGCTTGATCCTCTTCTTACTTGTCCTGCTGTTTGTTGATAAAGGCGTCCACCTTGTCCATCACCTGGGGTACCAGGTCGATGATGCGGTCCACGGTGGTGCTGGCGGGCGGGGTGATGTTGATCATCCGGACGCTGCCCTCTTTGATCACCAGGAAGCCGATAGGCTCGATCTTCACGCCGGTGGCGTTGCCGCCGCCGTAGGGACGGCTGCCGGCCTTCTTGGGCGTGAACTCCACGCCGCCGCCGCCGAAGCCCACGCTGATGCGGGAGATGGGGACCAGGGTGATGCCGTCGGGCGTGTAGATGGGTTCGCCCACAACCTCGTCGACCTTGAGAATGTTCTTGACATTTTCCATGGTGGACTGCATGAGTTCACCGATCGGGTTGATGTTATCCATTTGCTGCCATCCTTTCCTCTTCCTGTATGTTTTCTGTATTTTCTTTCTGATCTGTTTCGGGAGCGGCCCCGGCCGCCGGAAGCTCTTCCGGAGCGGTCCCTGCCGCCTTCTGGGCCTTTTTCAGGGTCTTCGCCTCTTTCTTCTTCCTGCGCTTGCTGCGGATCAGGATCCGAAGCGCGCCGAAGGCGAGGCGGTTGACAACCCCGAGGATGCGCCAGAGCGTGATGGTCATGGCCAGGCCGAACTCCAAAAAGGTCTTGTCCGCCGTGAAATCCACGTCGGTCCAGACGCTGCAGTCCCGCACGTGAAAGCGCTTATGACACAGCGGCGCCAGGGTGGCCAGCACGCCGTTAAGCTTGCCGTAGGTCATGGCCGTGTCATAGGGATCGTCCCCCGCGGCCACATAGTGGAGCACGAAGCGGTCCACATGCCAGGCGCGGCCGAATCTGCCGATGCCCCTGAGGGCCACCCGCGCCAGCTCCAGCAGCTCATCCCGATTGAAGGGCAGGGAGCGCTTTTTCTTGGGCTTGGGCTCGGGTTCCTCCCCCTCTTCCTCGGCCTGCGCCTTCTTTTTCTTCGTTTTCTTCTTTTCCTTGGGCTTTTTGGGCTTTTTCCCGGTCTTGGGCAGCAGCTGAATCAGGATGCAGCCGGCCTTGGCCGACAGGTGAAACTGCCCCCCCTCGTTGCCCAGATCCACTCCCAGGGGGAGGAACAGGATCAGGGCCAGCAGGGCGAGAAAAACGCCGAGGATGATCCAACCAACCAAATGTCATGCCTCCTTTGCCGGGTCCATGACCTCGCTGATGCGCAGCTGGTCGTCCCCGGCGGCATTTTGCAGTTCGTCGATGGCTTGCTGGAGCTTGTCCGCGCCCTCGCTCCCCGCCAGATCCGGCAGGGGCGGCAGCTGGGACAGCTCTGAGACGCCCATGGTGCGCAGGAACACGTCGGTAGTGCGGAAGAGGGCGGGACGGCCCGGAGCCTCCAGCCGACCGGCGACCTCAATGAGGCCCCGCTCCAGCAGGGAACTCACGGTATAGGAGCTGTCCACCCCCCGGACCCGGTCGATATAGGCCCGGGTCACCGGCTGGAAGTAGGCCACGATGGCCAGGGTCTCCAGCGCGCTCTGGGAGAGCATGGGGGGCCTGCGCTGCTCCAGGGCCTTGATCACATAGGGGGCGTAGTCCGGGTCGGAGCACATCTGCAGCTTGTCGTCCAGCCGCAGGATGCGGATGCCCCGTCCCTCCCGCTCATAGCGGTCGGCCAGCTCCGCGGCGATCTGGCCCAGCTCCGTCTCGTCGGTGTCCAGCACCAGGGACAGCCGGGCCAGGGGCACGCTCTCCCCCGCCGCAAACAGTATAGCCTCAAGGGCGGCAGAAATATCCATATCCTACACTATCCTCGAAATCAGTCCTCGATTTTCTCCAGGAGCTCTTCCAGCTCGCCGCCCACGTACTCCAGGCGGTAGCCGGTCTCCTCCCGGTCGATATGCACGCTGCCCATGCTGCACAGCTCCAGCACCGACAGGAAGGTGGCCACCAGCTCCGAGCGGGTGGCGCAGCGCGCGTACAGCTCCTCCAGCATGGCGGGACCCAGGCGCAGCCGCTCCAGGAGCTCCCGGCTCTTGCTGCGCACGCTGTAGACGATGCGGCTGGGGATGGCGGCGCTGAGGCGCTCTTCCTCCTCCGGCACGCGCAGACCCCGGGAAAACACGGCCCGCAGCGCCTTCAGCAGGTCCACCGGATCGTGCCGGTATTCGTACTCCCTGGCGCTTTTCGGCATGGGCTCGGGCAGCTTGGGGAAGTACAGCAGCCCCCGCTCCGAGGCGGTTTTCAGCGCCGGCAGCACCTGGCGGACGGCGCCCAGGTTGTCCCGGGCCTTGAGCTGCTCCAGGGATTCCATCAGCACCTCCAGCTCTGAGACCTCTTCCTCGGCGCTGAGGAGCGTGCGGGTCTTGATATACAGCAGATGGGAGGCCATCTGCACGAATTCGCTGGCGATCTCCAGGTCCATGCTCTGCATCTCGTCCATCCAGGCCAGATACTGGTCCAGGATCAGGGAGATCTGCAGGTCCCGGATCTCGATCTTGTTCTTTTGCAGCAGCTGCAGGATCAGGCTCAGGGGCCCTTCAAAGTCCTGCAGCTCGTCCTTCTCGTGGACGATGCCCTGCAGATGAAAATTGGGGTTTTCCATCACGTACCAGCCAAAAAGATCATTTTTCCCAGGGACAGGCCCCAGTTCGCCAAAGGAAGAAGCAGTTCCAGGCCATGGGTCACCAGCCAGGTCAGCGGCCTGCTCAGCAGGCCCGTATAGAGCAGCACCGCCAGAATGATGAAGCCGTAGCGCTCCACCTGCATCAGTTTCAGATAGCCCTCGTCGGACAGGAGGGAAAACAGGACCTTGGACCCGTCCAGCGGCGGGATGGGCAGGAGATTGAAGACGCCCATGGCCAGGCTCAGGTAATAAGTCGTCTGCAGCATTTCCAGCACGATCTGCGCCGCTTCCCCCTTCCCGTAAAGGCCAGGCAGAAACAGGCCATAGAGGAAAAGGAAGACCGCCGCGATGACCACGTTGCTCATAGGCCCCGCCAGAGCGGTGACGGCCATGCCCCGCTTGGGATTGCGGAATTTCATCATGTTCACCGGCACCGGCTTTGCATAGCCGAAGCGGAAGATCACCATCATCAGCAGACCCATGGGGTCCAGATGCTTGATGGGGTTCAGGGTGAGCCGTCCGGCGTTTTTGGCCGTGTCGTCTCCCAGCGCATAGGCCGTGAAGCCGTGAGCCAGTTCATGCAGTGTGATGCACAGCAGAGACGGGATCACGCGAATCAGGATTTCCCGCAAGCCGCTGAAATCAAAGCCGCTCAGAATGTCGTTCCATGCGTTGATGTCCTTCACCCCCAGAATATAGTTATTTTACCAAACAATACAACAAAATACAAGAGCGATGTGAAAATGCGGCATACGGAACGCGGAATCCGCAGCTGATACGATCAACCAATCGAACAGCTTGAAATCTTTCGGCCGGAACCCGATCCCGGGATCCTTCGACTCGCCCCTTGGGCTCGCTCAGGATGACAAGCGGAGGAAGTACGCTCGCTGCAGGTGACAAAGTATTCGCTGCCGCAGTGCCCCCAAAAAACAAGGACGCAGCGAAATCGCTGCGTCCCTGCTCGTTTTGCGTTGTGGTTTCTTTTCGAATTCCGAACTCCGAATTCCGGGTTGACTCAGTAGATCTCCACGTCGCCGTGTTTGAGATAGCGCTGCAGGCGGGTGGCGTCCTTGTTGCTGATCTTGCCGTCGCCGTTCACGTCCAATGCGGCTTCCACCACTTCCAGGTTCTGCCCCCTGAGATAGCGCTGCAGGCGGGTCAGATCCTTGTTGCTCACGATACCGTCGCCGTTGATATCGCCGGGGATATAGGTGAAGATCTCGATCTCGCCCGGCACCGTCTGGAAGGGCTGGTTCTCCTCGTCGGCGTTGTAGATATTGTCCTCATCATAGCTGACGGAGATCTGGGTCGTGCCGGCAGCCGCGTCATCCTTCACCCGGAAGGTCAGAGTGGCGAAGACGCCGTCCTTGGTCTCGTTCTCTCGCGGATCGTCCGCATACCAGGTCAGAATCTCGCCGGCCTCTCCCAGGAAGGTGCCGCCGTATTCACCGGCCGTCACCGCCGTCCACTCCAGCACCGTCTCGTCATAATGCACGCTGATCTCAATGGAAACCACGCCAGGGTTCTCCTCGATCCGGACGGGGACTTGGATCTCCTGGCCGACGCGGACCCTGCCGCTGCCGACCACGAGCTTGGAGTCCGTCTCCGGCATGTTCTGCTCCCAGACCGCATACAGAGTCACATTGTCGGTGGGGGTGTAGCTGCCTGTTGTGCCGCTGGTGGCGCTGGCGCTGGTGGCCCAGCCCTTGAAGGTAAAGCCCTCGCGGGTGGGCGTGGGCAGCGTCACCGCCGCCGTTGTCGTGCTGCTGTTCCACTGGGCGTACAGCGTGGCCGCCGCGTTGGCCGTATAGCTGGCACCGGAGGCATAGGTCGTGCCGCTGCCGTTGGCCGCCGTGTTCCAGTTGTTGAACGTGTAGCTGGTAGTCCGTGCCGCCGTCAGGGTGTCCTGGCTCACGCTGCCGCCATTCGGGTCCAGAAGCACCGTATAGCTGCCTGCGGTTTCGTCGGCCCGGGTGGGCTGGATCGTCGACAGGGTCAGAGCCACGTCATGGGTCTTGGTCTGCGCCGCAGGAGCGCCGGTGCCGCCGTTGGCGTCGTAGGTGATCGCATAGCTGTTCGCTTCCCAGATAGCATACATGGTAAAGCTGCACGGACCGTCGATCCCTTCGGTCCATGATGTGTTGAACTCGAAGGAAAGGTCTTCGGGATATACTGTTGCCGTGATCCCGGCAGAATCGAGCTCCGCCTGCGTGAACCAGCCCTCAAATTCAACCGCATACTTAGCGTCGTTTTCCCGATATCCCAGCCAGCCGCGGAGACTGTAGCCATCCCTTGAAAACTGGCTTCCCGGGAATGTGATTTGGTCACCGAGAATGACCTGAACCGGATCAGCGCTACCGGCGCCGCCGTTGGGGTTAAAGCTGAACGTGGAGGTGTAAGACTGCCAAATGGCATAGATGGTAAACGAATCGATCACGACACCGGATGCTTGACTCAGCCAGGAAGAGTCCACAGTCATTGTGAGATTCGGTGTGTAGATCTGTTTGACATAACCGTTTGCCGAAATCTCTGCCTCAGTAAACCAGCCAACATTCACCCAATTGCTGTCTGCCGCATACCACTTTTGATCTGCGGGGCGGAACAGATGCCATCCCTGCAGGTAATATCCCGCTCTGTATACATAATTGGGCGAAATACTATATGTTCCGTTAAAGGCCGCCTGGAAAGACGATGTACTGGATGTTCCTCCGTTTGCATTGATGTTGATCGTATAGGTGTTGGCCTGCCAGATGGCATACAGAGTTACGTTGCCGCTGGGCGTGTAACTTCCCGTCGTGCCGCTGGTCGCGCTGCTGCTGGTAGCCCACCCCTTGAAGGTGTATCCCGTTCTGGTAGGTGTGGGTAGGGTCACCGCCGCCGTGCTGGTGCTGCTGTTCCACTGAGCGTAGAGCGTCGCTGAGGCATTCACCGTGTAGCTGGCTCCCGGGGCGTAACTGAGACCGCTCCCATTGGATGACGTGTTCCAATTCTTGAAGCTGTAACTGGTAGTCCTTGCTGCCGTCAGGCTCGTCGTGCTAACACTTCCGCCGTTAGCGTTCAGCGTCACGGTGTAGCTCCCTGCGGAGGAGCTTGCGCGAGAAGGTGTGGTGGAGGAGAGGGTCAGGGCCGTCGCATGGGCCTTGGTCTGTGTACTGGGGGCCCCTGTACCACCCGTTGCATTGTAGGAGATGCTACAGGAATATGCTTCGCCGTTAATACTGTCCCAGTTATCTGAGGTGAGGAGAGACAAGGTCCCACGTGTTTGTCCGCCATAGGTCTGTCGGGCCGCGAGTTCTTGGAAAGTCAGTTCTCTCAAACCGACATAGTACTCCGGATCTGCTGTCCAGTTGCATTCATAGACTTCAAGCCCGGTCGGCGTGAGACTATATATTACCATACTGTGCTGTCGAACGTCTGTTCCCTTGTTGAATTGGAGGATATCTCCCGGCCTTGCGCTTTTCAGCAGGTCTTTGACGTTGGCTTCAGTACAGGTGGCGACCTGGCCGACTGTCACCATGCCGCTTTCGCTCTCGCCTGCGTAGTTCCACCAGCGATACGTTTTTCCCGAGACGGTAGAATTGCCGAAAACGCGGTAGATAACCATGCCAGCGAACCCGTAACTCTTGACAGCGTCATCAAAGCTGTCTGTCCAGTAAGTACCGCTGGGGAATTCGGCAGCGACCTGGCTGAGCTTCTCCGTTACCGAGGCTGATGTCGGAGTGGAAGACGTTGTATAATTCGGCCTTCCGACCCAATAGATATAATGCGAGGATTCGTCCTTGTCAATTCCGGTCGAGCGATAGTACAAGTTCCAAGTGACCCGGTCATTATCATTCCCTTCAACAGTATAAATATAGTTGCTATCGACCGCGTAAACAATACCAACATGGTCATATCCGTAATCGCCGCCGTTCGTTTTTCCGTTGTTTTCGATAAATACGATATCGCCTTTTTGTGGGGTTACCGCGGTAAGGCGATAACTGGGGATACCGAAACCATCTGGATCAGCGACAGCATACTTTTTCACGATGGAGGTCGGGATCCCAGCCTGATTTGCACACCATGACACAAAGATTGCGCACCAGGCCGCGGATGTATCGGAGCCGTAGTACCAGTAGTTATACTTGCAATGGTTCTGGTCGTCGGAAGAGTAAGCGGCTTCGGTGTACCCGATCTGAGTGTAGGCGACCTCTGCGATGTCTGTTGCCTGGTTCCCTGTATTTGTCCAGGTGTTAGGATAGTTCGTCGGGAAAGATGACGAAGCCCAAACAGCATACAGAGTTTCATTTGCGTTATTGCTGTATAGATCTCCAGGTTGGTATTGCGCAGTGGTAGCATCATTGACTGTCGACCAACCGACAAATGAATAACCCGAACGAGTCGGAATAACTGAACTTAAGCAGAGATCGACATCGTGCGTTTTGGTTTGACTGGCAGGGCTGCCGACCCCGCCGTTAGCGTCATAGGTTATGGTGTATTGGACATTTCCTACACTAAACCAAGACGATAAGGACACCTGCTTTCCAGAGGAATCCGTTGCTTCAACAAAATAATTGTAGAACCCAGCGCTGAGTTGCCCGAAGAGAAAATCATCATTCAGTCCATCACTCTGAATATTATACGTTGTTTTATTCCAACTTTTGTTGTAAGAAAAATAGCTTTGTCCATTACTATCTTTGATATATGCATTTACCGATACTATTGTATTGGGGGAGGAGAAGATTCCTCTTAAGCCAAAATGAGATAGAGCATCATAATGACCATTAGGATAAACAGCCCCGGAGAGGGTTAGCTCTGTTGCCTGAACTTCAGTTTCGAGTGTGTACCCTTTAATGGGTGCGCCCCAGCCTCGATATGTATATCCGTTCGAATTAACAGAAGATATCGTGCTGACTTTAATCGAACTAAAAGCGTGGATCACTTTTCCATCACCGATAGAAAGACCCACGTGACCTGCGCTGTTGTAGGGATCCGAGGATTTATACCAGAATACCAACGCGCCTCTCGGGGGATCTGAATCAACATGTGTAATGAGCGCATCGCCCATCTGCCGTGCGGTCGCATATGATGAGTTGCCGATCCCCGCTCCTTTGTTGTATGCGGCCCATACGAAGGCTGCACAATATCCTTTCCAGTAATTCGGTCTGGTCTCCCGTTCATTGTATGCGTAAGCAATAGCTTCTTCTATATCTACAGATGAAATGGTACCACCTTTGGCTGCGCCTAGATCGTTCTGTGGAGTTTCTAACCAGGAATAGTACGATTCCCACCCCTCATCAATAACGGATGGTGAACTGGTATCTGCAAGACTAAGATTGATTGAGAGGGTGAATGCTTCATTCTCCGGAGATGACTCGACAACAAAGCCTCTATTTGTGATAGAGATATACCCCTCGCGTTCCGCATCATACAGGTATTCTCCCGGCCAGAGGAGGTAGCTGCCATCCTCCTCCGGGTCGATGATCTCGGGTTCGCCGTTTTCGTCCAGATTCATCGGACTATAAACCGTAATCACGGCATCTGCCGGGTCGCAGATGAACTCTACCCGGACCAGTCCGTCGCAGTCATCCTCCTCCGGGAGCGGGGCGGGCTCTTCCGCGTCCTCCGCCAGCGCGGCGGCGGGGAAGAAGCTCAGCACCAGCACCAGGCAGAGCAGCAGCGACAGCAGTTTCTTGGCTGTGTTCTTCATACGCTTCTCCTTCAAAATCATATTCTGGGCTGCACCAAGCTGTTTTGACTTTAACACCTGTGCAATTTCTGTCAAGTTACAGCTATACACTTTATATTATAATTTGTTATGCGATCCATGGCAAGTGGTTTTTCTGCTTAATTCCTTTTTTGCGCGATCCGGGTACAATATAGCAGGGTGATGCACATGAAGAGCGCAAAGGAAGCCGATTTCGATCACAGGCAGAAGTATATCGAGCTGGGTTACAACATCTCCTACTATCGCAAGCACGCGGGCCTGACCCAGGAAAAGCTGGCCGAGAAGGTGGGTATCAGCCGCCCCCACATGGGTGCCATCGAAGCGCCCAACCTGTGCCGCCCCATCTCGCTGGACCTGCTCTTTTCCTTTGCCGACGCCCTGGGCGTGGAACCCTACAAGCTGCTGGTCTTTCGGGAGTGAAGGCCACCGCTTGCGCATATGAGAATCGAACACGCCGTCCCTCTCGGAAACACCGAAAGAGGCGGCGCGATTGTTATTTCTTGTATTCGGCGCGGGAGGCGGGAAAGGCAAAGGCGGGCACGACCTGATGCGCCCCTATGGTGGGGACGGACGCGGAACATAGAGACCTCATCCGTCATCCGCCTCGCGGGGGATCGGCGGATGCCACCTGTCCGCCTTGCGGTACCCGAAAAAACCTTCGGGCTTGCGCTGATCCTCGGTTTTTTCGACCGCTGCGGTAAAAGCAAACCGCCTTCTTCTGCCGCTGGCAGCGGCGGCTTGCTTTTCCCCGTGCGCGGGGAAGGCAAAGGCGTGCGCGACCTGATGCGCCCCTATGGTGGGGACGGACGCGGAACATAGAGACCTCATCCGTCATCCGCCTCGCGGGGGATCGGCGGATGCCACCTTCCCCGTGCGCGGGGAAGGCAAAGGCGTGCGTGGGGAAGGCAAAGGCGTGCGCGACCCGCAGCGCCGAGCATCGCTCGGCGAAACCCTCTTTGGACAACGCCGGGCAATGCCCGGCGCTACGGATGCGTATTCGGCGGGCGATTCGTGAATCGCCCCTACGGCAGGGGTGAGGGACGGGGCGTCGGCGGAGAACCCCTTCCGTCATCCGGCTTGCGGGGAACGCCGGATGACACCTCCCCCGGTGGGGGAGGCAAGGCGGCGTGGGGAAGGCAAAAGGCCAGGGGGGCGACGGTCGGTCGCCCCCCCGGGAAAAAGCTATGGCTGCAGCGGTGGATCAGGGCTCGGCGGGCAGCTCCGCGTTGGCCGGGGTCTGGGGCAGCAGATAGAAGTCCACGGGCCCGGCGGCCTCGCCGTCGGTCTCCAGGCTCAGGCGCAGGACGCCGTCCATCTGCAGGCGAAGCGTCAGCACGGCCTTCGTCTCGCCCTCGTCCAGGCGGGCGACCATGGCCCCGTCCTCAAAGGCGAAGACCAGGGGGATGTCCCCGAATACGCCGCCCAGGGCCACGTTCTCCCCCTCAATATAGAGGAGGGTGTCCTCCCCCAGGGCCTCCGCCTCCATAACCACGCCGCCGGCGCCCACATAGCGGCAGCGCCAGAGGCCGTCCGGATCGCCGGGCGTCAGTTCATAAAATTCCTCCGTCGGCCTGAAGGTCTCGGGCATTTCCCGGGTGAAGCGCAGCCCAACGGCTTCCCAGAGCAGGCTGTCGTCCAGCACCAAAAGCGGCTCGGTGTCGGTGCCGTTCAGATAGAGGCAGTTGCCCTCCACCAGCCATGTGCCCCGGATGGGCTCCAGGGGAGACCCGGAGACGGCGAGGGTGAAGCTCCCGTCCTCCTGGAAGCTGAGGCAGAAGAGCAGGCCATGATGCAGGCCGTACCAGTCCCCGGGGACGCGGGCCTCCGCGGGGAGAAGAGGCTCCTCCAAGGTTGGATATTCGATGGGTGGAATGGGGGGTTCCGTGCCCGTCCCGTCCTCGGCGAGAGCGGCGGGCTGGGCAAGGCTCAGGCAGCCCACGGACAGCAGAACCAGACTCAGCAGGATCGCCAGCATTTTTTTCATAGCGAAAACTCCTTTCGGATGATGGATCATAGCTTTGCGTATCATCTATCTTGATAATACCACACGCCATAATAGTTGGTATACTGGCCAAGGGCGTCCATGACGTCAATGCGGTAATGGCTGAACTGTCGCGAATATTTTAGCATCATTCCGCCATTATCAGTTTTCGTCCAATAACAATAATCGTGCATGGGGTCAAGGCGATAGAAATCCACGTAAGATTTCATGACATTTTCTTCTGATCTATACAGGATATACTCCGTATCGTAGATGTCGTAGGGATTGGTTTCCCATTCTGAGTAGACGCTCACCTTATAAGGAGGCGTTCCGCCCTCAAATTCACAGCATATGTTGAAGGCTTCAAAAGATCCAAAGCGCGTTATCCCTGTGATCTCCATCTTGACATCCACCTTGGCGATCCGGCTGTCGGTGCTCTTGCCGGTGGCGGTGTCTGTCACCTTGCAGTAGTAATATCCGCAGTCCCAGTCGGGCGAGGATCCGCTGCTGGGGTAGCTGACGACCCGGATCTTTTTGTCCCTGCCCCCGCTCACCCTGGAGAAGTCGCTATCTTCGGGGAATCTGTAATACCACTCAAAGATCAGATCCTCCGCGTTCCCGCCCTTGCCGGGGATGGCGTCGCAGATGAGGCCCCAAGCCTGGCTCTCCTCGGAGTATTCAAAATAGACGTCGTTGGGCTGCAGGGTGATGAGGGGCGCGTCTCCGTCATAGCTCACGGGGATGAAGTGACTGTCGATCCAATGGTCTTCGGCGTCCTTCACGCGGCAGTAATACTTGCCCGGCGTCCTCGCCCCTATCGTATTGCTGTTAGACCCTGTCTCATACCAGCCCGCGTCATGGAGAATCTCCGCGTCCTTATAGACGAACCAGTAGTAGGTATAGGGTTTGCTGCCGCCCTCCACGGTCACCGAGAGATTCACGCCCCGATTGGGGTCGGTGATCTCGGCGCTCTCGGTCTGATCCGTCATGCGGAGCACGTCGTCCCTCACGACGGCGTAGTTGGAGAGTGCGGAATGGCTGGGGTGGGCGTGCTCGTAAACGCCGATGTTGTACATGCCGGTCTCATCGACCTGGAAGACGCCGGTGTTGTTCTCCTGGAGCACGGTGCGGTCTGCATTGCGGATCAGCAGATAGCGGTAGTCGCCGCTCTCCGCCATCTCGATGGAGAGCTCCGCGGAGCCGCCGGCGGGCAGATAGCAGCTCTCCGGCTGTCTGGCGATGGCGAGCTCCCGATATACGGCGCGGACGATGATGCCGGCAGTCTGTCCCATCGCATCCGTGACGTCGCAGTCATACCGTTCATAGTCCTCCACGGTGAGGGTGAAATAGGGCGTGTCGCTGTCCTCCGCCTTGACGGTCTCGCCGCCGCAGGTCCACTCGCAGTGGTAGGGGGGCGTGCCGCCCTCGAACCTGACGAAAAGCTCCAGACTGTCCTCCGGCCACTTGCGCGTGTCCTTCAGCCAGTCCACCGGCACCAGGTCCTCCGCCTCGTAGACCGCGGCGGGCTGGGACTCCACCGTTTCCTCCCCGTCGGAGACGACGCAGTAGTAGTCCCCGGTCTCCGTGACGGTGAAGTGCCCGGGCTCCTTGGACGTGCCCTCGGCGGTGCCGCCGTCCGCCTTCATCCAGGTATAGGTATAGTTCCCCGTGCCGTCCGCGGCCTGGCAGATCAGCTCCGCCTCTCCGCCGGCGGGCAGGTTCGTATTCTTCGGCTGGGTGCGGATGCTCAGCCGGTACTCCACCCGGACGGTGTTGGAGGTGGCGTGGTGCCCGGCGCTGTCCCAGACCACGCAGTAGTAGCCGCAGTTGCCCATGGTGGCGGTATAGCTGGGCTCCTTGCAGTCGACGGTGCCGCTTTCCCGCCAGCCCAGGAGATCCGGGCCCGGGTCCACCGAGGGGGAGACGGTCGACATCCAGTCGCCGTGCCCCTGGCTCTCCAGCAGCGGGCCCACAGCCGCGTAGAAATCGGCCATGGCGGAGCTGTAGTCGGTCTTCGACCCGTTTATGGTGGCCATGAGGCTCGTGTCCATGGCGTTGCCGTTCACGGCGCCGCCGTTGTCCGTGTAGTGCCACACATAGGTATAGTCGCCCTCGCCGCCCTCGGCGGCCACGGTCATGGTGTGGCCCTCCTCAAAGCCCCGGGCGATCCTGCCGCCCTCGGGCTGCTGGGTGATGCGCAGGGTGTTGGAAAAGAAGGTGGGCGGCGCGAAGCCCAGAAGAGGCGGGAAGAGGAAAGGCACGGGGTTGATCTCCCGGACCTCGGTGTGGGAGGCGTCCCGCTTGCAGGTGTAGGTGATCTCCGCGGGCGTGAAGCCCTCGGCGGGCCGGGTCACCGTGCCGTTGTCCCAGTCGTGGCCCAGGGCGGGGGGATACTCCGAGTAGTTCTTGCCGCAGAGAGAACAGGTCCAGACGATAATGCCGTCCTCTTCGCAGCTTGGCTGCCGCTGATAGGTGATCTGCCAGCTGTGCTTGTGTGTGGCCTCTCCGTCCTCCGGCGGATCGGCCATTGCCGCCGCCGGGTACAGGGCCAGGCCCAGCACCAGGATCAGCAGCAGCGCCAGGATACGTTTTGCTTGTCTCATAGGGGTCCCTCCTTTTCTATGTTGCACCGTCACCCGGTTTTCGTGAAACGCCGGGCGACACCTCCCCTAAGGGGGAGGCAATAACTCCTTCCGTCATCCGGCTTGCGTGAGACGCCGGATGCCACACCCAAGACCCTCTGAGAGGGAGGCAGAGAACTCCCGACCTCACGGCGCTTGCGGGGGACGCGCTTTGGCTCCCTCTCCGAGGGAGCTGCCCCAGTGCGCACACTGGGGCTGAGGGAGTCCGACCAGCGCCGCGGTCATAGTCTTGCCTTGACTGTGCTGTCGATTAGCTCGCACACTGCGGCGAAATGCAAATTGATGTCCCGGTTGGAGAAGCGCAGAACTTCCAGCCCGTATTTTTGCAGGACCTCCGTTCGTTTTTCGTCGTGCGCCTGGCCGCGGGGTTCATAGTGCTGGGAGCCGTCGATCTCGATGACAAGCTTTGCGGCGTGACAGAAAAAGTCTGCTATATACGAATCAATAGCCTTTTGCCTTTGGAACCGCACAGGATAACTGCGCAGAAAATCATACCATAAATGGTTTTCCTGCGGCGTGGCCTGTTTGCGCAGCTTTTTCGCTCGGAGAATAAGATCGGAGTTGTAAGGTAAAGACATAACGATGAACTCCTTCCGTCACGGCGCTTGCGGGGGATGCGCCGCGCCACCTCCCTCTGAGAGGGAGGCAGAGAACTCCTTCCGTCATCCGGCTTGCGTGAGACGCCGGATGCCACACCCAAGACCCTCTGAGAGGGAGGCAGAGAACTCCTTCCGTCACGGCGCTTGCGTGAGACGCGCCGTGCCACCTCCCTCAAAGAGGGAGGCAGAGAACTCCTTTCGTCACGGCGCTTGCGGGGAACGCGCCGCGCCACCTCCCTCAAAGAGGGAGGCAAGGACTCCTTCCGTCACGGCGCTTGCGGGGGACGCGCCGCGCCACCTCCCTCAAAGAGGGAGGCAAGGACTCCTTTCGTCACGGCACTTGCGGGGGATGCGCCGTGCCACACCCAAGGCCCTCTGAGAGGGAGGCGGAGAACTCCTTTCGTCACGGCGCTTGCGTGAGACGCGCCGCGCCACACCCAAGACCCTCTGAGAGGGAGGCAGAGAACTCCTTTCGTCACGGCGCTTGCGGGGGACGCGCCGTGCCATCTCCCTCAAAGAGGGAGGCAAGATCACGTCCGCCACTCTGGGGCGGAGAACAAAAAACGCACGACTTGTGCCCAAGCCGTGCCGAAACAGACCGCGGAGATGCCAGCCGGTCCCGACCGCTGTTGACAAGTCCATTCGATGTTATATCCTTCCATTTTCAGTATACCCGAGGCCGCGGGAAAAAGCAAGAGCATCTTGCGCCCCCGCGGGAGGAGAAACAGAACGATCCCCCGCTTCCCATCGGAAGGGGGGATCCCTGTCGATCACAGCATTTTCATGAGCTCCGCCAGGAGCTGCTCCCGGCCCTGGCCCTTCTCCGCGGAAAAGGGGATCAGGGGCACACTCTCCGGCAGGGCGAGCGTCTCGCGGATCAGGGCCAGATTCGGCTCGATCTCGCTCTTTTTCAGCTTGTCCAGCTTGTTGGCTACCACCACGAAGGCCTTGCCGCTGTCCAGGAACCACTTCGCCATGGTGCCGTCGTCCGCCGTGGGCTTGTGCCGGGCGTCCACGATCAGCACCCCCAGGTCAAAGCTCCCGGCATCGGCAAAGAAGTCCTCCATCAGCTTGCCCCAGCGGTCCCGCTCCGCCTGGGAGACCTTGGCAAAGCCGTAGCCCGGCAGGTCCACCAGATAGAGCTTCCCGTCGAGGAAGAAATAGTTCACATGGACGGTCTTCCCCGGCTGGGCGCCCACCCGGGCGAAGTTTTTCCGGTTCAGCAGGCGGTTGATCACCGAGGACTTGCCCACGTTGGATTTCCCCGCGAAAGCGGCCTTGGGCACGCTGCTGCGGATGAACTGGCTGGGCGCGGCGGCGGATTTCACGAACTCCGCCTTGTTCACATTCAGCGTCGCCATGGCTCACACCCGGATGGCTTTCCGGCTCTTGGGCGCGGGGACGGGAGAAGGCAGCGGCATGGTCTCGTGCAGCTCGCCCCGCAGCAGGGCCACGTCCAGGGCCGCGTCCGCATGGTCCACCGGCACGAAGTGCAGCGCTGCGCGGACGGTCTGGTCGATCTCCTTCAGGTCCGGCTCGTTCTCCGCGGGGATGATGACGGTCTTGACCCCCGCCCGGAGGGCGGCCATGGTCTTCTCCCGCAGGCCGCCGATGGGCAGGATCCGCCCCCGCAGGGTGATTTCGCCGGTCATGGCCACGTCGCCGCGCACCGGGGCGCCGGTGAGGGCGGAGATCAGGGCCATGGTCACGGTGATGCCGGCGGAGGGGCCGTCCTTGGGGACCGCGCCCTCGGGGAAGTGGATATGGATGTCGCAATTCTTGTAGAAGTCCGGGTCGATGCCCAGGGCGTCCACCCGGGAGCGGATGTAGCTCACGGCAGCCCGGGCGGATTCCTTCATCACGTCGCCCAGGTTGCCGGTGAGCTCCAGCTTGCCGCTGCCGGGCAGCACGGCCACCTCCACGTCCAGCACCTCGCCGCCCACCTCGGTGTAGGCCAGGCCCCGGACCAGGCCCACCTCGGGCCGGGTGCGCAGAGCGTCGGGCTTGAACTTTGCCGGGCCCAGCAGCTCCTCCAGCCCTCCGGCCTTCACGCTGAGGGACTTGTATTTGCCCTCGGCGATGCCGGAGGCCGCCTTGCGGCAGACCGCGGCCAGCTGACGCTCCAGCACCCGCACGCCGGATTCCCGGGTGTAGCTGCGGATGATCTCCCGGACGGCGGCGTCCTCCAGCTTCAGCTGCACGGCCTTGAGTCCGTGCTTTTTCCGCTGCTTGGGGATCAGATGGCGCCTGGCGATCTGCAGCTTTTCCTCGTCGGTGTAGCTGGGCAGCTCGATGACCTCCATCCGGTCCAGCAGGGCCCGGGGGATCGTCGAGGTGGTGTTGGCGGTGGTGATGAAGAAGACCTGGGACAGGTCAAAGGGCAGCTCCAGGAAGTGGTCCCGGAACGTGGCGTTCTGCTCCGGGTCCAGGGCCTCCAGCAGGGCGGCGCTGGGGTCGCCCCGGTAGTCGGAGCCCAGCTTGTCGATCTCGTCCAGCACCATCAGGGGGTTGCAGCTGCCCGCCTGCTGGATGCCGGCGATGATGCGCCCGGGCATGGAGCCGATGTAGGTCTTGCGGTGGCCCCGGATCTCGGCCTCGTCGTGGATGCCGCCCAGGGACACCCGCACCAGCTTGCGCCCGGTGGCGTGGGCCACGCTCATGGCGATGCTTGTCTTGCCGGTGCCCGGAGGTCCCACCAGGCACAGCAGGCCGCCCTTGACCTCGGGCGAGAGCTGCTTGACGGCCAGGTACTCCAGGATGCGCTCCTTCACCTTCTCCAGGCCGAAGTGCTCCTCGTCCAGGATCTTGCGGGCCTTGGCGATGTCCACGGTCTCCTGGGTCTTCTTGCCCCAGGGCAGCTCCAGGCAGGTGTCCAGATAGCTGCGGATCACCGCGGCCTCGGCGGAGCCGAAGGGCTGCTTCTGCAGGCGGCCCAGCTCTTTGTTCAGCTTCCTGGTGACCTCCTCGGGGCAGCTGAGGGCCGCGATCTTCTGGCGCAGCTCCTCATAGTCGTCGGAATAGCCGTCCTCGCCCAGCTCGGCCTGGATGATCTTCATCTCTTCCCGCAGGAAGTACTCCCGCTGGCTGCGGTTCATGGCCTCCTGGGTCTGGTCGTTGAGCTCCTTCTCGATGCTCAGGACGTTCAGCTCCTTGTTCATCAGCCGCACCAGCAGGGCCAGGCGGCGGGACGGGGAGCTCTCCTCCAGGAGCATCTGCTTGTCTTCCAGGTGCAGGTGCACGTTCTGGGCAATGTAGTCGGACACATAGGCCGGGTTGGGATTGGCCAGCACGTTCAGGATCTGCTCCCCCGGCATCTCCGGGTTCAGCTGCAGATACTCCTGAAAGAGAGACACGCAGCTGCGCAGCAGGGCCTCGGTGCGGGGCGTGCCGCTCTTCTCCTCCTTGTCCGGCCGGGGCCGCAGGAGGGCCGTATGTCCCTTGGGATCCATGTGCAGCGCCTGGGTCTCGGCCCGGTACAGGCCCTCCACCATCACGCGGCAGGCGCCGCCCTGGCTCTGGCGCAGCATCTGCCGGATCCGGCAGACGGTGCCCACGCCGTAGAGATCCGCCGCCTCGGGCAGATCCACGGTCAGATCCTTCTGGGGCACCAGATAGATCATTTGATTGCGCTTTTCCGCGGCGCTCAGGGCCCCCAGAGAGGCGCTGCGCTCCACATCGAAGGTCAGCAGCATCCCGGGGAACACGTTCAGGCCACGCAGGGCCAGCAGCGGCAGGCGCAGGGTTTCGTTGTTCTGTTCGCTCATAGCTTCCTCCTTTCCGGAGAGACGGCGCTTGGCTTATTCTTCCTGCTCTCTGCGCAGGATGGTGGGCTCGGCCTCCCCCTTGACGCAGGCGGCGGTGATGATCACCTTTTCCACCGTGGGGTCGGAGGGGATCTCGTACATCAGCTCGGTCATGACGCTCTCCATCACGCTGCGCAGGCCCCGGGCGCCGATCTTGCGCTCGATGGCCCTGTCGGCGATGGCCTCCAGGGCGGCGGGCTCATACTCCAGCTCCACCCCGTCGTAGCGCAGCAGAGTCTGATACTGCTTGGTCATGGCGTTCTTTGGCTCCTGCAGGATGCGCACCAGATCGTCCCGGGTCAGGGAATCCAGGGAGGCCACCACGGGCAGCCGCCCGATGAGCTCGGGGATAATGCCGAATTTCAGCAGGTCGTGCTGCTGGACCTGGGAGAGGATCTGGCCCACGTCCCGCTCCGCGCTGCTCTTGATCTCGGCACCGAAGCCCATGGTCTTCTTGTCGGTGCGCTTCTCGATGATCTTGTCCAGACCGTCGAAGGCGCCGCCGCAGATGAAAAGGATGTTGGAGGTGTCCACGTGGATGAACTCCTGCTGGGGGTGCTTGCGCCCGCCCTGGGGCGGGACGTTGGCAATGGTGCCCTCCAGCAACTTCAGCAGCGCCTGCTGCACGCCCTCGCCGGACACGTCCCGGGTGATGGAGGTGTTCTCGCTCTTGCGGGCGATCTTGTCGATCTCGTCGATGTAGATGATGCCCCTCTGGGCCCGCTCCACGTCGAAATCCGCCGCCTGCAGCAGCTTCAGGATCACGTTCTCCACGTCCTCGCCCACATAGCCGGCCTCGGTGAGGGTGGTGGCGTCGGCAATGGCGAAGGGAACGTCCAGCATCTTCGCCATGGTCTGGGCAAAGAGAGTCTTGCCGCTGCCGGTGGGACCGATGAGCAGGATGTTGCTCTTCTGCAGCTCCACATTGTCCTTCCCGCCGTGGAGGATGCGCTTGTAGTGGTTGTAGACCGCCACGCTCAGCACGATCTTGGCCCGCTCCTGGCCGATGACGTAATCGTCCAGATTCGCCTTGATCTCCTTGGGCCGGGGCAGCTTGTCAAGCACCAGAGGCCGGCCGTTTTTCCCTGTGACGGCGGCCGCGGAGGGAGCCAGCCGGTCTACGATGCTCATGCACATGCGCACGCACTCGTCGCAGATATAGCTGCCGTTGCCGGCGATGAGCCGGTTCACCTGGCCCTGGGGCTTGCCGCAGAAGGAGCAGCGGATGCTTTTTCTCGTATCGTCAGATGCCATTTTCTTCTCCTAACTCTGGGATGGAAACGCGGGACGGACTGACGCCCGCCCCGTTTCGATCGTTCTGTATTTCAGCGCTTGTAGATCACCTTGTCGATGAGGCCGTATTCCCGGGCCTCCTCGGCAGTGAGCCAGCGGTCCCGCTCGGAGTCGGCCTTGACCTCTTCGGGCGTCTTGCCGGTGTTCCCGGCCAGGATCTTGTTGAGGCGCTCCTTGATCTTCAGGAAGTGCTCCACGTCGATCTCCATGTCCGTGACCTTGCCCTGGGTGCCGGCGGAGGGCTGGTGGATCATGATCTCCGCGTTGGGCAGGGCGATGCGCTTGCCCTTGGCGCCGGAGGACAGCAGGAAGGCGCCCATGGAGGCGGCCATGCCCACGCAGATGGTGGAGACGTCAGGCTTGATGTACTGCATGGTGTCATAGATGGCCATGCCGGCGCTGACGCTGCCGCCGGGGCTGTTGATATAAAACTGAATGTCCTTGTCGGGGTCCTGGGCCTCCAGGTACAGAAGCTGGGCCACGATCAGGCTTGCGGTGGTGTCGTTGACCTCCTCCGACAGCATGACGATGCGGTCGTTCAGCAGGCGGGAAAAAATATCGTAGGACCGCTCGCCGCGGCTGGTCTGTTCGACAACATAGGGGACTAAACTCATTGGTAAAACTCTCCTTTCCTGGTCAAAAACGCGCTTATCCAAGAGAGCATATCCGCTTGGGGAATTCTTTATTCCTCGGTCTCCTCGGCGGGGGCCTCGGCGGGAGTCTCCGGCTCGCCGATCTCGGCGGAGTTCATGATGATCTCGGTGGCCTTCTCCTTCAGATACTCGTTGCGGATGGTGTCCAGGCCGAAGTACTCCTTGATCTCCTCGGGCTTGGCGTTGACGCCCTCGGCGACCTTCTTGAGGTACTCCTCGGTCTCCTCCTCGGTGAGCTCGAGGTTCTCCGCCTTGGCGACAGCCTCCAGCAACAGCTCCGTGCGGACCTGGTACTGGGCGGAGGGCAGGATGCTCTGGTTCATGGTCTCCGCGTCGATGCCCATCATGCGCACCAGCTTCTCCAGCTCCACGTTCCGGTCGGTGAGGCCAAAGTTGGCGGCGTAGTTGCGGATGATCTCCTCGGCCTTTTCGTGGATCATGGCGTCGGGCACGTCGCAGCTCATGTTGTCGGCCGCCTGCTTCATAATGAGGCTGCGGAAAGCGGTCTCGGCCTGCTGCTCGTACTTCTCCTGCAGCTTCTTGCGGATGTCGGCCTTGTACTCGTCCAGGGTGTCGAAGCCCTGGTCGCCGGCGAACTCATCGTCCAGCTCGGGCAGCTCGGGGAAGGTGATGGAATTGAGCTTGACCTTGAAGACCACGGCCTTGCCGGCCAGATTCTCCACATAGCTCTCGGGGAAGGTAATGTCCAGATCCTTCTCCTCGCCGATCTGCATGCCGGCCACCTGCTCCTCGAAGCCGGGCACGAAGGAATTGGAGCCCAGCTCCAGATCGTAGCCCTCGGCCTTGCCGCCGTCGAAGCGCTCGCCGTTGAGGAAGCCGTCAAAGTCGATGTTGACGGTGTCGCCCATCTGGGCGGGGCGGTCGTCCACGGAGACCTTGCGGGCGTTCTGCTTGCGGGCTTTCTCCAGCTCCTCAGCCACTTCCTCGTCGGAGGCCTCGGTCACGTCCTTGGGGGCCTTCAGGCCCTTGTACTGCCCCAGGGTCACCTCGGGATAGAGGGAGACGGAGAAGGTGTAGCGCACGGTGCGCTCGTCGGTGACTTCCACGTTGTTGATCGCGGGCTGGCCGACGATCTTCAGCTCACCCTCGCTGACGCCCTGCTCAAAGGCCTTGGGGGCCAGCTCGTCCATGGCGTCCTGGTAGAAGACTTCCTTGCCGTAGAAATTCTCCACAATGGCGCGGGAGACATGGCCCTTGCGGAAGCCGGGGATATTGATGTTTTTCTTATTCTTCAGGTAGGCGCCCTGGACAGCCTCCTCGAACTCGGCGGCGTCGGACTCCACCATGAACAGAGCGGTGTTGTTTTCTTTCTTTTCCACATTCTTGAGAATCATGCTTGCTTTCCTCCTATATTTGATCACGAATCATACAAAAAAAGCGTTTCCTTTTCGCTTTCTATTCCGTGACTGACAGACAGCGTCTTATAATATCAGAATCCCGCGACAAAATCAATGTCTTTTTCTTGAATATTCCGGCATTTTCCCTTATGCTATTCACCGATAAAAAGCTTTAGATTATTACCGAGTCAGAATCGTGTCATGCGAGGCGGCGGGCGCAGGGCATAATGGACATATATGGCCAAGGCCGCCAACGAAGCATGGCGCGATTCTGGCCGGTAAAAAATGAAGGGTTTTATCGGTGGATAGTATCAGTCCAGAAGCTTGACGGGCGCAAAGTCCACCGCGTCCGCCGAGAGGAGCTTGAATTTCGTGCAGCCCCGCCATCCGTTGAAGGCGGAGGCAATGCCCTTGCCGTGGATGTGGCCGTAGCAGCAGAGGCCCACCCGATACCGCTCCAGCAGCTCCAGGATCTCCGGGCACTCATACTTCTGGAAGATGGGCGGGTAGTGGAGAAAGACCAGCTTCTCCCGCTCCCCCGCCGCCTGCAGCGAGGCCTCCAGCCGCAGGATCTCCCGGCGCATGATCTTCTTGTCGTGCTCCCCGCCGGTCTCCTCCTCGTAAAACCAGCCCCGGGTGCCGCAGAGGGCATAGTCCCCGTAGACAAAGCAGTTGTTGTGGAGGATCTGCAGGCTGTCGAAGCCCTTTTCCCCAAAGAAGCGGTAGGCCTTGGCGGCGGTGCTCCACCAGTAGTCGTGGTTGCCCTTGAGCAGGAGCTTTTTCCCGGGCAGCTCGTGGATGAAGCGAAAGTCCTCCTCCGCCTCCGCCAGGCTCATGGCCCAGCTCAGATCCCCGCAGAGCACCGTCAGGTCCTCCGTGCCCACGCAGGCAAAGCCCTTTTTCAGTTTTTGGGCGTGATCCTGCCACTGTTCTCCAAACACGTCCATGGGCTTGTCGCTGCCGAGAGACAGGTGCAGGTCGCCGATGGCAAAGAGAGCCATAGGGAACCTCCGCATAAGAAAGGCAAAGCTGCCAAATACTAAACGTACAAACGAAAAGGAGGTACTCCGATGAATACCAGGGAAAAAGAATGCAATCCCGGCGTGGGCTGCGACGTCACCGCCTGCAAGTACAACACCGTGGACTATCACTGCAGCGCCGAACAGATCAAGGTGAAAAACGAGCGGGCCCTCACCAAGGGCGAGACCTACTGCGGCACCTTTACCCCCCGCGGCAGTTGGTAAGGCGAGAGAGTGTTCAGATTTCAGGATTCAGGCTTCGTTCTCTGAAAACTGTATCCTGAATGCTGAAAACTCTCTTACATAAACGCGTTTTCCATGCGGCCGATCCTCCCCGGACCAATCCGCCGCCCCGGTCAGTCTCCTGCCGGCTGCTCCGGATAGCGGATGACGACGGAATCCGGGATCCCGTAATAGCTCCTGTAATACCCCTCGTGGAATTTGGACAGCGGAGGCGAACCCCAGCCGTACAGGAACGCATCGTATGGCCGCAGGACAAGCTCGGAGACCTGGCCCTCCGCGGCCTTCTCCGCCGCTTGCCGGATCTCCAGCTGCACGGCCCGGTTTTCCCGATAGCCCAGCACCTCGTCGAGCAGGCCGACCGGCACCGCGGCCAGCAGCAGGATCGCCAGCACCGCCGCAGTCCCCCGCTTCCGGAGCCGGCACACGCAGCAAAGGGCCAGCGCGAACAGGCCAAACAGCGGCTGCATGGCCAGGCAAAGCAGGCAGGCCGCCTCCATTCCCTCCTCCGGTGTTTGCAGCTGACTCAGCCAGACCAGAAGAAACAGGATCAGGATCAGCACCCAGCAGAAGGAGGTCCGGAAGCCCCAGAGCTCCGAGCTCACCAGCATGATCTGAGAGCCCAGGCCGATGACCGTCAGCGTGATCAGGTAGAGGGAGCCGCAGCGCCGGAAGATCGCGATCAGCGCCGGAACGACGGTCAGGAACGTGACCAGCAGGCTCACGGACACATAGGAAAAGCGGGCGTGCAGAACGGCGTTGCGGAAGGCCAGCAGCAGCAGGGCGTTCGCCGCCGACAGCACGGCAGGGATCCATTTCCCTGCCCGCAGGAACCGAAGGGCACAGAGCCCCGTCAGGACGAACAGGAAGGCGGTGGACACCATGGAATAATAGTCGTAGCAAATCAGATCGTTGATCTTGAAAATCACGGGAGCCCAGCATTCCCGGGCAGAGTAGAGCCTCCAAAAATTCCCGGGCGCGAACAGGACAGACGCCAGGGCCGCCGCCGACAGCAGCAGGATCAGCAAAAGACGCTTGGGGACGCTCCTTTCGCGCAGCCAGGCGACGCCCCAGATCAGCAGCATCCAGCCGAAGGCCATCAGGCTATACTGCTCCATGGTCACGCAGGACAGCACGCACAGGGTCCCGTACCGGAAAAGAGACCTTTTGCTCAGATCCTTTTCCCGCAGGCGCAGCGCCGCGATCATCCCCGCCAGGAGGAACAGGGCGGGGATCAGATAATTCATCGCCCCGGTGATCCAATAGATGCACTCCCGGGACATCTGGATATCGACAAGGGCCAGGAGCGCCAGGCTGAAGCCGAACAGCGCCGGCTTTCGGGTATCGGTCATCAGGCAGACCAGCCGGTAGAGCAGCCAGCCCAGGAGCAGCAGCAGCCAGGGCGTCAGTGCCAGAAAGGGGATCCGGCCGAAGCGCAGCTGCAGGGCGTCGAGAAGATTGATCAGCCACCTGCCGTTGCCGGTGAGATAGTAGGAGAACACCGGGGCAAAGACCCCCTCCCGGCCAAAGCTGCCGTACATAAAATCGTCTCCCATGGGAAAGACATTCCAGCAGATGAGGTACTGCATCCCGAGAAACAGAGTACAGAGCAGCCAGATCCATTTGGGCGCAGCGCGAAGTGACTTGATGATCCTGGACATTTTCCTTTTCCTTTCGCGGCAGATCCATGCCGCCTTATCGCTTGTAACGCCGCAGGGGCGCGGAGTGACCACTCCGGACTTTGAATTCACATAAAAGCGTTTTCGATATGGTTGATTATGACCGGCCCATCCCGCCCCGCCGGGGCATAGACCTCGATGACATCGAAGCGGGGCTGCAGGGCCGTCTCGTGCTGGCTGAGCCAGAATTCCGCCGCGGCCAGCACCCGCTGCTGCTTTCGGGCGGTGACGAACTCACGGGCCTCGCCGTGGCTGTCGTCCCGCCGGAGCTTGACCTCCACAAAGGCCACGAAGCCGCCCCGCCGGGCGATCAGGTCGATCTCCCCGAAGCGGCAGCGGAAATTGCGCTCCAGGATCGTATAAAAACGGCGGCGCAGATAGCGTGCCGCCTGTTCTTCCCCAAATTGTCCCAGACTCTGTTTTTCCATCAGTGCATTTTCCTCAAAAAGCTGGGGCGGTGCACCGGGCTGGGGCCGAACTGACGCAGGGCTTCATAGTGCTGCGCCGTGCCGTAGCCCTTGTGCTGCTCGAAATGGTATTCCGGATACTGCTCGGCCAACTGGAGCATCACCCGGTCCCGGCTCACCTTGGCCAGGATGGAGGCCGCCGCGATGTCGGCGCAGCAGGCGTCCCCCTTGACGATGCAGCGGGACGGGCTCTCGATGCCCTTGTTCCGGTTTCCGTCGATGAGGGCCAGGTCCGGCCGGAGCTTCAAGCCGGTAATGGCCCGGTTCATGGCCAGCATGGTGGCCCCCAGGATGTTGCGCTCTTCGATCTCCTCCACCGTGGCGAAGGCGATGGCATAGTCCAAAGCCTGCTCACAGATCCGGTCGAACAGCGCTTCCCGCTTCTTTTCCGTGAGCTTCTTGGAGTCGTCCAGCCCTGGGATCACCAGGCCCCGGGGCAGGATCACCGCAGCGGCATAGACCGGTCCCGCCAGAGGACCCCGGCCCGCCTCGTCCACGCCGCAGAGCTTTTCAAAGCCCTCGGCGAAGATCTCATTCTCCTTTTCCCACAGATCCTTCATCCGGCTGCTCCAGACTCAGACGGCCCAGCTTGCCGTCGTGGTATTCTCCCAACAGCGTATTTGCCATGCGCAGGAGATCGTATTCTCCCCTGCTCACCAGAAAGCCCCGCTTTTTCGCCGCCGCTTCCAGCAGCTCAAAGCCGTTGGCCTCGGGATCGGGACTGAATTTGTAGCGCTCGGCCAGGGCCTGGGGATAATAGTCCCGCAGGCGCAGCATGAAGTTGGCGCCCAGGGTCTCCTTGTCCAGCACGTCGGCCTTGATGGCGTTGGTAATGGCCAGCAGCTCCCCCACCTCCTGGCTCTCGAACTTGGGCCAGAGGATGCCCGGGGTGTCCAGCAGATCCAGGCCCCGGTCGATGCTGATCCACTGCTTTCCCCGGGTGACGCCGGGCTTGTCCCCGGCGACGGCGGCCTTGCGTCCCGCCACCTTGTTGATGAAGGTGGACTTCCCCACGTTGGGGATGCCCAGGATCATCACCCGCAGAGGGCGGCCCGCCTGGCCCTTGGCCTCATAGTCCGCCAGCTTGTCCTGAAGCAGCCTCCGCACGGCGGGCACGAAGTCCTTCACGCCCTTGCCGCTTCTGGCGTCCGTCTCCAAAACCGCGTGGCCCTGCGCTTCAAAGAAGCGCCGCCAGCGGGCAGTGACCGCCGGGTCCGCCAGGTCGATCCGGTTGAGGATCAGGAGCCTGGGCTTGTCCCCGGCCAGTCTGTCGATATCCGGGTTCCGGCTGGAGCGGGGGATGCGGGCGTCCAAAAGCTCGCACACCGCGTCCACCAGCTTCAGATCCTGCTCGATCTGCCGCTGGGCCTTGGTCATGTGGCCGGGGAACCACTGGATGTTCATTTTCTCGTAGGCCTGGTCCCCCATCATTTCACCCATTTGATGGCGTCCAGGGGATAGACCACCGCGTAGACCTTGCCGATGATCAGCCGCTCGTCCACCATGCCGATGCTGCTGGCCCGGCTGTCCCGGGAGGAATTGCGGTTGTCGCCCAGGACGAAGACGCAGCCCTCCGGCACGGTCTTGGGGCCGATGAAGTCCAGCTTGTTGCGGATGGGCTCCGCCACATAGTCCTCCTCCAGGGGCTGCCCGTCCACATAGACCAGGCCGTGCTCGAAGTCGATATTGACCTCCTGTCCCTCGGTGGCGACGACCCGCTTGACCAGGGCCTTCTCCTCCTTGTTCTCCCCCACATTCTTGAACACCACGATGTCCCCGGCCTTGGGCTTATAGAACAGGTCGGACACCAGCATCTTGTTCCCATCATAGAGGGTGGGGTTCATGGACGGGCCGCTGACGTTGATGAGCCGCAGGACGAAGGAGAACAGGATCACGCAGAAGATCAGAGCCACCATCAGGCTCTGGATCCAGTCGTACAGCTCCCGCCGGACGCGCTCTCCCGGGCTGAGGGCTTCCCGCTCCGCTTTTTCCTCGGCTTTTGTCTTTTTCCTTGTGCTCATAGCTTTCTCCTCTATACGGAGCCCGCCGAAGGCGGGTCGGATTTGCTTTACAGGGTATTATACCCCAAAGCCTCGCCGGGGGCAAGTCTTTTCTGCGCTTGCAAGGCGCTGTTCCCTATGATACAATAAAATGGAAAGTATGCGGAGGTGAACAGCCATGCGCAGGCTCAGCGTCGTGATCCCCATTTACAAGGTGGAGCAGTATCTGCCGAAGTGCCTGGACTCGGTCCTGCTGCCCGGGCGGGAGGACTATGAGATCCTCTGCGTGGACGACGGGTCCCCGGACCGCTCCGGCCAGATCGCTGAAGAATACGCCCGGCGTTTCCCCGGGCTGATCCGGGTGATCCACCAGGCCAACGGCGGCCTGGGTGCGGCCCGCAACACCGGCCTGGAGGCGGCGGAGGGCGAATTCCTGCTCTTCCTGGACAGTGACGACAGTCTGGCCCCCGGCGCTCTGGAGGAGATGCTGGCGCTGGATCTGAGCGGCGCGGACGTCTGCGTCTTTGGCTTTCTGAAGGTAGACGAGGAGGACCGGACCCTCGAAGAGCTCAAGGGCTCCAGCCGCGTGGGGCGCTTCACGCTGGCCGAGGCGCCGGAGCTGCTGCTGGATCCCCCCAACGCCTGGAACAAGCTCTGGCGGCGCAGCCTCTTTCTCGAGAGCGGCATCCGTTATCCCGCCCGGCTATGGTATGAGGACCTTGCCACCTCCCCCGGGCTCTATCTGCAGGCGGGGACCATCCTGGCCGTGGATCGCCCCTGGATCCGCTACCTGATGCGGGGCGGCTCCATCACCAACTCCAAAAACCTCGCCCGCAATGCGGAAATCATTCCTGCGGTGGACTCCGCTCTGGACTTTTTCCGCAAAACCGGCCGCTTCGAGGAATTCGCCCCGGCCCTGGAGGCCATGAGCGTCTATCACCAGCTTTTGACCGCCACCGTGCGCGTCAACGCCATCGACCCCAAATCTCCCCTCCAGCGGGAGCTGCAGGAGGATCTGGAGCGGAAGTTCCCGCGCTGGCGGGAGAACTCCTATGTGAAGGCCTTCCCCAAAAAGCACCGCCTGCTGCTGCAGCTGATGGACAGGCACGCCTATTCCGCCGTCCACGTCCTCATGCGGGCCAACAGTCTGGTCAGGGGGAAGCGGGTTTAGTTCGTAGTTCGTAGTTCGTAGTCTCTTTCTCCTGTTCTCTGTTCATTGTTCACTGTTCACTGTTCTCTCTCTTCTCCCCTTTCGGGGAGATTTTTTTGTTCACTGATATTTCACAAAAAAACGCGAATACCTCTTGACACATAATACTATGCGTTGTATAGTACTGCGCGAAGGGAGGTATCGTATGGACATTCAACTGAAACGCGGCATGCTGGACGCCTGCGTCCTGGCGGCGATCCAGGACGGCGAATCCTACGGCTACCAGATGCTCAAGGACATGAAGCCCTATGTGGAGCTGTCCGAATCCACCCTGTACCCCATCCTCCGGCGGCTGGAGGCGGCCAGGTGCCTCACCGTGCGCACAGCGGAGCACAACGGGAGGCTGCGAAAATACTACGCCATCACCCCGCTGGGCCTTGCCCGGCTGGAGGACTTCAAGCGGGAGTGGAAAGAGCTCCTATCCATCTATCGTTTCGTTACGAAGGAGGGACACGAATGAATAAAGAAAGCTACCTGGCACAGATCCGTCAGCTGCTGCAGAACCTGCCGGAGGAGGACCGGGAGCGCTCCCTGGCCTTCTATGCCGAGAGCATCGACGACCGGATGGAGGACGGCATGAGCGAGGAGGAGGCCGTGGCCTCTCTGGAGAGTCCGGAGGAGGCGGCCAAAAGCATTTTGATGGACACGCCGCTGCCCGCGCTGGTGAAGGCCCGGGTGAAGCAGAGGCACATGGGCGCGCTGGAGATCCTGCTGCTGGTGCTGGGCTTTCCCCTGTGGTTCCCGCTGCTGCTCACCCTCCTCATCCTGGAGCTGACCGTCTATCTGGTGGCCTGGACGCTGGTGCTGTCCCTTGGCGCGGTGGTCCTGGCTCTGGGCCTGTCCGCCGTGGCCTGCATCATCGCCGCCGTCTACTGCATTTTCAAGGGCGGGCTTGGCCTGACCCTGCTGGGCCTGGGCGCCTGCCTGGTTTTGACGGGGCTCACGATCCTGCTGGGCTTTGCCGCGGCGGGGGCAGGCCGCCTGGCGATCCGGCTGGGCAAGGCCCTGGTGCGGGGGCTGAAGTCCCTGCTCATTCGGAAGGAGGACAAAGCATGAAAGGCAAAAAGCTTTTGATTTTCTCGATCCTGTGCATCGCGGCAGGCCTTCTCTGCCTGCTCTTCTCCGGCGTCCGCAGCAGCGACGATCTGTGGCTGGCCATGGACCGCATCGGCGCGGTGGAGCGGCAGGAGAAAAAGACCGTGGAGGTCTCGGAGCCCTTCACGAGCCTCCGGGTGCAGGAGGGCAGCGCCGACGTGCAGCTGCTCCCCTCGGAGGACGGCGGCTGCCGGGTGGTCTACGGCGAAGGCAAGTACTCCCGCTGCCGGGTGAGCGTGGAAAACGGGACCCTGACCGTGGTGCGGGAGAAGGAAGAACACAGCCGCTCCGGCCTGCTCTCCTTTGAGGACACGCTGCCGGTGTGCATTTACCTGCCCGCAGGCGACTATGAAACGCTCTCGGTCAGCTCCGCCAGCGGCGACGTGAAGACTTCGGCCGGGCTCGGCTTCCAGGAGGCCGAGATCGAGACCTCCAGCGGCGATATCCGGCTGGAGAGTCTTGAGGCGGAGACCCTGTCCGCCAAGACCGACAGCGGGAAAGTCAAGCTGCGCGGCTGCAGCGCCGCTTCTCTCACGCTGGAGAGCGGCAGCGGAGACCAGACCGTGAAGGAGACCGCCTGCTCCGGGGACGGCAAGCTCCACTCCGGCAGCGGCGATATCGAGCTGGAGGACTCCTCCTTCCGCGCTCTGGACCTCTCCACCACCAGCGGCAAGACGACCCTCTCCAAGACCGTCTGCAGCGGCAGCGTCAAGGCCGAGAGCGGCAGCGGCGACATCCGCCTGCGCAAGGCTTCGGCCGCGAGCTTCGATTTCCGCAGCACCAGCGGAAACGTGAAGGGCAGCGTCGTCGGCAGCGTGGACTTCATCGTGGAGAGCAGCAGCGGCAGCGTCCGCACCCGGGGCGGCGTCAGAGGCGCGGCGGCATGCAGGGTCAGGACCGGCAGCGGCGACGTGGACCTGGAAATTGACGGCTGACTTGGCAAACACGGCGTTTTGTGCTATGCTGTCTCCATCCTGCTGAAAGGAATCGCTTGACATGAATACGAAAGCAAGGAAAAAGCTGCATCCGGTTTTCTGGATCTTCACCGTCCTGACGGCTCTGGTCTGGTTCTTTTATCTGGAGATCAACAAGAACAGCCTCTCCGGCTGGATCCAGAGTCTGGTCGTCTTTTTGGTTTACATAACGATCAGCATCAAGCTTCTGTGGGACAAGAGAGGCTTCTGGCGTCTGGGAGCCTTCCTGCTCCTGCTGGTGCTGCTCTGGGCCATCGGCCAGGGCACCCTGGGGCCATACAAGGCCAGGCCCGCCGTGTCGGAGGACGCGAAGCCCACCGAGATCGTCACGGTACGGGACGGGCAGCTCACCGGCGTGTATACCCCGGACGGGGCGGTAGAGGTCTATACCGGTATCCCCTACGCCAAGCCCCCGGTGGGCGAGCTGCGCTGGCGGGAGCCCCAGGACCCGGAGCCCTGGAAGGGCGTGCTGGCGGCGGACCATTTCGCCCCCATGTCCATGCAGCCCCAGGCCCCTGCCTGGTACAACTCCATGGCCCAGATCATCGGCTATCACGACTATGAGATCCGCCTGGACGACAACTTCCGGGATCTCAACAGCGAGGACGCCCTGTATCTGAACATCTGGAAGCCCGCCGGCGCGCAGGAGGATCTGCCGGTGCTGGTGTACATCCACGGCGGCTCCCTGCAGACCGGCCAGCCCTGGTATGCCGACTACAGCGGCGAGGGCCTGGCCCGCAAGGGCGTGATCGTGGTGAACATGGGCTACCGCCTGGGCGTCTTCGGTTTTCTGGCGGACGAGGAGCTGGCGGCGGAGTCCCCCAACGGCACCACCGGCAACTATGGCCTGCTGGACCAGATCAAAGCCCTGGAATGGGTGCGGGACAATATCGCTGCCTTCGGCGGCGATCCCGACAACGTGACCCTGGCGGGCGAATCCGCGGGCGCGGCCTGCGTCAGCGCCCTGTGCGTCTCGCCGCTGGCAAAGGGGCTCTTCCGCCGGGCCATCATGGAAAGCTCCACGGTAAACGCCCCGGAGCCCGCCCACTCCTTCCGCAGTCTGGAGGAAGCTCTGGAAACCGGTCGCCAGACCCGGGAGCGCTTCGGCGTCTCCAGCCTTGCCGAGCTTCGGCAGCTGGACGCCCGGACCCTGGCGGAGGCCACGGATGAAAACCATCACATGACGGTGGACGGCTATGTGCTGACCGAGACCCCCTATGAGAGCAGCCGGAAGGGCGTCCACAACGAGGAGGCCGTGCTCCACGGCTTCAACGCCGACGAGGCCGACGCTTTCCTGGTCTTTGACCGGATCACCGTGTACAACTACGAGAGCAGGTTGGAGGCCATGTTCGGCGAGCTGGCGCCGGAGGCGCTCTCCCTCTTCCCCGCCGCCAGCGACGGGGAGGCTTCCGCCAACTGGAGGGCCATGTACTCCGCCTATTTCTTCGGCTACGGCCACTACTGCCGGACCCGGCAAGCGGCGGAGCAGGGCGTCCCCTGCTATGAGTACCTGTTCAGCAAGACCAACGGCCGCCTGGGCCCCTGGCACAGCGGCGAGGAGGTCTACTGCTACGGCAATATCCCGGCGGGATCGAAGCTCTATGACGACAGCGACCGGGCCCTGGCGGAGCTCTTCTCCTCCTACTTCGCAAACTTCTGCAAAACCGGCGACCCCAACGGCCCGGGTCTCCCCCGCTGGGAGCCCGCCTCCGACGGGAGGACGCTGCTGGAGCTGGGAGAGCAGGTGGCCCCCGTCGGCGACCCCTATCTGTCCATTTATGAACTTTTTGATAAGAAATACGCGGATTGGGAACGAATGGATTGATAATGCGTCCTAGAGCGTGTACAATATAAACCAAGCAAGGCAGTTTCCCGAAGGAAACAGAAAGGAGCATAACATGGAAGTCAAAGCTGTGATCGAAAAGGTCAAGGAGCTGGTCAAGAAGGGCAACGTGTCCAAGGTCATCGTCCGCCGCAAGGGCGAAGTGCTGCTGAGCATCCCCGTGAATGTGGGCGTGGTCGGCGCTGTCGTGGGCCTGGCCGCCGCCAAGTGGGCCGTTCTGGCGGCCGTGCTGGGCACGGTGGGCTTCGGCTGCTCGGTGGAGATCCTGAAGGACGACGGGGAAGTCGTCAACGTCGTCACCGAGGAGGACACCCAGAAGGCCAAGGATACCGCCGCCGGCGTGTTCCACGACGTGAAGGACGCCGCCGCCAAGGTGGTCAGCCAGGTCAAGGAGGGCTACGAGGAGGCCGTCAAGGAGGAGAAGACGGAGGACGCCGATTTCGAGTCCGTGGTGGACGAGTCCGAGCCCAAGGACTGAGTATCCCCGATCCCAGCGGGAGCTGAACTCCCGCGTCCCACCCAGACAAGTATCAGGCACCCGAACAGGGCCTGCGGAGATGTTCCGCAGGCCCTGTGTTTTCGTTGATTTGGTTAACATAATATTATTTTTTATCAATTATGGTCACTTTTCTCATGGAAGAGATCCCTCTTTTGTTTACATAATGTTTATTTATACTGTTATTGTTTACTTGATGGCTTCTCGTCCCGTCCTCCCCTGCTCCGTCATCAGGTGCGGCGCGCAACGCCCGGGATGACAGCCTGAGCGGAGCGCAGCGGCAAGTCGGAGGTTTCAGAATGAAGAAGCGATGGGAAAAAGATCCTTCGACTCGCTTCGCTCGCTCAGGATGACAGCGCGGTGGAGCGGCGGGAGGGGCAAGCCCCTCCCCTACGGCAGAGAATTGACGTTGGCGCGAATTGCGGGCCGCCGAGGGCGTCGGCCCCTTCGGTGAGGACGGACGTTGACGCAGATCCGCGGGCGACCGAAGGTCGCCCCTACGGCGTGGACGTGACGTCGGCGTGAGACGGCGGGAGGGGCAAGCCCCTCCCCTACGGCGGAGGACGGGACGCAGGTGCGGATCGGCGGGCGACCAAAGGTCGCCCCTACGGGGTGGGCGGGACGGCGGCATGGGACGGGACGACGCCGGGCAATGCCCGGCGCTGCGGGACGCGGGGTGCGACGGCGGGCGACCAAAGGTCGCCCCTACGGGCGCGGGCCGGCCGGCGGCTCAAAATGGGGATTGCCGGATAATAGCCCCCCGTGCAAGGGGAAGTGTCACGGCGCGTCTCACGCAAGAGCCGTGACGGAGGGGATGTACTGGGTTCGTTGGGGCGGGGCGGCGGGTCGCCGAGGAGCCCGTGGCCGGGCCCCTACGGGCGCGGGGCGGACATCGGCGCGGGTGGCGGGCCGCCGAGGGCGTCGGCCCCTACAGAGAAGGACGGGGCGTCGGAGGGGGACTACGGTTTGCCTCCCTCCTAGAGGGAGGTGTCGCGGCGCGTCCCCCGCAAGCGCCGTGACGGAGGGAGTTCCCGCGGATCAGCGGGAGGGGCAAGCGCCCCTACGGCGGGGGGCGAGGCGTCGGAGGGGGACGGAGGACCCCTTCCGTCATCCGGCTTGCGTGAGACGCCGGATGCCACCTCCCCCGGCGGGGGAGGCAAGACGCGCCGTCCTGAACGTATGAGAAGGAGCTCCCTTCGAAAGGCGTCAAAACCTTTCAAAGAGAGCTCCTTCATCCCTTCGCTCCTCGGGAGGACAAAGCGAACAGCGTCTTAAGACAGCCGCTTGGGGAACGATCTATTTTGTTTTCAGCCCCAACAGGGCCGCCGAGAGCTTGTCCCGGCCGTGGTAATTCAGCCACATAATGAGCCGGCGCTTTGCGCTCTCCGCCCGGAAAGCGGCGCAGCAGCCCAGGCTGGGGATCTGTTGGTTAACATAATCTCTTATTTCTTGGATTACGTTCTCCTTATCTGTCCCGTTCTGCCGCCGGAGCCGGTTGATGCCATCCAGCAGGGCGTGGTTCAGCACCAGAGACTCGAAGTCCTCCCGCTTGCCGGCGGCCTCCATGGGGCCTCGCAGCAGGTCCAGCACCGCCAGAAGGTCCAGGTTTTTCCTGGCGTTGTCATTGTGCATGGTGGAGGGGTGGCCGATCCGGTAGCAGTACAGGGCCTCGGGGAAGCGCGCCAGCTTCTCCGTCCGG
The DNA here is from genome assembly GCA_017545165.1 of Oscillospiraceae bacterium. Lineage (GTDB taxonomy): Bacteria > Bacillota > Clostridia > Oscillospirales > Oscillospiraceae > Limivicinus. The sequence continues at coordinate 47,157 of JAFWQQ010000042.1, forward strand.
CTCAGGGCCAGGGCGGAAAAGGCGAAGTCCTCGTACCAGAGCCCCTCGGGAAAGCGCAGCTCGCCGACGAGGCTGCGGCGAAAGACCTTGTCGCAGCTGGAGCCCGCGGCGGCCAGGGCGCTGCCCTCCCGCCAGGCCCGCAGGACCTGGACGGAGCCGTCCTCGAAGCACTGCAGCGTGTCGCAGACGGCCACGTCGGCCCCCTCCTTTTCGGCGGCGGCGATCAGCTTTTCGTACATCTCCGGCAGCACCCAGTCGTCGCTGTCCACAAAGCCCAGCCAGTCGCCCCGGGCCATGTCGATGCCGAAGTTCCGGGCCCGGCCCTGGCCTCCGTTCTCCACGGTCTTCGTGCGCACGGTTTCCGGGAAGCGGGCGGCGTAGTCGTCCAGAATAGCCTGGCAGCCGTCGGGGGAGCCGTCGTTGATCAGGATGACTTCCAGATCGCCGAGAGTCTGGGCCAGCAGGGAGTCCACGCATTTTCGCAGGGTCTTCTCCGCCTTGTAGACGGGCACGATGACGCTCAGCTTCATGCCGCTTCCTCCTTCCGGGTCTGGTGCCAGATCAGGGCCAGGATCAGCGCGAAGTAGATCGACACGTTGGGCCGCCGCACCAGGGCGCCGGAAAACTGGGCCAGGCCCAGCTGCAGCACCAGCACCAGGGCAAGGGTAAAATTCTCTGCAGTCAGGCTGCCCTTGAAGTCCTCCCGCAGACGGCGGGCGATCCGGAACAGGAAGAAGAGCACGAAGCCCACATAGAGCGCGAAGCCCACATAGCCGTAGTAGAAGAACAGGGCGGGCCAGTCGTTTTCCATGTCGTACTTGCCGTCGGTGCCCACCTGGGCCGCCTCAAAGCCCACGAGCTTGGTGAGGCCGTCCGTCTCCACCTGCCAGATGAGCCGGGCGTAGCTGCGCTCGATGACCCGGGTGTCGATGAGCCGTCCCACGTCGGTGGTCATGCGGTAGAGCCGCAGCACCCGGTCCATGCCGAAGCGGTCAATGAGATCGGGCATGCCGCCCATGTACTGCCAGTAGTAGTACTCGAAGACCTCCCGGACCACCGGATTGTTGTAGCGCTCCTCGAAGCTCATGTCCGTGATGTCGATGCCCTTTTCCAGCAGGGTGGCCTCGATCTCACCCTGGGTGTTCTTCTTCGCCATCTCCTGGTTGACCCGGCAGCGGGGCGTCCAGGGGTAGATGACCACGGAGAAGATCATCAGCACGACCAGCAGGATCAGCAGCAGGGTTCTGAGCTTTCGCTTCAGCAGCAGCTTCTCCGCCGCCAGATACAGCGCGTAGGCGCCGAAGATGGCGAAGATGGAAAAGTAGCAGGCCTTGGTGCCGTTGGTGAGGAAAAGCGCGGCGATGACGCAGGGGACCGCCAGCGCCAGGCATTTGCGCTCTGTCTTCACGGCCCAGCCCATGGCAAAGCCGGCCAGGGTCACCAGCAGGATACTGTTGGCGCAGCGGTTGTCGTCGATGACCCATCCGCTGTAGCCCAGGCCCTCGCCATAGGTCACGTTGCCGGTGCCGGTGACGAAAGCCGCGAGCACGGAGACGGCCATGATCGCCGCCGCCGTCAGCACGCCGCGGAAAGCCTGCTCCCGGGTCTTGGCCTGTTGGAGGTACCAGATGAAGCTGATAGCCAGTACCGGCGTCTGGACCACGCCGAGCATGTAGCGGAGGTCGTAGGCCATGTTCCGGTAGCCCACGCGGAAACCGTTGAGCACATGCAGCAGGCAGAAGGCGCCGATGACAGCAAAGCCCAGGAAATAGGGCTTTTTCCGCTCCGCCTTGACGAGCACGAGCAGCGGCAGGATCAGCAGCAGGGCCAGCCGGATATAGCCGGAGACGGTGCCGTTTTTGTTTTGGGTAAAGTAGGCCAGGGTGTCCAGCAAAGGCTGCGCCGCGATCAGAAGCACCAGCCACTTGTCCCCCAGCCGGGAGTTTTGCTTGTTCATGAAAGGGCCTCCATAAGTTTTATGGCGCCTTCCGACGGAAGACGCCATAAAACATGAGCACAAATTACAGCCGCTCCTTGACCTTGGCCTTCTTGCCCACGCGGTCGCGCAGGTAGTACAGCTTGGCTCTGCGCACCTTGCCCTTGCGGACGGTGGTGACGGAGACGATGGAGGGAGAGTGCACCGGGAAGACCTTCTCGCAGCCGACGCCGTAGGAGATGCGGCGGACGGTGATGGTCTCGTTGATGCCGCCATGCTTCTTGGCAATGATGGTGCCTTCGAAAGCCTGGGTACGCTCACGGTTGCCTTCCTTGACGCGCACGAGGACACGCACGGTGTCGCCCACGTTCATCTCGGAGAGCTCGGGCTTCATGTAGCGCTCACTGAGAATTTTGACCAGATCCATAGTTCGATCCTCTTTCATCTAGACGTTCAATACCGGAGGCTCTGGTTCTCAACCCAGGCGCGGCAGCGGACCGCCTTTCTATGCGCGCAGGGATACTACCCGCGCAAGCTGTAGTATTGTAGCACAGCTTTTGGGGGATTGCAAGTGTTTTTTCAAGAAACTTACGCTTATCTTCCGGGGGAAATGAAGACGCTTTGCGAATGAAGAAATGAAGCTCGGCTGCGCCTAATGAAGGAATGAAGAAATTGCGGTGTCGCTGCGCGACAGATTGAAATTCCCCCTATTCCCCAGTGTGCGCACTGGGGACTTCCCCCCAAGGGGGAAGCAAGGCCGCTCTTGGCTCCCCTCGTGGGAAGCGAGGCCACTCTTGGCTCCCCCTATGGGGAATTGCGGACTCGCGCTGCCGGTGGCAGATGAAGCGAGTCCGGAATTTCCGCAGCGGTTGAAAAATGCAAGGAAGAGCGTAAGCCCGCAGCATTTTTCGGGCACCGCAAGGCGGACAGCTGTCGAACGAGCGAAGCGAGCGAGACTGAAGGGGTTATCATTCCTTCATTCCTTCATTCCTTCATTTCTTCATTCCTTCATTTCTTCATTCCTTCATTCCTTCATTCCTTCATTCCTTCACTCTCCCGCCAGCTCTCCGATCCGCCGCAGGATCTCTCCGTTGTAGGCGGCCAGATCGTCGGGGCGCTTTTCCGTCTTTTGGGCCGCGATCAGGGCCGGGACCAGGTCCTCGTAGCCCCGCAGGCCCTCGGTGTACTGCTCCAGGTTCTTGGCGCAGCAGAGGGGCAGGCCCACGGCCATGGCCTCCATGATGTTCAGGGGCTGGCCCTCATAGCGGGAAGTGGAGAGGAAGGCGTCCATCCGGGCCATGTAGCGGTAGGGGTTGGGCTGATTGCCCAGGAAATGCACCTTTCCGGTGAGGTTCAGGCGCTCCCGCTGCTCCTCCAGGGCCTGCCGGTCCGGCCCGTCGCCGATGATGTAGAGCCGCAGATCCGGCCGTTGCTTCACCGCTTGGGCGAAGATGTCCAGCATCAGGTCATAGCCCTTCTGGTGGCACAGCCGCCCCAGGGCAACGAGGTTCAGGCAATTGTCATCGATCTCCAGATCCGGGCAGTCCTCGGTCATTTTCCGGTGGATCTCCCCCACGTCGATGAAGTTTTGGATCACTGTGAATGGTTTGTCCTCCACACCGGACATGGCGCGGAAGGGCTCCTCCAGGGCCTTGGACACGGGCACGAAGCCGTCGTAATACTTGAACTTCCCCCGGAAGGCCTTCCAGAGCACCCGGTACTTCCATTCGTTCTGCAATTTGATGCGCACGTCGTTGTGGATCCACATGACCCGCTTTTTGGCGGGCACCGTCAGGGCTCCCACGGCGCAGGAGAACTGGTAGGAGTTGAAGTCCACAGCCAGATCGTAGTCCAGACCCGCCGGGAAGCATTCCCGGAATTTGGGATCGGCCTCCACCCGTTTTTTCCCGAGATCAAAGGGCAGAAAAGACCAGATCCGGGGCAGCGGCTTCAGATAGCGGATGTTCAGCTCCTTGGGGAAATCATCGGTCCAGAACGCCGTCCTGTCGGAGAGATAGAGATCCACGGAAAAGCGGGTATAGTCCAGATTCCGCAGCAGGTTCACGATGGACTTCTGGATCCCGCCCACCCCCAGGTCGTTCTGAAAAAACGCGATTCGTTTCATGATTAACCTCTTTTTCCGTCATTCTGAGCGGAGCGAAGAATCTCTTTTCGATACCATGAGATCCTTCGCTGCGCTCAGGATGACACGATTACCGATACACCTTTCCGTCCGTATCATAGGTCTCGATCCGGGTGAATTTGGCGAAGTCCGGGGCCAGGTCCGGGCGCAGCTGCCGCAGGGCCTCGGCCAGCAGCTCCGGGTTGATGGTGGGCTCCTGGGCGGAAAGGATTGTTGTTATGTTAACCAGCTTGTCCCCTGCCTCGAAGCGGATCTCCCGGATGCCCGGGCGGATGTCCGTCTGGCCCAGGCCCCGCTTGGTCTTCTTGGTGATGACCACCGGGTCCCCGGCGTAGAAGGCCGTAAGCTTCGCGGCCATCTCAGCAGGGTCCCGCTCGTCGTACTCGAAGACGCCTCGGACCTCCAGCCACTTGAGCTCGGCGACCTTGCGGGTGAATTCGTAGGCCTCAGTGACCCGGATCCCCTCGGGCAGCGCGGCGTTGAGCCGCTCCGGGAGCGCCGCCAGGTCCGGGGTCTCCTCCGCCTTCAGCTTGAAGTCCATGATCTCGCAGAGGCTCCCCGTCCCCACGGAGAGGGGCAGGGCGATGGCGATCTGGGGATGGGGGTTGAAGCCCTCGGAGTATTTCAGCGGCAGCCCCGCCCGGTTGAAGGAGCGCTGCAGGGTCCGCATCAGGTCCAGGTGGGAGATGTACACCGCCCGCCCGGTCTTTTCAAAACGCAGTCTCAGCTTATCGCTCATCGCAGGTGAACCCCCTTTCCAGGAGCCTGGCCGCCCCGCAGGCGGCGCATTGGTGCCGGCAGTCCGGCGAGAGCTCCGAGCGGTAGCACTTTTCCCGCTCGCTCCAGAGGTGGGCCTTGCGCACGCCCACGTCGATGTGATCCCAGGGCAGGACCTCGTCCTTCCCCGCCTCCCGGTGGGCGTAGAAATCCACGTCCAGGCCGCATTTTTCAAAGGCGGCCATCCAGCGCTCAAAGGAGAAATAGTCCGTCCAGGCGTCCAGCCGCCCGCCCTGCTGCCAGACCTCCTCGATGGCGTCCGCCACCCGGCGGTCCCCCTTGGAGAGCACCGCCTCGATGAGGCTGGTCTCGGCGTCGTGCCAGTTGTAGGTCACGTTTTTCGCGGTGATGGAGGCGCGCAGCAGGTTCACCCGGCGCAGATACTCCTCGAGGGGGATCTGGGCCTCCCACTGGAAGGGGCTCTGGGGCTTGGGGATGAAGCAGGAGGTGGAGACGGTGATGCGCACCCCCCGGTTTTTGTTCTTGGCGTTCACCCGCCAGCAGTGGAGGATCTGGCTGGCCATCTCGGCGATGCCCAGGATGTCCTCGTCGGTCTCGGTGGGCAGGCCCAGCATGTAATAGAGCTTCACCGTGTTCCAGCCGCCGGCGAAGGCGATGGAGCAGGTGTGCAGCACGTCCTCCTCGGTGACGTTTTTGTTCACCGCGTCCCGGAGCCGCTGGCTGCCGCCCTCCACGGCGAAGGTCAGGCCGCTCTTGCGCACCTTCTGGATCCGCTCCATGATCTCCATGGAGAAGTTGTCCGCCCGAAGAGAAGGCAGGGACAGGCCGATGCTCCGGGGCTCGCAGTACTCCAGCAGCCCGTCGCAGAGGGCGGGGAGCTGCCTGTAGTCGCTGGTGGAGAGGCTGAGGAGGGTCACCTCCTCGTCCCCGGTGTTTTCCAGGGACTCGATGCCCTGGCGGATCAGGGTCTCCGGCTTTTTGGCCCGGAGGGGGCGGTACACGTGCCCCGCCTGGCAGAAGCGGCAGCCCCGGGGGCAGCCCCGGAAGAGCTCCAGGCTCACCCGGTCGTGGACCACCTCGGTGCTGGGCACGATGGGCTTCGTGGGGAAGGGCGCGGCGTCCAGATCCGAGACGATGCGCTTGGTCACCCTGGCCGGGGCCCCGTCCCTCGGCGTCACCGCGGCCACGGTGCCGTCCGGGTTATAAGACACGTCGTAGAGGCTGGGCACGTAGACGCCGCCGATCTGCGCGGCCTTTGTGAGGAACTCGTGCTTCGACCAGCCCTCCTGCTTGGCCTGCCGCAGGAGGGTCAGCACCTCGTTGTCCGCCTCTTCCCCCTCGCCCACCACGAAGAGGTCGATGAAGGGGGCCATGGGCTCGGCGTTCACCGCCGCGGTGCCGCCGGCCCAGATCAGGGGCAGCAGGCCCGGCCGGTCCGCGGTCCGCAGGGGGATGCCGGCCATGTCCAGCATGTCCAGAACCGTGGTATAGGCCATCTCGTATCCGATGGAGAAGGCCAGAGAGTCAAAGTCCCCGATGGGGTCGCCGCTCTCCAGGGCGTAGAGGGGGATCCCGGCCTTTTTCATCTCCTCATACATGTCCCCCCAGGGGGCGAAGACCCGCTCGCACCACACAAAGGGCAGGCTGTTCATGGTCTCGTAGAGGATGCTCATGCCCAGGTTGGACATGCCGATCTCATAGGTGTCCGGAAAGCAGAAGGCCAGGCGGAGATCCACCTCGTCCTTGTTTTTGATGATCTGGTTGTATTCGCCGCCGGTATAGCGGGCGGGCTTTTGCACCCGGGGAAGGATGCGTTCCAGTCGTTTGTCCATAGTGTGCTCCCCTGATTTAATTATTCTTATGTTTCTAGTTTACCGTACTTTTCCGTTTTTTACAAGTCCTTCCCCCTCCGGAAAGCTGTGAAAGAGGAGGTTTGCCCCGATCAGCGCCGCGGCCGCGCCCTTCCCCCGCAGAATCAGCGCGATCCCCAGGGCCAGCAGCACGCAGCCGGTCCCCAGGCCAAGCACCCGGCAGGCCCGCTCTCCCCTTTGGGAGCCCAGGGCGGCCTCCGCCAGAGCGGCGCAGAGCTGGCCCCCGTCCAGAGGCCGGGACGGAAGCAGATTGATCAGGCTCAGCAGCAGGCTCAGACCCGCCGAGAGGCACAGCCAGTCCCAGCCCCAGCTCCGTCCCAGCCGGGCGGCCAGCAGCGCATAGAAGAGCCCCGCCAAAGGCCCGGCCAAAGCAATCAGCGCCCGCCCGCCGGGCCCGGCGCCGCCGCAGTAGTCCAGGCGCAGGCCTCCCAGCTCCGCCCGGATCCCCGTCACCCGCTGCCCCAGAAGCAGGATCGCCGCCCCGTGGCCCAGCTCGTGGACCAGCACCGCGATCAGCAGCGCCGTCAGCTCCTCCCCCCGCAGCAGGGCCAGCAGCAGGGCCCCGGCCAGGACCGCCCCGGGGCTCGCGCTCCAGCTTGCCCCCTTCACGGGCCAGACCCCCGGCGCAGGGCGGCGACCCGGGGACTCTCCTCCCCCAGCGCCCTGCCCCAGACCGCCACGGTCTCGCTCCCCGCCGGCCAAAACACCGCCTCCGCCCGCTCCCGCAGCTTGCGGGCAGCCGTCGGAAACAGCAGCCGCCACAGCAGCAGGAGCAGCAGTCCGGCAACAAGCAGCCTCTTCCGATTTCCCACGCCGATCCCCCCTTCGGGAAGTCTATGCACAAGCACTCTCCCGGATTCCAGGAGAGACTGCTCAGGCTCAAAAAAAACAGCGGACGCAGCTTGCTTCTGCGTCCGTTTCTTCAAGGATTCTTCTTATGCTCCAGGATGTCCTTCACGTCACAATCCAGCAGCTCGCACAGCGCGTCGATGGTCTGGGTCGAGATGTGTTTTCCTCTTTTGATCGAATGATAGGTCGTCATGGGAAAGCCCATCTTTCCCAATCGATAGGACGTGATGCCTTTCCTCTCCAGGGTCTTGAAAAAGGGTTCATAGCTGATCATACCGCAACGCCTCCCTACGCATCATAAAAGGAGCCTTCCATCTTGCGTAGATGCGGTATTTCGTATATACCGTAATGCGTATTGGAGGGATGACAATGTCCAAGCGCGCTTATGCTTTTTTTGTGAAGAGGCCCCGGAGGATCGAAGACCTCATGGTCCCCCACCTGCTGGAACAGGAGTATCCGTATGAGATCGTCAAGGTCGTCACGCTCCCGGCCATCGATTATGATAACTTCATAACGGATTTTCTGGCTGACCGACAGTTTCTGGAAGACTATGCCCCGCTCTGCGGCAAGGGCAGCCGCATCCGCTGTCTCTGCGTCAGGCGCCGCGGCGGAACGGACGCTGTTCTGGTGCTTCCCAACCAGGCCTGGGTGGACCTGGCTGCCCTCCTCTGCCAATGATCAAAAGCCTCGTGGCCTTCCTGTAAGACTCACGGAAAACCCACGCAACTTTTCTCTTGACATTTCCGGGCACGGTCATTATAATAAACAGGCTTTCGGGGTGTAGCGCAGCTGGTAGCGCGCATGGTTCGGGACCATGAGGCCGCGAGTTCAAGTCTCGCCACTCCGACCAGAAAGAGGCAGCCCGCCGGGTCCGGCGGGCTGCCTCATACTATTCTTCAATTAAAACAATTGATAATCCAGGAGCGGCCGGTAATGCTCCGAATGGTATCCGCAGAAAGATCACAAATCGTATCACAGAGCCTGAGAACCACTTTTTCCAAAGTCGCGAAGACCTCGTTGCGAAA
>JAFWQQ010000091.1 GCA_017545165.1 Oscillospiraceae bacterium
AAAAAGATTCCGAGGCAGAATTGTGCCAGACGAGGCGCCTTCCGCAGAGCATAATGGAGATATATGGTCAAGGAAGGCAACGAAGTATGACACAATTCTGGCCGGAAGACTTTAAAGATTTCTATCAGATATTAGTATTATTCTTTCATCAGATCCCGCAGGGTCCAGCCGCCCAGGTAGTCCCGGACCGCCTTGTCCAGCCCCTCCCACAGGGGAAGCGTCCGGCAGTTCTCCGCCCGGGGACAGGGATCGCTGCCCTCGGCCAGGCAGGCCACAGGGGCCAGGGTCCCCTCCGTCAGGCGCAGGACCTCCAGGACGCCGATCTCCTCCGCGGGCCGGGCCAGACGATACCCGCCGCCCTTGCCCCGGGTGCCCTCCACCAGCCGCCCCCGGACCAGGTCCTTCACGATGCTCTCCAGATACTTCTCGGAGATCTCCTGGCGGTCGGCGGCCTCCCGGAGGGTGACCGTGCCCCCGTTTTCGTTCTCGGCCAGATCTGCCAGGATGCGCAGCGCATAGCGCCCGCGGGTTGAGATCATCATGGGAATGTCCTCCTGCAAAGATTTAACCTATTATACCGCAGGGTTTTCGGGATTGCAAGACCGCGCTTCGGCTCAGCCGCGGGCTTCCGGCATGTCCGTGGTCAGCTCCAGCAGCCAGTAGCCCACCGAACCGGCGGGCATGCCGTAGAGCTGGGCCCCGCCGTCCGGATAGGGCCGGACCAGCGCCGTCCCCGATCCCAGGCGGTTCACGCGGCCCTGTCGGGCCATCCGCTCCGCCTGCTCCGGCGTCAGGTCGTACAGCGCGGCGTCCATGCCCCGGGCGGCATACTCCTTCTCGTTGAGGGCATAGATCTCAAAGGAGAAGCGCAAGGCGCCGGTCTCCTGCGTCCAGACCTTCCCCACCACGGCGAAGCGGTTATAGAGGCCCTCCTCCGCCGGCGGAAAGTACAGCCGTCCCTTTTCGTAGCGCCAGACCGCTCCGTCCGCCCCGGTGTGCAGCAGTTCGCTTTCCTTCTGCGTGTAATCCGGGTTCACAAAGCTCATGCTCCGGTCAAAAAAGCGCTGACACAGGCGATTCGCGTCTTCCAGGCTCATCGATTCGCCGGAGGCCTCCCGGCGCAGGGCCGAGGGCCGGTTGATCCGGCAAAACATGCGGGCATACTCCGCCATCTCATAGTACCCGGCGGTCTGCAGATCGAAGCCGGTAAGATTCTGCTCGATGAAATCGCTGAGGAAGATGTTGATCCAGTGGCGCTCATTCTCGCTCACGTCGATCTGATCCGTGCTGTAGCTGATGGAAAAATCCGTCAGATCCACATAGTAAGGCTGGCCCTCCTCCGCGTAATCCGCGTCCATGCCGCCGTAGAAGCGGATCTCCAGAAGATCCTTTCCCGCCCAGCGCATGTCGCTGGGCCAGAAGAAGTCCTCCGTGACGGAACCGAAGCGCACGAGCGTGTATCCCAGGGCGTCCGCGGCGAAGAAGTCCGGTCCGTACCAGCCGCAGGCGTAGACGCTGCCGTTTCGCGGGTCGATCAGGGCGGAGATGGAGGCCCCGCGAAATTCGCTGTTTTCCCACAGGGTTTCCCCGTCTGTGATGCGCAGACAGGTGATGGTGCCGGCGTGGTTGAAATAATACCGGTCCTGCCAGACGCCGATCTCTTCGATCAGGTTCAGCTCGGTGATATATTCTGTGCTAAACTCCCGCTGCCAGATCGTTTGACCCTCGTCGTCCCTGGCTCGGATGAGCACTCGCTCCGAATCGTTGCCGTCCAGATGCTCCATCTCAATGACGGCGCCGAAGGGTTTCTCCGCCGGCGCGAGGATCTCCGCGGGGCTGTCCAAAACATCAGCCGTATCCTCAGACGGCGCGGGGACGACGGTGATCGGCTCCGGGCGCAGCTTTTCCCATGGAAGGCCGCAGGCGGCCGAAAAGAGCGCGGCCAGACACAGCAGGCATGCAAGAATCGTTCTTCTCATGGATTCCCATCCTTTCCAACACCCCAGGGGGGACGCTCTGAAAGGATTATACCACAGCCGCGGCCCGATGCAATCCCGTGGGGGCAAGGAAAAAACAGCTGCACGCAAAGGCCGGCTTCTGCTTCCGGCCGCTTGCAATCCGCCCCCCTTCGTGATACAATCCCTCCAGAAACAGAAAGGAACAAGCGGTATGAACGAGAACTTCTTTGCCTATATCTCCCGGATGCGCTACATCGGCCGCTGGAGCCTGATGCGCAACTCCCTGCCCGAGAACATCCAGGAGCACAGCCACATGGTGGCCGTCTTCGCCCACGCCCTGGGGGTCATCCGGCGGGACGTATTCGGCGTCCCCTGCGATCCCAACGAGGCCGCCGCCGTGGCCCTTTTCCACGACAGCAGCGAGATCCTCACCGGCGATCTGCCCACCCCCATCAAGTACCACAGCGCCGACATCCGGGACGCCTATAAGGAGGTGGAGGCCCTGGCCTGCCGGAAGCTCCTGGACACGCTGCCCGAGGAGCTTCGCCCGGCCTATGAGGAGCTGCTCCTCGGCGGCACCCAGGAGCGGCTGCACGATCTGGTGAAGGCGGCGGACAAGCTCTCCGCCTACGTCAAGTGCATCGAGGAGCGCAAGGCCGGCAACAAGGAGTTCCTCTCCGCCGAGGAGCAGACCCGCCGCATCCTGGAGGAGAGCCCGCTGCCCGAGGTGGCGTATTTTCTGGAGCACTTCATCCCGGCCTTCGAGAAGAACCTGGACGAGCTGGGAACCATTGAATAGTTTTTAGTTTTTAGTTTTTAGAAGACGAGAGAACGATTTGGGTTGTTTCCAGTCTTAGTTTTCAGGAGACGGAGGACGAATGGAAAACAGTAAACTCGAACGCATCAATGAGCTGGCGGCGCTGGCCAAGATCCGGGCGCTGACGGAGGAGGAGCTTCAAGAGCGGGACCTGCTGCGGAAGGAGTACATCGCCGAATGGCGGGAGGGTGCCCGCCAGGTGCTGGAGAACACCTGGGTCCAGACCCCCGACGGGAAAAAGCACAAGCTCACGGAACTGCAGAAGCGGAGCGAAAAGAAACGAGAAAAATGACCGTTCTGGTGGGCAGCTACGGCTCCGGCCTGCCCGGGGCCATCCTCACCGGGCGGTGGGAGTTTCTGGAGGACTTCCTGGCCGATGGGCAGACCCCTGCTTTGTGGGCGAGGCCTTGCCCCTGGAGACCTATATGCACCGCAGCTGGGAGGCCTTCACCCGGGAGGGCTTTTAGGCCGCGTCCCGGGGATCCGCCGGGCGCCGTCGGGGCCGGGCACGGGATAAATGAAATCGAGTAGGAGGGGCTGAGTAGGCCCCGACCTCTCACACCACCGTGCGTACGGTTCCGTACACGGCGGTTCAACCGCATAAGTGCAGAGACTCGTACCGGTCAAGGATGCTGTAGTATCCTGCTTGTACGAGTCTCT
>JAFWQQ010000043.1 GCA_017545165.1 Oscillospiraceae bacterium
CAGCGAAGTCGAAGGATCCTTCCCCGTAGCGCCGAGCATCCCGACGCGCGGGGAGCGTGCGACGTTCCAAGCTCTGCTTGCTCGGCGTCGTCTCGATCAGCACCCACGTCCGTTCAACGCCGTAGGGGAGGGGCTTGCCCCTCCCGCGATTCACACCCACGCTGTCATCCTGAGCGAAGCGCAGCGAAGTCGAAGGATCTTAAAAAGTCCTTATTTGCTTTTTCAATCCACCCGTTCGCCGTTTCCGTAGACCTCGCAGAAGCGGGCGGCGAAGGAGGGAGCCTGGCCCCGGACGTACAGGTGGGAGATATCCCCCACGGCGGCGGCCCGGAAGGAGGCGATCCCCGGCCTCCGCTCCTCGGTGTAGATCGTGGTCACGGAGCTGGGCGCCATCACAAGCCCCTGCCACAGCACCATGGGCGACACGTTCATGAGCCTGCTCATCAGCACGCAGGAGAGGCCGAAGTGGCAGAAGAAGGCCAGGGTCTCGCTGTTGGGCCGCTCCGCCCGGTAATACAGCCCCTCGCGGACATAGCCGTGTCGGGCCAGGACCCGCTCAAATTCCGCGATCACCCGGTCGTAGGCGCTTTTCACGTCCATCTCCGCGAAAACCGGGTGCTCATGCCAGCGCTCCCGGTCCAGCAGGATGGGGTCCTTCAGCCAGTCCTGGGGCAGCCAGTCCCAGGGGACATAGCTGAGCTCGCCTTCGCAGTCAGGCCGGTGGACCCGGACGTCGAACTCCCGCAGCCAGTCGCAGGCCAGCGCCTCCCGCCCCGCCTTTTCCAGGGTGGGCCGGGCGGTTTCCTTGGCCCTGCCCATGGTGGAGACATAGTATTCCGAGATTTCCATGGGGGCAATGCGCTCGGCCAACAGCGCCGCCTCCCGCCGCCCGGTTTCCGTCAGGCCGTCGATCGTATAATCCGGATCCCCGTGTCGGATCAACAGCAGTCTCATGCAGTATCTCTCCCTTCGCTCAACTTACGCTTTCCCGCGCCCGGCGGCCCATTCCTCCCGCGTCAGGACCATCTCTCCGGTGGCGATGCGTTTGCCGTCCCGCTCGAACACGGAGCCGCCGAAGGGCCGGAGGCCGGCCTTTTCCTGGACCCGGCGGGAGGCGGCGTTGAAGAGGAAGTAGCCGGTGTTGACATAGTCCAGGTCCGTGTTCGTAAAGCTCCAGTCCAGGGCGGCGCGCAGCAGCTCCGTCATGAGTCCCCGGTTCCAGTAGTCCTCGTTCAGGACCAGGGAGAAGCTGAGACCCCGCTTGTCCCGCAGCCTGGGTTCCTCCTGCAGGTAGGGGGAGGCGCCCAGGGAGAAGCTGCCTACCAACCGGTCCTCCTCCTTCAGCACCACGGCGAAGGTCTGGGGCGGGCACATGGGGCGCAGGAGCCGGTCGAAGAGCTCCCGGGCCTGGGCCGGCGTGTCGATATCCGGGTTCCCGGCCAGGCGCTGCTGCTCCTTCTGCAGGATGTAGGCGCAGAAGTCGGGGAAGTCCTCTTCCCGGAAAAGCCGCAGCCGCAGGCGCTCCGTCTCCACCGGACGGCGCTGCATCGCCGCGGACGCGCAGGCCAGGAGCTCTTTTTGCTTTTCTTGTGACACGGCCCTCGCCTCCTGTCTCTCTTCCCCTGCATTTTACCATCCCCCGGGCGGAAAGACAAGATCGAGAGGCGCAGGGCAAGCGTAAAACGGGAAGCGCAAAACGGTCTGCGGGGCTGGCTTTTTTCTCTCCTTTGTCGTATAATGGATCAAACGACAAAAACGACGCAAAAGGAGACTGCTATGGGCGCGCCTTCTCGGGACCTTGGCGGGGCCAAGGAGGAAAAAACCATCCGCATGACCACCCAGCCGGTGGAGAAGCTGATCAGCCGTCTGGCGATCCCCACCATCATCAGCATGCTGGTCACCTCCTTCTACAACCTGGCGGACACCTTCTTTGTCCGCCACCTGGAGCAGGACAGCATGGTGGCGGCGGTGGGCGTGGTGCTGCCGCTGATGAACATCATCCAGGCCATCGGCTTCTACCACGGCCACGGCTCCGGCAACTTCATCTCCCGGGCCTTCGGGCGCAAGGATTTCGACAAGGCGGAAAAGATGGCGGCCACCGGCTTCTTCTCCGCGGTGATCCTGGGCCTGCTGCTGATGACCCTGGGCCTTGTGTTCCGTGGGGGCTTTGCCCGGATCCTGGGGGCCAAGACCGAGGCCACCCTGGGCTATGCCAAGGATTACATGCTCTATATCCTGCTGGCCACCCCCTTTATGATGGGCAGCATCGTCATGAACAACCAGCTGCGCATGCAGGGCAATGCCTTTTTCTCCATGCTGGGCCTGGCCTCCGGCGCGGTGCTGAACCTGTTTCTGGACCCGATCCTGATCTTCAAGGCCGGAGACGCCATCGGCCTTGGCAGCCTCCGCATGAGCTTCGGCGCGGGGATGGGCGTGGCCGGCGCGGCGCTGGCCACCGGCGTCAGCCAGGTGTTCAGCTTCTGCATCCTGCTCATCGGCCTCTCCCGGAGCGACAATGTGAAGATCCGCCTGCGGAACTTCACCCCCACGATGTACTACTTCAAGGGCATCTTCAAGGGCGGCCTGCCCTCCCTGGCCCGCCAGGGCGTGGGCAGCATCGCCACGGCCAGCCTGAACCACGCCATCGGCCTGTATCTGGCGGATCCGCTGCTGATCGACGCGGCCCAGGCCGCCATGACCGGCGTGAACCGGATCATGATGGTGATGTACTCCAGCCTCATCGGCTTCGGTCAGGGCTTCCAGCCGGTCTGCGGCTTCAACTACGGCGCCAAGCGCTTTGACCGGGTGCTGAAGGCCTTCTGGTTCTGCGTCAAGGTGGCGGTGGTGGTGCTGCTCTGCCTGTCCTGCCTGGGCTTTGTCTTCGCCCGGCCCATCGCCAACCTGGTGGCCGGAGCCAGCAGGGAGGCGCTGGACATCGCGGTCTTCACCCTGCGGGTGCAGCTGGTGGCCTTCCCCCTGGCGGCCTGGGTGGTGCTGTGCAACATGATGCTGCAGAACATCGGCATCACCGGCAAGGCCACCCTCCTGGCCCTGGCAAGGCAGGGGCTGGCCTTCATCCCCCTGGTGCTGCTGCTGCCCGGGCTTTTCCGGCTTTTGGGCCTGGAGCCCCTGCTGGGCATCGAGCTGGTCCAGGCCCTGGCGGATCTGGTGGCCTTCCTCATCGCCATCCCCATCGGCCGCAGCGAGATCCGCAAGCTGGAGCGTCTGCGCAGCATCGAGAACAGCGTTATGTAAACTAAAAACGCGCCTTGGGGCGCGTTTTTTCCTGTTCGGGGATGGAAAAAGCGAGAAACTCTGCTATAATAAAGAACAAGCATACTGTGTTTGAAGGAGGATCTGCCCATGAAACGCATGACACGAATCCTGGCGCTGTTGCTGCTGCTTGTGCTTGTCCTGAGCCTGGCGCCTGCCACGGCGCTGGCCGACCCGCTCCTGGATGAATGCCGCGAGGGCGGGGAGCACAATTGGATCCTGATATCGGACACGGCGACCTGCACCCAAGGGGGAGTCCGGGTGTGGCGGTGCAACAAGTGCTGGAAGTCTGTGAATGAGCCCTCTCCCGCCCTGGGCCACGACTGGAACGATGGCCTCCTGATCGCCGACGAGGGACTCCTTGGCCCCCAGCGGATGCACTACTATTGCTGGCGCTGCGGCGGGACCAGGGACGAGATCATCGAGCCCGACGGCTCCCAGGTCCTGAGCCTCCTGCGCAACAAGGGGAAGAGCTCCGACCTGGTGATCACGCTGCAGCCCGAGGGCGGCATCCTGGCCGACACGGCGGGCGCCTCCCACACCATGACCGTGGCGGCGGAGGGCGGCGTGCCGCCCTATACCTACGAATGGCGCGGGGTGGACAAGGGCGTGACCGAGTACCTGGACGGCAATCCCGTGGGCTACGCGGTGCACAGCAACAGCCGCCGCGCCGCGGAGGAGGCCAACCGGCGCCGGGCCGCCTTTTACGAACAGTATCTGAACTACACCCGGGAGCACTTCGGCGTGGAGGACGTGGAGGGCGCCCTGCGGGGATGGAGAGAGCTGCAGATCCGCGAGTACGGCGACATCCAGATGACCAGCGGCGAGAATCCCAGCTACACCGCCGACATCGGCGACTGCTGGTACTACTGCATCGTCCGGGATTCCGCGGGCCATCAGGCCCAGTCGGACCGGGCCTTTGTGGGCAATCCCCTCTATATCCTGTATCAGCCCAGTGACGCCGAACTGAAGGACGGCAAAGCCTGGCTGAGCTGCCAGGCCGGCGGCGGCAGCGGCGAATACAGCTATACCTGGTATCGGGGCGACAAGAATCACAAGCTGGATCAGACGGGGATCGTGGCGCTGATCGAGAAGCCGGGAGAATACTTCTGCGTCGTACGGGACGGGGACCAGGAGGCGGTCAGCGCCACGGTCACGGTGACGAAGAAGCCTTCCCAGAGCGAGGAAGCGCCTACCATCGTCGTCCAGCCGAAAAGCCATGACCTGAAGCCGAAAACCAATAACAGCTACAGCGTGAAGCTTACATGCAAAGCCAAGCTGCAGAACGGAGAGGACAAGCAGCTGCGATACTACTGGCAGCGCAAAGGAGCGAACGGCTGGTATACGATTTCACAGGGCAAACAGAACTTCCTGAGACTTCAGGGCAGCAGCGCGAAAATCAGCGGCCTGTACCGCTGCGTCGTCGTCAATTCCGTGGGCGGAAGGCGGACCATCAGCAGAACGGTTCGCATCCAGACGAAGATGAGCGTCGCGCAAATCCGCTTTTCGAACAATGTCCTGAACGGCAGGATCGTCGGCGGCGTCCCGCCTTACCGGGTCGTGATCGTTCAGCATCGGCCGAAGGACAAGCAGCAGCCCGCCCTTAAAGTGACCATGCTCAAGATCGGAGCGAACGGAGTATTCTCCGTCCGCCTGATCCCCCAGAAATGGAAGTATTACCGGACGACGGTGGTGCAGAACGGCACGCCGACGATCGCATACTTCCCAGCGTATTACAGTATTATCGTGTACGACTCGACCGGACAGGTGGTCAAATCGAAAACGATCCCCTACCCGAATCATTGACGCTGGGAAGGAGGAAACGAACATGAAAAAACTTCTTGCAATGCTCGTGGCGTTCACGCTGATCCTGGCCCTGGCCTTCTGCGGGCCCAGCGCCTCTGCCGACCTTGTGCTGGATCCGGAGACCTCGAGCCGACCGGAGGACAATGTCGTCGGCGTCTGGTTTTTCCAGCTGGAAGAGACGATCCTCCGTCTGGAGCTGCTGCCCGACGGGACCTATACCCTGGGCCTTGACGGCCTGCCGGAGGAGAGCTCCGGCGGCGTCTGGCGTCTGGAGGACGGCTTCGTCTGGCTGGACGACAGCGAGCAGCCCTTCTCGGTCATGGGAGACGCTCTGTACTGGCATGCCTTGGGCGTCTTTGCCGTCCGGGAGGAGCCGCTGCCGATCTACCGCGCCGTCGAGACGGTAGAGGCCCCGGCGGGGACCATGGACGGCTACTGGGTCGCCCTCTTCCTGGAGCTGGACGGGCAGGTCTTCTCCACGGAGCTCCTGGGCGAGAGCCTGGACCTCTATGTGGAGGGCCTGCGTGCGGCCATGGGCGGCCCGATCTTCGGGGATCAGATCGTGGATCTGGAGGAAGAGGACGGGGCCCTGGTGCTGGCCGGAGAGGGCTTCCGGGTGACCATGCAGCTGCAGCGGGACGGCTTTATGCGCCTGACCCTCTCCACCGAAGAGGAAGGGGAGCTGTACTACTACCTGCTGCCCGTCAGCCTGGACGACGCCGACGACGCCGACGCGTAGGGGAGCGGTCTCCTGATCGCCCGCTTTTTGCCTCCCCCGCTGGGGAGGTGGCATCCGGCGTCTCACGCAAGCCAGATGACGGAAGGGGTTTCCCGTCCCCCGCCGTAGGGGCGACCTTTGTGTCCCCCGCCGATCCGCGCCGACGTCCCATCCCCACCGTAGGGGAGGGGCTTGCCCCTCCCGCCGATCCGCACCACCCCCGTAGCGCCGAGCATTGCTCGGCGACCCGTCCCTGTCATTGCGAGCCAGGCCGCAGCCTGGTGTGGCAATCCGTTCTCTCCTTCCGTCCGTCCCGCGCCGACGCGTGACAATTCTGCAAATAACAAACCAGGCGCTGCTTTTTCTGGCAGCGCCTGGTTTTCTCATAGCTCAAAGCTCCTTCCGCTTCCGGAACAGATACTCGTCCAGCTCCTTCTTGACCTTCTCGGGGATCTCCCGGCCCACGGGGCAGACGGCGGCCTGAGCCATGCGGCGGGTGAACTCCGCGATGAAGGCGATGTCCCGCTGCAGCTGCTCCATACTCAGCACCTCCGGCCGGTCGTAGCGGCAGTGGATGGGGGCCACGTCCTTGCCTGCGATCCGGGCCAGGGAAACGGCGGGCACGCCCTTGTCGGCAAAGGGGGTGGAGTCGCTGGAATAGACGCCGGTCCTGGCCGACACGGGGAAGCCCAGCTCCGCGCCCATGTAGCTCAGATAGCTCTTCAGCGCCTCCTCCGCGGACACGCAGGCGATAAACTTGCCCATGATGGTGCCGATCATGTCCAGGTTGATGTTCAGGGCGATCTTCTCCAGCTCCGCCTCGTGATCCCGGACATAGGCCTTGGAGCCCAGCAGGCCCCGCTCCTCGCTGCCGCAGAACACAAAGCGCAGACCGTAATTGCGCTGCTTGTTCCGCAGGGCCTCCAGCACGCCCAGCAGCCCCGCGCAGCCCGACATGTTGTCATAGGAGCCGTGGGACAGGGCGGTGCTGTCGTAATGGGCGGAGAGGACGATCCACTCCTCTCGCTCCCCGGGCAGCTCCGCGATCACGTTGTGGGACTGGCCCTCCCACTCCCGCTGGCGGATCACGAGCTTCACATGCTTGACCTTGTTCTTCACCAGCTGCACGGCGCTCTCGCTGTGGATCATGGCGCAGAGCACCTTCCGCTCCTCGCCCACCACGTGGGCCCGCAGGTCCCGCTCGTCGATGTCCCGGTTGGGGAAGTGGATGTTGCCGTACTGGAAGAGGATGGCCCTGGCCCCGGCCTTCATCAGGTCCTGATAGGGGAAGAAGCCGATGCCCTGGGTATCCAGCAGCACGATCTTGTCCTTCGCCCCGGCCATGGACACCTTGTCCAGCCCGGGCATGTAATAGAGCTCGCCCTCCGTCTCGCCGCTGCCGCAGCAGAAGAAGCCCCGGCAGGGGATTTCCTTTCCGTCGGCCAGGAGGCGGGCCTCCTCGATCTCCCCCATGGGGACGGGGAAGCTCTCCAGCCTGGCGGGAGCGCCCAGCTCCTCGCAGCGGGCTTTCAGATACTCCGCCGCCTGCAGCTCCTCGGGGGTGCCGCTGCGGTGGACATAGTCGGTGTCCAGAAAGATCTTTTTCAAGGCGCGTGTGTTCATGAGGCCTTCTCCTTTCTCATCTTCGCTGGGATTAAAACGCAGTCATGACTTCGCCGTGGCGACGAGCTCCAGCAGCTTCTCGTAGCTGAGGGCGCCGGATTGATTGTAGCACACCGCGCCATCGGGACTCAGGATCACCGTCTGTGGCAGCACGGTGGAGGCGCCCAGCAGTGCGCTGATGCTCCCGTCCTCGTCCACAGCGAAGGGGATCTCATAGGAATGACCCGCGAGCCATTCTTTCACATCTGCGGTCACGGGCGGGGAATGCAGGGCCAGCACGGCCACCTCCTGGCCCTGCTCCTTCTGCAGCCGGTCGAAATGGGGCAGCTCCTTCACGCAGGGTGTGCACCAGGTGGCCCAGAGGTTGAGCACCACCACCTTGCCCCGCTGGGCGCTGAGGGAGAATTCCCCGCCGTCCACGCAGCGGATGCTGAAATCCGGCAGCTGCTGACCCACCTGGGCCCCCTCCGCTCTCGACGGGGGCTCCGGCAGATTCACAAACACCAGCACCGCGGCCAGCAGGAGCAGAGCCAGGGCCCAGAGCAGGCGTTTCGTGCCCTGTTTCATAGCCGCTCCCTCCCTTTTCCCAGCTCCGGACCCCGCAGGACGATCTTGCCCGCCCGGAAGGAGATGGCCCTGGTGGGGCAGACATCGATACAGGTCCCACAGTGGACGCATTCCCGGTCGCCCACGCTGCGGATGTCCATCGGGCAGACCCGGAGGCAGGCGCCGCAGTCCACGCAGCGCTCCCCGTCCACCTTCACGCCCAGCAGCGCCAGGCGGGAGAGCAGACTGTAGAGCGCGCCCAGGGGGCAGAGGAAGCGGCAGAAGGCCCGGAAGACGAACACGCAGGCCGTCAGGATCAGCAGCATCAGGCTGAACTTCCACCAGAAGAGCCCTCCGGTCATGGCCCGCAGGGTGTCGTTGGCCGGGTGCAGCAGCAGCATCACCGCCCCCTCCAGGGTCCCGGCGGGGCAGATGAATTTGCAGAAGCCCGGCAGCGGCAGCTTCCGCAGGGCAAACCAGGCCGGGATCGCCAGCGCGAAGACCAGCAGGATCCCGTATTTGGCCCAGCTGAGCTTTCTGGTCAGCGGGCTTTTTTTCACTTTTCTCGTGGGGATCTTGTGCAGCAGCTCCTGCAGCAGCCCGAAGGGGCACAGGAAGCCGCAGATGACCCGGCCCAGCAGCAGCCCGAAGAGGAGCAGCAGCCCCACGACATAGAAGGCCGGCCGGTCGGCGGAGGCGGCCACGGCGTTCTGCAGGGAGCCCAGCGGGCATGCGCCCACAGCCCCCGGGCAGGAGTAGCAGTTGAGCCCCGGGACACATACGTTTTTCAGCGGGCCGGTGTAGATCTGACCCTCGGCGAAGCCCTTCAGGTGGGCGTTATAGAGCAGCGCCGAATAAAGCTGGATCAGCCGCCGGGTCATGGGCCTTTTGCCGCGCTCAGCCAAGGCCGATACACTCCGAACAGATCTTGATCGCCTTGGCCAGCACGTCCCGGGCGCCGCCGTTCAGCACGCCCAGAACGATCAGTGCCAGCGCCCCGCAGAACAGCGCCGCCCACAGCGCCTGCTTCCGCGTCATCGTACTGCCCCCGTGAACAGAAGCTGAATACTCTGCTCACCGGCCTCGGTGTAGAATTCGCTTTCGCCCGAGAGCACCCAGCCCGCGGGCACTTTCAGGACCTGAACGTGGTAGCGGGCCGGCGCGCCGGTGAAGACCGCCGTGCCGTCCTCGCCCGTGGTGACGGGGCTGCAGCTCACGTCGGTGCAGAAATTGCATACCACGCCCTGGATGCCCTTTCCGCTGTCCATGTCCACCGCACGGATCGTGTAGCTGCAGGCTGCGGAGCCCACGCTCTTTTCCGTGGGAACCGGCGCCTCCGTCTCGGGGGTCTGGCCCTCATCCGCGGGCGTCTCCGTCTCGGGGGCCTGTCCCTCTGCCTTAGCAGTGGGATCAGCTGTCTCCGCGGCGGGGCTCTCCTTCGGCGTGTCCGGGCCGCAGCCTGCCAGGCATCCCAGCAGCAGTGCCAGAGCCAGCAAGATCCATAGTCGTTTCATATCCGTTCCTCCCTATCGCGCCGCCCTGCGGGGCAGCTTGGTTTACCCATCGCATCGCCGGGATTTCCGTGCGGGGCAGCAGGGCGCTGCCGCCCTTGGCTCCGTATGGATAGTATAGCAAAATCCCGTCTTCTTGACAAGGCCGCTGCCCGGTTCCCGACAGCGGGAATCAGCCTCCCGATTACCGCCCCCGAGTACTCACATACTCGGCAAGCGCCAGTGCGATTGCAAAATGCCCCGGATCATGCTGGGTGTGCTTTTTCTGGCCCTTCTCTTTTCGCATGGTCCATTCCGGCGCGTCCAGCAGATCGCCGCCCGTGAAGAACATATACACTTCATATCCTCTGAAATCACATACCGCCTGTACGGCGGAGCCCTCCATTTCCACGGAGATGCAGCCTTCCGCCTTGTGCTTTTCAAAGTTGTTGACCGTTTCTCGGTAGAAAGCGTCGGTAGTCCAGGTCTTTCCCGTGACATAAGGGATCTTGTTCTCTTCCATAAAGTCCCTGACGGTCTCCCAGTTCTTGATCCTGATATAGTCGGAGGCCGGAGCATAATGATACGATGTGCCTTCGTCCCGGTAGGCTTCTGTCGGGATCATGACCTTGCCTCTGGCGATTTCCTTGTCGAGGCATCCCGCTCCTCCGAAATGGATGAAGCGATGCGCATCGAAAACGCTGGCTGCTTCTTCGATGGGAGCCACACAAGCCGGCGCGCCTACCCAGGTCTTATAGAACCCGAACTTTTTGCCGTTGTGCGCAAAGACATAGGCGGGATGAGATCCGCTGGCCATCTTGTATTCACCGACTTTTTCACAGGCATAATTCTCGGTCACATACGATTCTATTTCGTGGGAAAAGGTATAAATGACCGCGTCGACCGGAACGGCGTTCTCGTTTTTCTTTACATTGATCTTGGCAGGCGATTTTTCGTCGTAGGAATCTATGATCATTGGATAGGCCCTCCTCCATTTCGGTATCAGCTGCAGATAATCCTCCATTTGATCGTCTGCATGCCAGTTTTTATCCCGCAGCGCCGACAGGCCCTCGGCCCTGCTCTCGCATTCATCATAGCACAAATAACAAAGCGCGGCAATGACAGCAAAATACCCGTGCTTCTGTGCCGGAAATGGAGAGCTTCGCAAGCATTTCTTTTCCCCCTGCGGGAGACGGGGAAAAGAAATCAAGGTATTCGCAAGTGTTTGCACTGGCTCATGCAAGCCACATAGGTGGCTTGCGGACAGCATTCGAATCTCTCCATCCTTTTTTTCGTCAAAACAAAAAACCCGCCGAATGGCGGGCTTTTCGTTTTGGAAAAGGTATAGCGTTTTGATAGAATTCCCCCGAGGGGGGTTCACCTGCTCTTTAGGGGGGTTCAACCGGGGGCGAGGGGGGTTCAAATTCCAGAGGGGGTTCAAAGTGAACGATTGGGACGTTTCGATAAACTGGAATTATGCATCTTCAGTACCATCAAAAGCGTGGTTTTCTACATAAGCCATCATCGTGTTATTGCGTATCGCATGAAATATCGGCAACAGAACGAAACAGGTGATCATCATGTAAGTATTCCTTCGTATTAACGCCGCAACAGCCACCGCTACTAAGATAAATCCCATTATAACCATAAAGAAAATATGCTCTCGCAGCCATTTCTTTTTGTAGTATTCGATTCTGTCCTTAAGGGTGAAACTGCTTGTTTTCAAGACCTGAATAAGATTATCTTCTGCAGCTTTACGATATTCTTGATCGGAGAGCCTTTCACCGGTCAAAATTTCGTTGATGCTGACATTGAAAAAGTTGCTCATGGCTAAAAGCATATCCGCCGGAGGAAGATACTTTCCAGTTTCCCAGCGAGATATCGTCTTGTTCGTTACGCCAAGTATTTCTCCGAGCTGCTCCTGTGACAGATTCTTCTCTTTACGACATTCTGAAATAAACAGTCCGACAGTTTCCATATTCATATTCGTCACCTCCATGCTTTAGCATAGCATCCGCAGGCAATTATGTCTTTACCATAGATAGCGAACCATTGGACATTTGCCCAATGTCCGGCAAATCCAGATTTATCTGTATGCTTACCAATCGTCATCCAACAGTGCAGACAGGCCCTCAGCCTCGTCCTTGCGTCCATCATAGCACAAAAAGAAAAGAACGGCAATTCTATCAAAATTACCGTTCTTTTATGGCGGAGATGGAGAGATTCGAACTCTCGAGGAGCTTTTGACCCCTACACGATTTCCAATCGTGCGCGCTCGACCAACTACGCGACATCTCCGTGTTGTTCAAGAAAGAAGCTGTTCATTTGTCAGCCTGCACATTATAATGCAGGCCATTCATAAAGTCAAGGAATATTTTCAGAAATTGCGAAAAGAATAGGAACGGATACACGATTTCCAATCGTGCGCGAACAGAGCGCGGAAAAAACCGGATCGGAGGGAGCATCATGACCAACGAGGAATACCGCCGCTATGCGGGCAAGCACGCGCCCCGCTCCCGGGTGGGGCACAACTGTCTGGGGGCTTTCCTGGTGGGCGGCGCCATCTGCTGCCTGGGCCAGGGCCTGCTGGATCTCTACACGGCCTTCGGCCTGGAGGAGCAGGCGGCGGCCACGGCCTGCTCCGTCAGCCTGGTGTTCCTGGGGGCGCTGCTGACGGGCCTGGGGGTCTATGACGATCTGGCCCGCCTGGGCGGCGCCGGGACCCTGGTGCCCATCACAGGCTTTGCCAACTCCGTGGCCGCCCCGGCCCTGGAGTTCAAGACCGAGGGCCTGGTGGCCGGCACGGCGGCCCGGATGTTCGTCATCGCGGGGCCTGTGATCGTCTTCGGCGTCAGCAGCAGCGTGATCTACGGGCTGATCCTCTGCCTGCTTGGGAGATAATTCGGAATTCGGAGTTCGGAATTCGGAATGGAGGAGAGAGGGGGATCGCATGAGCAGGAAGAACAAGCGCAAGCCGCCGGTGAGGACCGGGCCTGACGACCGGGCCGGGCAACGGCAGGGGAGCCCTCCGTCCGGGCAGCGCCCGGCGGCCCCCAAGGGCTCCGAGCCGTCCGCCCCGGACGGCCTCAGCGGAAACTGGAGCTGATGGGAACGGACGCTCCGGAAGACAAAAAACGAGAGTCCCGGCGTAGGGGAGGGGCTTGTCCCCTCCCGCGCGAGAGATCGCCATCTTACCGCAAACGTGCGGCGAATTCGTACCATCTGCGAATTCGCCGCACGTTTTCATCCCTCTGGTCGCCTTCCCTGCCGGGAGGGTCAAGACCCTCCCCTGCGGGCGCGGGACGACGGGTCTCAGCTCCCCTGGGCAAGGGGTCCCGGGTGTGCCGCCCGGCATCTCACCCAAGCCGGGGGACGGAGGGCCTGTACCCTGTCTGCGGGCTTCACAGCCCCAGCTCGAACCAGCTCATATCCAGCAGATCCAGACCGTAGAGCCGCCCCGCCTCCACCGGCCGGCCGCAGAGAAAGCGCGCGCAGAGGGCCGCCTCCAGCGCCGCCCCCAGAGCCGGGGCGAAGGGCAGCACGCTCTTGTCGCCGGGCAGCTCCTCCTCGGGATAGAGCTTCTCCAGCAGCCCATCTCCCGGCAGGGACAGGGCCGACTGGGCCTGCCAGCCATGCACCGCGCCGTGGATATAGGGGATCCCCACCCCGTCGCAGGCGGCCTTCAGCACCCGCCGGGCCGCCACGCTGTCCAGCGCGTCCAGGGCCGCGTCGCAGCCCGTCAGCAGCCCCGGCAGATTCGTCCCGTCCAGCCGCTCGGGGATCGGGATCACCCGGCCGGGGAGCCCCAGGGCCGCCGCCCGCTCCGCCGCGGCCTCCGCCTTGGATTTCCCAAGACTTGCCTCGGTGCACAGGAGCTGCCGGTTCAGATTCGTGGGCTCGAAGCGCTCCCCGTCGGCGGCCAGGACGCGTCCCACGCCCAGGCGCAGCAGGTATTCCAGCAGATAGCCGCCCAGCCCGCCGCAGCCGGCCAGCAGCACGCGTTTCTTTCCCAGCAGGGCGCATTCCTCTTCGGTCAAAGCCCCCAGATTGCGGACAAAACGATCCTCCATAGAACTCACTTCCTTTGTGACTATTATACGGACCCTCCCGCGCCTCCGTCAAGTTTTTTCGTTTTTGTGCCCAAATTCTTGACGCTGGCGGGGGAATGGACTATAGTAAACAATAGAGTAGTATCGGGCGGAGCGGACAGCCGCCCCAAACAGACGGAAGGAAGGGATCCCATGTACGAGATGCTGCTTTCCCCCATGAAGATCGGCAGCATGACGGTGAAGAACCGCACCGTGATGACCGCCGCGGAATTCAGCCTGGGCCAGACCAACGGCAAGCCCACCGAGCGCTTGATGGATTATTACGAGGAGCGGGCCAAGGGCGGCGTGGGCATGATCATCCCCGGCATCTGCCGGGTCAACGACATGGGCGGCGCCTCCACCTTTACCCAGCTGGCCATGAGCCACGATTACCACATCGCGCCCATGCACGAATTCGCCGAGCGGCTCCACCGCCACGGGGCCAAGCTCTGCATCCAGCTGCACCACCCGGGGCGGCAGGGCATGGCCAGCGCCATCAACTCCCTGCCCCTGGTGATCCCGGTGGCGGACCGTTTCCCCGGCGTCATGGACAAGATCTTCAAGTGCACACCGCTGCTCCTGGGCATGGAGGCCAAGGGCGTCTGCTTCTCGGTCCAGGCTCCCTCCAAGGTGGAGCTGGCCAAGCACGGGGCCACGAGGATGCACGCCATGTCCAAGCGGGAGATCCGCTGCCTGATCCGGGACTTCATCGAGGCGGCGGTGCGCTGCCAGAAGGCCGGGGTGGACTGCGTGGAGCTCCACGCGGGCCACGGCTACATCATCCAGCAGTTCCTCTCGCCCCACACCAACCGCCGGATCGACGAGTACGGCGGCAGCTTCGAAAACCGCCTGCGCTTCCTCACCGAGATCATCCAGGGCATCCGGGAGCGCTGCGGGCGAGACTATCCGCTGACCGTGCGCCTCACCGCCGACGAGATGTACGACCGGGTGGGCCGCCCCGGCGTGGGCTACGGTCTGGAGACCGGCAAGCAGATCGCCAAGCGCCTGGAGGAACTGGGGGTGGACGCCATCAACGTCACCTCCGCCTGCTACGACGCCTATAACTACTGGCTGGAGCCCACCTCCTTCGAGCCCGGCTGGCGCAAGTACCTGGCCCGGGAGATCAAGAGCGTGGTGAGCATCCCCGTCATCGCCGCCAACGTCATCCGTACCCCGGAGCAGGCGGAAAAGCAGCTGCAGGAGGGGGACCAGGACTTTGTGGCCTCCGCCCGCACCTTCATCTGCGACCCCCACTGGGTCAAAAAGGCCGAAGAGGGCCGCCCGGAGGAGATCCGCCGCTGCATCGGCTGCCTCAACTGCATCCGCTCCTTCATGACCAACGCCGGCGTGGGCCAGCCCGGCGAGTGCGCCCTGAACATGAGCGTGGCCCGGGAGAAGGCCTACTTCAACATGCCCCGGGACGGGGAGGGGAGAAAGATCCTGGTCATCGGCGCGGGGCCCGCGGGCCTCACCGCCGCCCAGACCCTGGCCATGCGGGGCTTCGACGTGACCGTGTACGAGAAGGAGAGCATGCCCGGCGGTCAGGTGATCACCGCCGCGGCCTGCCATCTGAAGGACAAGCTCTACTGGTGCATCGAGGACCTGATGACAAACGCGAAAAAGGCCGGCGCGAAGATCGAGCTGGGCCGGGAGCTCTCCCCCGAAGAGATTGCGGCCATGGAACCCTGGGGCGTGGTGGTCGCCACCGGCGGCGAGCCCCTGCGGCCCCGGTCCATCCCGGGCATCGACGGGGAGAACGTCTATACCGCTCCCCAGATCATCCACCGGGAGAAGGTCCTGCGGGACAAGAGGGTGGTCATCGCCGGCTCGGGCCTCACCGGGCTGGAGACTGCGGAGATCCTGAACGAGACCGGCAACCGGGTCACCATCATCGAGATGGCCCCGGAGCTGGCGCCGGGGGCCTGGTTCCAGCTGGTGGACGACGAGCTGGAGCGGCTGAACAAAACGGACACGAAGTTCGAGACCGGCACCAAGCTCCTCCGCGTGGACGAGAGCGGCATCACCGTCCAGGACGTTAAAACCGGCACGGAGCGCCGCATCGAGGCGGACGCCCTGGTCCTCTCCCTGGGTGTGCGCCCGGCGGGGAATCTGGCGAGGGAGCTGGACAAGCTGGGCGTCATGCGCATCTGGCGGGTGGGCGACGCCGTGAAGAGCGGCACCATCGCCGACGCCTGCCACAGCGCCTACGACGCCGTCATGGCGATCAAATAGTCAAAACCATTCACATACAAGAAACGGAAAACATTGAGGAGGGAACAAGCATGATCGAGCATAAAAACATCGTGGTCACCGGCGCCTCCAGCGGCATCGGCAAGGCCATCCTGGAGGAGCTGCTCAAGCAGGAGGGCAACCGGATCCTGGCGGCGGCCCGCCGGGCGGACAGGATCACCGGCTACGGCGAGAACGTGATCCCCTTTTCCTGTGACCTGAGCACCCAGGAGGGCGTGGACGCTTTGTTCGAGAAGGCCGAGCAGGTCTTCGACAAGATCGACCTCTACTTCTGCAACGCCGGCGCGCCCTACTACGAGCAGTTCGACTACGAGGACTGGCAGCGCATCCAGAACATCTTCAACGTGAACACCGTGGCCCACATCTACACCTATTCCAAGTATCTGCACCACCTGAACGGCAGGGACGGCCGGCTCATCTACACCATCTCCGCCATGGGCGAGATGGCCCTGCCCGGCTACGCTCTCTACGCCGCCACCAAGTTCGCCATGAAGGGCTTCCAGCAGGCCATCCGGGACGAGGCCCCGAAAAACCTGAAGATCACCTGCGTCTACCCCGTTTCCACCAGGACCAACTTCTTCAATGTGGGCACCGGCGGCCGGGATCTGAAGCCGCCCTTCCCGGTCCAGGCCCCCGAGGGCGTGGCCAGGGCCGTGGTGGAGGGCGTGGCCAAGCTGAAAAAACACATCTACCCCTGCAAGGTCTACCGGCCCAGCCAGCTGCTGATGAAGGCTGTGCCCCCGGTGAAGGCCCTGTACGTGCAGGCCCAGAAGGGCAAGCTCCATCGCTTCGTCAAAAAGCTCAAGGCCGAGGGAGAGGAGCTGAAGAAAGAGATCAAGCTGAAAAAAACGCTGAGATAAGGAGGAAACCCCATGGCGAATATTCACGACATTTCCCGGGACGCGTTTATGCTCCGGGGCCCCCTGGCCAAAAAGGGCTATGACTGGTGGTGGCATTCCCTGACGGCGGAGAACGCCGAGACCGGCGAGAAAAAGCCCTTCTACGTGGAGTTTTTCACCTGCAATCCGGAGCGGGCGGCGGACGAGCCCGTCATCGTCTGGAACGATCCCGAGAAGCAGAAGCAGGGCATTCTGCCCTCCTACGTGATGGTGAACGTGGGCTTCTGGGGCGAGGATCACGGCCAGCTGCACAATTTCTACGCCTGGAAGGACGTGACGCTGCACCCCGACGCCCCCTATTCCATCGCCTGCGGCCCCTGCAGCTGCTCCGAGACCCACACCGAGGGCAGCGTGACCGTGACGCCCGAGGAGAGGGACGCCCATCCCGAGTGGATGTGCGACGCGGGCAGCATGAGCTGGAAGCTGGACATCGACAAGAAGATCGCCTTCCACGTGGGCTACGGCGCCGGCAAGTTCTTCCGGGACGCCAACGCCTTTGAGATGTTCTGGCACGCCGAGGGCATGAAGACCAAGTACCGCGGCGAGATCATCCTCAACGGCGTCAAGTACATCGTCCGGCCCGAGACCTGCAATGGCTACGCGGACAAGAACTGGGGCGGGGACTTCACCTCCCCCTGGGTCTGGCTCTCCAGCAACGAGCTGCGCAGCCGCATCACCGGCAAAAAGCTGGAAAACAGCGTGTTCAACATCGGCGGCGGCCGGCCCAAGGTAGGGCCTGTGGCCCTGAACCGGAAGCTCCTGGGCGAGTTCTACTACGAGGGCAAGGACTATGAGTTCAACTTCTCCAAGTTCTGGACCCTCTCCGGCACCAAGTTCGACTGCAAAGAGACCGAGGACGAGATCCAGTGGCACGTGGAGCAGACCACGGCCGCGGCCAAGCTGGAGACCTGGATCCGCTGCAAGAAAAAGGACATGCTGAACATCAACTACGAGGCGCCCACGGGCCTGAAGCGCCACAACCGCCTCTGGAACGGCGGCAACGGCACCGGCGTCCTGCGGCTTTACAAGCGCACGCTGAACGGCTTCGTGCTGATCGATGAGATCGAGGCCACCGGCATCGGCTGCGAATACGGCGAATACGATCCCGCATGAACTCTTTCATGGGCAAGGTCCTGCGGGTGGACCTGAGCACGGGCCGCTGGGAGGCGGAGAAGATCCCTCCCGCGGTCTATGAGGCCGTTCTGGGCGGCAAGGGTCTGGAGGCCTGGTACCTTTACAACAAGATCCCCGCCGGCGCGGACCCCCTGGGGCAGGAGAACATCCTGGCCCTGGCTCCCGGGGCCCTCTGCGGCACCGGCGCCTTCCTCACCGGCCGCTGGACCGTGGCCTGCAAAAGCCCCCTGACCGGGGGCTGGGGGGACGCCAGCTGCGGCGGCCTCTTCGCCCCGGCCATCAAGCAGTGCGGCTACGACGCCATCTTCCTCTCCGGCGTGTCGGAAAAGCCGGTGTATCTCTTCTGCGACGGGAAGACCGTGGAGCTGCGGGACGCCTCGCCCTACTGGGGCCTGGACGCCACCGACGCGGAAAACGCCCTCCACGCGGAGCTGGATCCGGTCTGCCGCAAGCGGCCCTGCGTGGCCGTCATCGGCCAGGCGGGGGAGAAGCTGTCTCTGATCTCCGGGATCTGCAACGAGGGGGGCCGCATCGCCGCCCGCAGCGGCGTGGGGGCGGTGATGGGCAGCAAAAAGCTCAAGGCCGTGGTCCTCTGCGGCGCCCGGCCCATGCCCTGTCATGATCCCGAGGCGGTGAAGGCCCTGTCCAGGGAGCTGGGGCGGAAGCTGCTGAAAATGAGCCTGCCCAACGGCCTGGGGGTCTTTCTCGGCCCCGGCGGGCGGATGATGGGCCACCTGCCCTATCTGCCGCTGGACGGCTCCATGACGGCCCTGATGTTCCGCCAGTGGGGCACCCAGGCCAACACCTCCCTGGCCATCACCAGCGGCGACGGGCCCATCAAAAACTGGGCCGGCACGCCCAAGGACGCCCGGCTCATGGACCTCTTCTACAACCCGGAGCAGATCAACCGCATCGAGAGCGCCAAGTACCACTGCTACTCCTGCCCCCTGGGCTGCGGCGGCAGGCTGAACATCCGCAACCGCCGCTACTCCACCTTTGACGAGACCCACAAGCCGGAGTATGAGACCCTGCAGGCCTTCGGGCCCCTGCTGCTGAACAAAAACCTGGATTCGGTGCTGCAGATCAACGAGCTGCTGAACCGGGCGGGGATGGACACCATCTCCGCCGGCAACACTGTGGCCTGGGCCATTGAGTGCTTTGAAAACGGCATTCTCACCCGGGAGCAGACCAGCGGCCTGGAGCTGACCTGGGGCAACACCGAGTCCATCCTGACCCTGGTGCGCTGGATGATCGACCGGGAGGGCTTCGGGGACGCCTTGGCCGACGGGGTGAAGCGGGCCAGCGAGCGCTTCGGTGGCAAGGAATATGCCATGCACATCGGAGGCCAGGAGCCGGGCATGCACGACGCCCGCAACGATCCCCAGCTGGGGGTCCACTTCGCGGCGGAGCCGGCCCCCGGCAAGCACACCGTGGGCATGGCCATCCAGTACGGCGCCATGAGTCTCTGCGACATCTGCTCCTGGGCGCCCCCCGCCACCCTCCACAGCAAGGAAAAGGACCTGGAGGACACGGAGGAGATGGCCCTCATCTCCAAGGCCAACGCCTGCTACTCCATGCTCACCGACGGCGCCGGCGGCTGCTATTACGGGGAGATGATGGGGGTCCACATGTGGAAGCTCATCGAGTACCTGAACGCCGCCGAGGGCTGGAGCTTCGACGGGGATCACTACATGGAGATCGGCGAGCGGATCCAGACCCTGCGTCAGCTCTTCAACATCAAGCAGGGCGTGGACCCGGCCGCGGTGGTGCTGCCCGGGCGCATGCGGGGCGAGCCGCCCCTGCCCTCGGGCCCGCTGAAGGGCGTCACCCTGAAGAACAAGGAGCAGATCTCCTCTCACTGGCGGGCCTTCGGCTGGGACGACCAAACCGGCGTCCCCCTGCCCGAAACCCTGGAGCGCCTGGGGATCCCTGCCCTGACGGAGGTGGAGGCATGACGAAAAAGCACCCGGTGTTCGACTATCTCAACTGCGTCAGCTGCGGCATCTGCGCCCAGGCCTGCCCGGTGTCGGCCCTGGCCATGCGCAAAGAGGGGAAGAGCGGCAAGTACCGCAACGTCTTTCCCGAGCCGGTGAACGACAGGTGCATCGGCTGCGGCATGTGCGCCCGGGCCTGCCCCATGGAGGTCATCACCATGGAAGAGGAGGACGACGATGCGGGTTAAGGTTTTTCCGCCCCACGGCTGTGACCGCAGCGCTCTGGATGAGCGCTCCTGGATGGAGCTGCCCGAGGGGACCCGGGTAAAGGACGTGCTGCGGATCATCCGCTGCAGCCCTTTGAAGGCGAAGCTGCTGCTGGTGAGCGTCAACGGCGAGCGCAGCGCCCTGGACCGGGAGCTGCGGGACGGGGACGTGGTGGGCTTCTTCTTCCCCGCCAGCGGAGGATAAATCAAGTGAACAGAGAAAAGATAACAGAGAACAGAGAACAGAGAACAGTTGAGGTATCCCCTTCGGGGATGATTGAATTCTTTGCCGCGAAGCGGCATCTCTGTTCACTGTTATCTGTTCACTCTCTGAATACACATAAAAAGGCTGCGACTTTTGTCGCAGCCTTTTTATGTGTATTCAGAGTTTCCCCGCCTGCTTGCCCAGCAGCTGCTCCCGCAGGCGGGAGCAGAGGGCGGTCAGCGGGATCAGGGCCGCCAGGTACAGCAGCATGGGCCAGAGAGCCTTCGTGCTGAGACTGGTCCTCAGATAGTAGCCCGGGGGCAGAATATAGCGCAGGGGCAGGCCCAGGTTCATGCTCACAAAGACCGGGCAGAACACCAGGATCGCCACCGCCAGGATGGGGATCAGCGCGCCGTAGTGCTCCTCCCGGGGGCAGAGGCAGCGCAGGATCTCGCAGAACATGGCGCAGGCGGGGACGAAGAGCAGCATCATCATAAGCTCTCTTCCCAGACCCAGCCAGACCCCTGACATGGCCAGGGCCGCCAGCACCGCCGCGGCGGGGGGGACCATGGCCGTGATATGGCACAGCACCGGCAGGGTCCTGCGCTGGGCGGCGGGGAGCCAGACGAAGCTCTCGTCCCGCTCCTCCCGGTAGCAGTACATGCCGGAGGCCAGGCCGCTGAGCAGCAGCAGCAGCGACAGGATGCCCCGCAGGGGGGCGGTGAGGTAGCTGCCGCCGGTGTCGACCGCCGAGCCGTCCACATAGCTGAAGCGGATCAGCTCTTCCGCGGTGAAGCCGCTGGCGTAGTAATCCCGCAGCTCCTCCTCGCTCAGGTCCTCGATCCCCATCTCCCGGACGAGGTAATTGCGGAACATGGCGAAGGACAGCTCCGGATACAGCATGGCAAAGAGCTTTTCCCGGGAGATCATCAGAAAGATGTTGTCCTCCCGCTCTGCCACGGTGATGATCCCGCCGGAGCCGTAGCGGGCGAAGGCGTCAAAGCCGGCGCCCAGATCGCTGCCAAAGAGCCAGGCGGCGTCAGCGTAGCCGGAGCGCACCTGTTCCCGGGCGGCCTCGGCGCTGTCGACCTGGACGCAGCGCAGGATGCTGTCGCCGTTGAGCAGGCGGTCGGCCACGGCGCAGGCCACGGGATCCTCCGGATCCTCCAGATAGATCGCCGCGGTGAGCACGCCGCTGTCCTGCTTGGAGAAGAGGGCGACGGCGGCGGCGAAGAGAGGGATCAGCAGCGGCACCGCCAGATAAGCCGGGCGCTTGATCAGGCGCTTGGTCAACAGCCAGTACCACAGGAAAAATCGGCGAATGGAAGACATATCCGGCCCTCCCTTCACGAGCGGTTCCTGCGGCTTCTCACCAGCAGCGAGAGACCGAGGAACAGCAGCAGATAGAACCAGACCCCCGCGGCGGCGGCGGGGTCAGACTTTGAGAGAAGGCCTGCGCCCAGATAGCGCATGCCGAAGCCCGCGGGCAGCAGCGCGCCGAAGCGGCGCAGTCCCTCCGGGAAGAAGGAGGAGGGATAGAAGCAGCCCGACAGATAGCCCTGGACCGCGGCGTTGAGGAACTGCAGCAGGATCGCGCTGACGGTGCTGCTGGAGAGCTCATACAGCAGAAACTGCAGCGCGCAGAGCATCAGGGCAGGGGGCAGAAAGCGGAGGATCAGCGAGAAGGCGGATTTCTCCGTGTTCTGCAGCTCCGGGATGGGGATGCCGAAGCGGCTGAGCATCACGAAGGCCAGCAGTCCTGCCGCGGCCAGCGCCAGGAGCAGCAGCATCAGGTAGCTGATGAACTCGCTGCCCACCTGCGCGGGCGCTCCCAGACCCTCGGAGCTGAGGATCTGCCCCAGCTCCCGGGAACGCCGGGAGAAGAAGGGGGAGCAGCTGATGGACCAGAGCATGACGAACAGCAGGGTGATCCCGCAGAGATAATACCCGGCGAGGCTCAGCGAATCCGCCACGCCCAGCAGCTCGATGTTGTAGAGCCGCTCCCGGTCCAGGATGCCGGTGCCGTAGCGGATGACCAGATTGTCCCCCGCCTTGGAGGCGCTGACGTCCGGCAGCCGGTCCCGGACCGCGTGCTGTGCGCCGTAGACCGCGTTTTCCGTCTCCAGCACCAGGCCGGAGATGTTCACCACCAGCTCCCGGGTCAGCTTGGCGCCCACGTCGGCGCCGCCGGAGTTGGAGAAATAGGTGATGGGCAGGTGGTCTCCGTACCAGAGCGCGTCGGCAAAGCCCTCGGGAACCAGCAGATAGCCGGTGATCTTGCCGCGGCGCAGCAGATCGGCGGCCTCCTTTTCCTCCATGCGTTCCAGACCGATGGAAAAACGGGAGGTGTCCATGCTGCCGAGCATGTCGATGGCCTCGTCGATGATGGATTCTCCCTCGTCACCGACGACGCCGATGCGGATCTTCGCCTGGGAGGCCTCCTGCGCGTTGCTCTTGGCCAGCATCAAAGCGGCCAGGGCGCTGAGCGCGGCCAGCAGCAGCGTCACCGCCAGCATCTGGGGGATCAGCTTGGCGGCGCGCTTCAGCTGCAGCCTGAAATACGATGAAAGATAGATCATGGGCTGTCCAGATCCCGGATCAGACCGCGCAGATCTCCCCCATAGGCATAGGGCTCCAGCCGACCGTCCCTGATCATATACAGCTTGCTGCAGGTACTCAGCTCCCATTGGTCGTGGGTCACCATCACCAGCAGGCCTCCGGCCTTCCGAAAGCTCTCAAAATAATCCAGGATCCGCTCCTTGCACACCAGGTCCAGGGCGGCGGTGGGCTCGTCCAGCAGCAGCACGTCCGGGCTCTGGGCGATGGCGCAGCCGATGCTCAGGCGCTTGCGCATGCCGCCGGAGAGCCGGGCAGCGCCGGTCTTCAGAAACTCGTGGATCCCCAGCTGACGGAGCACGCCCTCCTCCAGGCTCTTCTCCAGGGCCTTGGGCTCGTACCAGAGGCGCAGGTTGTCCAGCGCGCTGAGCTCCTCGATCAGGGGCGTGCCCTGGGGGACGTAGGCCACGGTCTGGGCCCGAAGGGAGGCGTTTTTCAGAAGATCCTCCCCCCGCCAGAGGCAGCGGCCGCCGTTAGCCTTCAGTACGCCTGCGATGATGCGCAGCAAGGTGGATTTGCCGGTCCCGTTGGTACCGAGGATCCCCACGCAGTCCCCGGGTGCGGCCTCAAAGCCGGCCCCCTTGAGAACCGGCTTCGAGCCATATCGTTTTTCTATGTTTTCGACCTGTAGTTCCATGGCGGGATCAACCCATGAGAGAGTTCAGAAGAGCGTTGGGAACTCCCGCACTGTTCAGATTGTTGAGGATGGTGTTCAGGCTGCCGATGCCGATGGAACCGACCCAGGAGTTGAGATCCGTCACGTTGTTGGGGATGGAGACATTGACGACCTTGGTGGGAGCCTGGATGAAGCTGATGGAGAGCAGATCCTTGCCCTTGGTGCGCAGAACGAGTGACAGATCGGTCTTCTCGCCGCTGCTCTTGTTGACGAAGGACAGAGTCAGGCTGCGGATCAGGTCGGGGAGGAACGAGGGAGCGTTTTCCATGTTATACTCCTGGAGGATCAGGTTCAGGAGCTCCGTGCTGGGCGTCAGCGTCAATTCGCCGATAAAGCCGTCCCGCTCGATGGTGCCGTTGGCGCTCAGGGTGCCGAGTTCGAGCTTGAACTCATCGCGATTGCCGTCGTCTTCATTCAGCTTGGAGAAGCGGACCAGGAAATCGCCCTCGAGCTTGCCGGAGGAGGCATAGCTGCCGGTACCGCTGATGGTGAGGACATTCTGGTTTTTGTAATTGTAGTAACTGTTCTTGCTGTAGAGGCCGAGCTCTGCCTCCAGGCCCAGCTTGCTGCCCTCGCGGGCGGTGAGGAAGGAGTATACGATCCTGCGCTCCTCGCCGCGCGGGATTTCCACGCTGCGGCCCAGGATCTCGCCCTTGGCGTCGATATATACGGTCATTCTGATCGAGTACGGGACAGCGGAGGGATCGGTCCGCCCGATCTCGTCAAGGACGTCCTGGAGTTCGGCCTGATAAACCGCGTGGAAGCTGGAGGGGGAGTCGCTGTACTGGCCGGACAGCGTCAGGAAATCGTACACGATCTTTTCGATATCGGCGTCAGTTTTTGCGGCGCTCACACAGGCCCCGGCGATGCGAAGGATATCCTCGCCCTCCAGCGTCACATAGGCGACGGAGCACTTGCTGCTCACGCCGTTGGCCGTGACCGTTCCGTCCGTTACCGAGATCTTGGTGATATTGTCGAGAACAATGCCGTAATACTTCTCGAAGATAGAAGTGACCTGCATCGGGTCGATCCAGCTGCCGGAGAGGAGCTGGCTCAACTGGGAGGTGCTCAAGGGCATGTTGAGATTGTTGTGCAGGAAGTCCGCCAGATTGACGGAGAAGGACTGCTGGGTAAGCTCCGGAACAGAAACATAGGCCGTGGAACTGCTGTTGTCCAAAACGACATTTGCGGAGACGACGGATTTTCCGTTGAGGAGAACGGCCGTGTTGAAAGCGCCCAGATTATTCTGCTTGCCGGCGACAAAGCTCAGTCCGGCGCTCTTGAACCAGCTCAGATCCACTCCCGCCATACTGGTCAGCATGCTCAGGACGTTGCTGTCCAGCGCGTCCTGATTCAGCTGCACGGTCAGGTCGTTCTGGAGCATGCGCTTTTCGGAGTTGAAGGTTTCCAGATTGGCGGTACCCGTGAGGATCCCCACAAGCTCCTTGGCCCGGCGCAGCTCCACTGCGCGATAAAAGTCCTCTGCGGTCTTGTAATCCTTCTGCCGCAGCGCGTCGGCATTCTTGCCCAGCAGATTTGCAACCACCTTGTCGGCAGAAGCGCCGCAGGCGGCCAGGGACAAAAGCATCAGCAGAGACAAAAGAGCCGCCAGAAATCGAGTCCATTTTTTCATCTTTTCCACTCTCACTTTCTTTTTTGGATGATTGGGAGTTCCTTCCTTCCCGCTGCTCCGGAGGCGGCCGTGTGGACGCCGCGGACCGATTCGGGGAGGAGACGTTTTTCACGTATTTTTTAATATACCACACAGCTATGATGATTACAAGCTTTTCCGGACCGGAAACGCGGCGGGGGAGCGAAGCGGAGAATGGAAAAGGGGCTGTCTCAAAACGATAACCGCTTTGTCATCCTGAGGAGCGAAGTGACGAAGGATCTCTCGTTTGAAGGTTTTCACAAACTTTCAGAAAGAGATTCTTCGCGTCGCTCAGAATGACAGGTCGTTTTGAGACAAC
>JAFWQQ010000044.1 GCA_017545165.1 Oscillospiraceae bacterium
AATCTTTGCGGCTGGATTCGCGCCATGCTTCGTTGCTTTCCTTGCAAATATATCTCCATTATTCGCTGCGAAAAGCGCCTCGCCTGACACAAATCCATCTCGCAAATCTTTGTCTTCTTCTTATTAGGTTTTAGTATTATGTCCGGGCCTTGGGGATGGAGATGGTCAGGATCAGCGCGTCCTCGGTCTCCTCCCGGCGCATGTCCGCCGCCACGCCGCCCTGCTTCATCAGGTCCACGCTGCGGCTGACGGTGTTGAGGAAGAGCCGCAGGTCCTTCATCACAAAGGTTTTCTTTCGCCCCCGGGGCTCCGGGGGCGGGGGCGCCTTCTCCGGCTCCGGCTCCGGGGGAGAGAGCAGGGCCTCCACGTAGGCCTCGGCGGCGGCTACGGTCATGCGCTGCTCCAGCATCGCCCCCAGGGCCGCCCGCTGGCGCTCCGGGTCCGGCAGGCGCAGCAGGGCCCGGCCGTGGCGCTCCGAGAGCCTGTTTTTCCGCAGGGCCTCCAGCACGTCCTCCGGCAGCTTCAAAAGCCGCAGCTTGTTGGCCACGGCGCTCTGGGATTTGCCGATCCGCCGGGCCGCCTCCTCCTGGCTCAGGCCGAACATACGGATCAGACGGCGCAGACCCTCCGCCTCCTCCAGATAGTCCAGATCCTTCCGCTGCAGGTTTTCCACCAGGGCCAGCAGCCCCGCGTCCTCCATGTTCACGTCCACCAGCAGGCAGGGCACCTCCGTGAGCCCCGCCAGCTTCGCCGCCCGCAGCCGGCGCTCCCCGGCCACCAGCTCGTATTTGCCGCAGCGCAGCCGCACCGTCAGAGGATTGAGGATGCCGTAGCTGCGGATGCTGTCGCTGAGCTCCCGCAGGGCCTCCTCGTCGAAGTGCCGCCGGGGCTGCGCCGGGTTGGGGGAGATGTCCTCCAGCCGGAGAGATAAAACGCCGGCCCGGTGAAGCCCGGGACGCGCGCAGGATATGGGCATAACAAGACCTCCTTATCTTGTATTCTTGCCTGCCATCATATACCACATCTTGTGCAAAAGCGGCGGAATCCGGTCGTCCGCGAGGAGCCGGGAGATAGAAAAAAGCGGGGAAGCTCCCCCGCCTCCCGGCTGGAGAAGCGCCTGCATGTTCCGACCGTGTGGGATCAGCCCCTACGACAACAGAAGAAACGCAGACACGCGCCCGTAGCGCCGACCAGTGGTCGGCGTTCCTTCGTTCTGCCGATTCGCTCCGTTTTTCGCCGAGCGATGCTCGGCGCTACGGGGTCCGGACGTGGGACAGGGGCGTCCTTGTCCCACAGAGAAGCTCCGCGAGAGAGGGCGAGAAGAAAAGCTTTCCAAACCGGGGCTTCTGTGTTATAATATTTTGAATTGTTATCTTCTGTGGAGGGCTGTTCCATGTACAAACCCCTTGCCGACGAGATCCGCCCCGCGTCCCTGGAGGACGTGGTGGGCCAGCGGCACATCCTGGGCCCCAAGGGGCTGCTGCGCCGCATCATCGAGAGCGAGCAGATCCCCAACATGATCTTCTACGGCCCCTCCGGCACCGGCAAGACCACCGTGGCCCGGATCATCGCCCAGCGGACCAACCGGAGCCTGCGCAAGCTCAACGCCACCACCGCCGGCATCGCGGACATCAAGCGCATCATCGACGAGCTGGACACCTTCCTGACCCCCGGCGGCGTGCTGCTGTACCTGGACGAGATCCAGTACTTCAACAAAAAGCAGCAGCAGTCCCTGCTGGAGTTCATCGAGGACGGGCGCATCACCCTCATCGCCTCCACCACGGAAAACCCCTATTTCTGTGTGTTCAACGCGATCCTGAGCCGCAGCACGGTCTTTGAGTTCAAGCCCGTTTCCCCGGAGGATGCGGAGCTCGCGGTGCAGCGGGCGGTGGAGCTGCTGAACGCCAAACGGGAAAAGCCCCTGACCCTGGAGGAGGGCGTGACGAAGCGCATCGCCAACGCCTGCGGAGGCGACGTGCGCAAGGCCCTGAACGCGGTGGAGCTGCTGTTTTCCACCTCCGCCGACACCGTGACTCTCTCCGACGCCCGGGACGTGACTCAGCGCAGCGCCATGCGCTACGACCGGGACGGGGATGAGCATTTCGACTGCCTCTCCGCCCTGATGAAGTCCCTCCGGGGCTCGGACCCCGACGCGGCGCTGCACTACCTGGCAAGGCTCCTGGAGGCCGGGGACCTGATCGGCGCCAGCCGCCGCATCCTCTGCTCCGCCAGCGAGGACATCGGCCTGGCCTACCCCCAGGCGGTGCCCATCGTGAAGGCCTGCGTGGACTCGGCCCTGCAGCTGGGCCTGCCCGAGGCGAGGCTGCCCCTGGCCGAGGCCTGCATCCTGCTGGCCACGGCCCCCAAGTCCAACACCGGCTGCGTGGCCATCGACCGGGCCATCGCCGACGTGCGGGCGGGCAAGGGCCGGGGCTTCCCGAGAGAGCTGCAGAACGTCCACGCCGACGGCACCGGCTTCGAGCGGGAGCAGGGCTATCTCTATCCCCACGACTTCCCCCACCGCTGGGTGAAACAGCAGTACCTGCCCGACGATCTGAAGGACGCCCGCTACTACGAGTATGGGGACAACAAGACGGAGCAGGCCGCGCGGGCGTATTGGGAACAGATCAAGAAATAGTTCGTAGATCGTAGTTCGTAGTTCGTAGTTCGTAGATCGTAGTTCGTAGTTCGTAGATCGTAGTTCGTAGTTCGCAGATCGTAGATCGTAGTTTTTAGGAGACGGGGACGCGGGGGCTGTGCCTGGCGGGAGGAAGATCCCGATTTTCCTTACGAATACGGGGGAAAAAGATCGAGCAGGCCGCGCGTGCGTATTTGGACGGAAGCAAGAATTCGTGCGCAGTACTTCGTAATCTAAATTCCGAATTCCGAACTCCGAATTCCGAATTGGAGGCATCCATGGATATTCAGATCGGCGATATCCTCACCATGAAAAAGCCCCATCCCTGCGGCAGCAGGGACTGGCTGGTGCTGCGCATCGGGGCGGACTTCAAGCTCCGCTGCCTGGGCTGCGGCCATGAGGTGATGGGCCCCCGGGCCAAATTCGAAAAAAACCTCCGGCAGGTACAGCGTCCCGCCGGCGGGGAAAAGGAGCAGAACCATGGAGGATAGACCCGTCAAGCTGTCCGTGACCTGCATGGCCTACAACCACGAGAAATATATCCGCCAGACCCTGGAGGGCTTTGTCAGCCAGCAGACCGACTTCGCCTTTGAGGTGCTGGTGAACGACGATGTCTCCACCGACGGCACCGCCGCCATCATCCGGGAGTACGCGGAGAAATACCCGGACATCATCCGGCCCTTTTTCCAGGAGAAAAACCTCTTCTCCCAGCACATCGACCCCCTGGACGCGGTGCTGTTCCCGGCGGCCCGAGGGCAGTATCTGGCCGCCTGCGAGGGGGACGACTGCTGGATCGACCCTACCAAGCTCCAGCGCCAGGTGGACTTTCTGGACGCCCATCCGGACTACTCCGCCTGCGTCCACAACTCCCTGGGGGAGTATATCGGCTCCGGCGAAGAGCCCAAGCCCCTCTTCCCCCGGACCGGGGACCGGGACGTCCCCTTTGAAACCGTGATTTGGGGCATGAGCCACAGCTTCCACACCAGCTCCATCGTGGCCCGGCGGGAGTGGATCGTGCAGTCCCCGGACTTTCGCTACGTGGCCTGGGACCACGACTTTACCGACTACGCCGTGGCGGTGTGGCTGAGCATGAACGGCAAGATCCGCTTTCTGGACCGCTGCATGTCCCTCTACCGCATCGGCTCCAACCCCGGGGCCTGGAGCAGCGGCCTGGACAGGCACTACGCCAAGCGCCTCCGCTTCGTCACCGGCGAGCGGGAGATGCTGCGGGCGGTGAAGCCCCATGTGGACGCCCGGCGGCAGGCCCTGCTGGACGAGGTGATCCGGGAGCGGGAATTTGAGCTGCTGTATCTGCAGGGCAGGACCGGGGAGCTGGTGAAGCCCCCCTACCGGGAGCTGTTCCGGAAAAAGCCCCTGGGCTTCCGGCTCTCCACCCGGCTGAAAAACGCCTTCCCCCCGCTGCACCGCTGGTATCGCAAAAAGCGGGGCTATCAGGATTGACGGAATCATACTATGGACAACAAGAAAAGCAAAGTCGTAAGCAATCTCATATGGCGCTTCTTTGAGCGCTTCGGCGCCCAGGCGGTGAACATCGTGGTGGGGATCCTCCTGGCCCGCGAGCTGGGCCCG
The DNA here is from genome assembly GCA_017545165.1 of Oscillospiraceae bacterium. Lineage (GTDB taxonomy): Bacteria > Bacillota > Clostridia > Oscillospirales > Oscillospiraceae > Limivicinus. The sequence goes on from JAFWQQ010000044.1 coordinate 4,229, forward strand.
GGCCCCGCCGGGGACATCGCCGTCATCATGGCGGTGATCAACATCCTGAAGGTCTTTGCAGACAGCGGCATGGCCAACGCCCTGATCCAGAAGAAGGAGCCGGACGATCTGGACTTCTCCTCGGTGTTCTTCTTTAACCTGGGCCTCAGCCTGATCCTGTACGCCGGGCTCTTTTTCGCAGCCCCGGCCATCGCCCGGCTCTACAAGGCGCCGGAATATGTGCCCATCCTGCGGGTGCTGGGCCTGATGGTGGTGGTGTCGGGCCTGTATAACGTGCAGCAGGCCTATGTGGCCAAGACCCTGCAGTTCAAGCGCTTCTTCTTTGCCACCCTGGGCGGCACCCTGGTCTCCGCCGCCCTGAGCCTCACCATGGTCTACAGCGGTTCCGGCATCTGGTCCCTGGTGGCGCTGCAGCTCTCGGCCTTCGCGGTGAACACCGTGATCCTCTGGTTCACGGTGGAGTGGCGGCCCAAGCGCATCTTCTCCTTCGCGAGACTGAAAGCCCTGCTTTCCTTCGGCTGGAAGCTGCTGGCCGCCGCCTTTCTGGACACGGTGTATCTCCAGGTCTATCCCCTGATCATCGGCGCCCGCTTCGAGAAAACAGAGCTGGGCCAGTTCGACAAGGGCCGCAACTGGCCCGACCAGATCACCCAGAGCATCAACGCCTCCATCGACGCGGTGCTGCTGCCGGTGCTCTCCGCTGAGCAGGACGACAAGAGCCGGGTGCGGGACATGACCCGCCGGGCCATCAAGACCAGCTCCTATGTGATGATGCCCCTGATGCTGGGTCTGGCGGCCTGCGCCAAGCCCCTGGTGCATCTGCTGCTGGGAGAGGAATGGATGCCCTGCGTGCCCTTCCTGCAGATCTTCTGCGTGATCTACGCCTTTTACCCCCTGCACACCGCCAATCTCAACGCCATCAAGGCCTTGGGCCGCAGCGACGTGTTCCTGAAGCTGGAGATCATCAAAAAGCTGCTGGAAACCTCGGTGCTGCTGATCACGGTGCACTACTCCGTGCTGGCCATGGCCCTGGGCGAGCTGGGCTGCAGCATCGCCTCCCAGCTCATCAACGCCTGGCCCAACCGGAAGCTGCTGGACTATTCCTATCTGCACCAGCTGCGGGACATGCTGCCCGCCATCCTGCTGTCGGCGGCCATGGCGGCCCTGGTGGGCCTGCTGCTGCTGGCCGGCCTGGGCGATCTGCCCACCCTGCTGCTGCAGGTGCCCCTGGGCGCGGCGGTCTATGTGCTGGGCTCCTGGCTTCTGAAAATCGACAGCTTCCGCTTCCTGCTGGAGCTGGTCAAGAAATACCTCCACAGAAAGGAGGCGCAGGCATGAAAACGCTGCTGCTTCTGGGCGGCTCCCGCTATCTCCTGCCGGTGATCCGGGAGGCGAAGGCCCTGGGCTGCCGGGTGGTCACCTGCGACTACCTGCCCGACAACATCGCCCACCGCTATTCCGACGCCTATGCCAACGTGAGCATCGTGGACCGGGAGGCGGTGCTGGCCCTGGCAAGAGAGCTCCGGATCGACGGGATCATGTCCTTCGCCTGCGACCCGGGCGTGGTCACGGCAGCCTATGTGGCTGAGAAGCTGGGGCTGCCCAACGTGGGACCTCTGGCCTCGGTGGAGCTGCTGCAGGACAAGGGGCGCTTCCGCCGCTTCCTTCGGGAAAACGGCTTCCCCGTGCCCCGGGCCGGGAGCTTCGCCTCCCTGGACGAGGTCCCGGTGCGGGAGCTGCGCTTTCCCCAGATGGTCAAGCCCGTGGACTCCGCGGGCAGCAAGGGCGTGAGCCGGGTGGACGCCCCGGAGGCGCTGCCCGCCGCGGTACGGCACGCCCTGGACTTCTCCCGCTGCGGCCGCTTTATCCTGGAGGACTTCATCGCTCCGGTGGGCTTCCCCTCGGACACGGAGTGCTTCACCCTGGAGGGAGAGCTCCGCTTCGTATCCTTCAACAACCAGTATTTTGATCCCAAGGCGGACAATCCCTATACCCCCGCGGGCTTCACCTGGCCCTCCACCATGCCGGAGAGCGCCCAGCGGGATCTGACGGAGCAGCTGCGCCGCCTGCTGGGGCTGCTGCACATGGGCACGACGGTCTACAATGTGGAGAGCCGCCTGGGCAGCGACGGGGTGCCCTATCTGATGGAGGTCTCCCCCCGGGGCGGCGGCAACCGCCTCTGCGAGCTGCTGCAGTATACCACCGGGGAGAACCTGATCCGCGCCGCGGTGCAGGCCGCCCTGGGCCTGCCGGTGGACGCGCCGAAGTCCCCGGTCTATACCGGTCACTGGTCCTATGTGGCCCTGCACAGCTATGAAAGCGGCGTGTTCCGGGGCCTGGAGCTGAGCCCGGAGGCCCGGGAAAGCCTGGTGGAGGAGGACCTGTGGGTCAAGCCCGGGGAGCGGGTGGAGGCCTTCTCCGGCGCCAACAAGACCATCGGGACCCTGGTGCTGAACTGGCCGGATCAGGCCAGCCGGGACCGGCACATGGCGGATCTGGACAGCTGGCTGCGCATCCGGGTGGAACCCGGGCAGCCGCGGAAAGGAGAACAAGCATGATCAACGTGACCCGTTCCTCCCTGCCTCCCTTCGAGGAGTACTGCGCGGAGATCCGGGAGATCTGGGACAGCCGCTGGCTGACCAACATGGGAAAAAAGCACGAGGCCCTGGAGGCCGCCCTGCGGGACTATCTGGGCTGCCGGCACCTGGCCCTCTGCGTCAACGGCCACCTGGCCCTGGAAAATCTGCTGGAGGCCTTTCAGCTGAAGGGCGAGATTTTGACCACGCCCTTCACCTTCGCCTCCACCACCCACGCCATCGTCCGCTGCGGCTGCCGACCCGTGTTCTGCGACATCGACCCGGAGCGCTTCACCCTGGACCCCAGGGAGCTGGAGCGCCGGCTTACGAAGGACACGGCGGCCGTCCTGCCGGTCCACGTCTACGGCAATCTCTGCGACCTGGAGGCCATCGCCGATTTCGGCAGACGCCATGGTCTGCCGGTGATCTACGACGCGGCCCACGCCTTCGGGGTGTTCAAGGACGGCGTCAGCGCCGCCGCCTTCGGGGACGCTGCCATGTTCTCCTTCCACGCCACCAAGGTCTTCCACAGCATCGAGGGGGGCCTTGCCGTCTGCCGGGACGCCGCCATGCTCCAGACCCTGAACGATCTGAAGAACTTCGGCATCCACGGCCCGGAGGAGGTGCCCTTCGTGGGCGGCAACGCCAAGATGAACGAGTTCTGCGCGGCCATGGGCCTGTGCAATCTGCGGCATCTGGAGGGGGAGATCGAAAAGCGCCGCCGGGTGACGGAGCGCTACCGGCAGCGTCTGGAGGGCGTGGCCGGCCTGCGGCTCAACCCCGTGCAGGAGGGCGTCAAGAGCAATTACGCCTACTTCCCCGTGGTCTTCGACGGCTTCCGGCTCAGCCGGGACCAGGTCTTCGCCCTGCTGGCGAAGGAGGGGATCCACGCCCGCAAGTATTTCTTCCCCCTGACCAACAGCTTCGACTGCTACCGGGGCCGGCCGGGCTTCGACCCGGCGGACACCCCCGTGGCCGCCCATATCGCCGACCGGGTGCTGACCCTGCCGCTCTACGCGGACCTGGCCCTCGAGGACGTGGACCGGATCTGCGATCTGATTCTTGGATAAGCGTTCGGCTGCGTGAACAGCAAACAGGAGATCGGACTGCCGATCTCCTGTTTGCTGTTTATCTCCGCAGCTCCGTGCCGGGGTAATAGTGGGCCAGGATCTGCCGGTAGTCGGCGCCGTCCCGGGCCATGACCTTGGCGCCGTACTGGCTCATGCCCACGCCGTGGCCGAAGCCGGTGACGCTGAAGACGAAGGCCCCCTCCTCATACGCCAGGCTGAAGGCGGTGGAGCGCAGGGAGAAGAGGGTCCGCAGCTCCGTCCCCGGGATGACCGCGCCGCCCAGCGTCAGGCTTTCCACCCGGCCGCTGGCGTCCCGGCAGAGCTCTCCGATCCAGCTCTCCTCCGGGCCGCTGAAGTCCGCCTCCGGATGGGCGGAGAGGATCACATCCCGGAAATCCAGGGGGGCGCAGCGCAGGCTGCTGAGATAGCCGGGCACGTCCAGGGCCGTCTCGGGACTGGAGACGCTGACCAGATAGGGCCGGGGGTTCCAGACGGCGCCGCAGTCCTCGGTGGCCCCGGCGGAGGAGGAGTGAAAGGCGGCAAACACCGGCTCCCCCTCATAGACCAGCAGCTCCCCCGCCGTGCTCTCCACCGCCTGGCGGATCCGGGCCAGATTCGCCTCGTAGTCCCCGCCCCAGTTCTCCCGGAGCCTGTCCTCGGAGAGCCAGGCCTGGCAGCAGCCCGGCTCCGTGCAGACGTCCGCCTCGCCGTGCCTGCCGCCGGCGGCGCAGTAGAGCGCATAGGTCCTGGCGGCCACCGCCTGGGCCTTCAGCGCCTCCTCCGGGAAGGAGGCGGGCATCTCCGCCGCCACCACCCCAAGCAGATAGTCCTCCAGGGCCATCTCCCGGACCTCCCCGCCGCAGAGCACGCGGAGGATCCGGGGCTCCTCCGGCGCCGGGGCGCTGACCTGTCCGACGGCGTCTCCGGGCGGCGCGGAGACGGCCAGGCGGGGCCCGCCCGCGGCCTCCGCCGGGGACGGCGACCCGGCCTCTCGGGCAGGCGGTCTTGTCAGGGGCAGCAGATCGACCAGCAGCAGCGCGGCCAGAGCCCAGAACAGGTTCTTTTTCACAGGGCACCTCCAAATTCCTCGGGAACACTTGACGGCATGTCCAATTCGGGGTAAAATATGCGGTACGTGATTAATGATTATGGAAACGGAAGCGGAATTATGCGTAAAAAACCTTTGGAATTGAGTCTCTATGTGGCAGGCGCGGGCGCCTTCGGCGTGTTCCTGCGCTGGCTGGAAAACCAGCTGGCCTTCAACGAGGAGGGCCTGGCCGACCCCAGCGCCTTTCATGTGATCGTCCCGCTCTTTCTGGTCACCTGCCTCGTCGTGTTCTGGCGCTTTCTGGAGAAGATCGAGGCCAAACGCTACTTTATCCCGGAGGAATTCGCCAAGGCGCTGGTCAGCGAGCACAAGCTGCACGAGCTGCTGAGCTATGCCGCCGGCGGCGTCATGGCCCTGGGCGCCCTGCTGCTCTTCTCCAAGAGCGAGACCGACACCTTCGTGGTCATGCTCCGTCTCATGTCCGCTCTGGCCCTGCTCTCCGGCATCGCTTTTCCCCTGGTGCTCCGGGAGGCCAAGCGGGAACGGGCAAGGCCCGGTCTGCTGTGCCCGATGATGCTGCTGCCCCTGCTGCTCTATGCCGTGTGGCTGATCCTCAGCTATCGGAAGAACGCCATCAACAGCGTCCCCCTGGCCTATGGTCTGGAGATGCTGACGGCCATGGCGAGCATGGTGGCCTACTTCTCCATGGCCGGCTTCGCCTTTGGCGGCGTCAAGCCGAAGCAGGCCCTGTTGGCTGTGATGTTCAGCGGCTCCCTGTGCATCATGTCCCTGGCGGACCCGCGCTATCTTGGCCTGGAGATGATCCTGCTGTCCAGCGCCGGACAGATGCTGCTGTATACCTGGATCCTGCTGCAGAACCTGCAGAAGAAAGAGCGCCGGGTCGTTGTGAAGAAGGACGACGGCTTCGAGCATCTCTGAGCCGATCCCAGCCCCCGCCGCCATCCCCCGCCCATGCTTTTATCAAACAAAAAGGGGCTGTTGCAAAATAGGCGCATAGCCCAGTCACCACCGTAGGGGAGGGGCTCGCCCCCTCCCGGCAGCACGGAGTATTGTCTTGAGAAAATGTTCGGCGAATTCGCAGATTGTACGAATTCGCCGAATATTTC
>JAFWQQ010000004.1 GCA_017545165.1 Oscillospiraceae bacterium
CTTAGTGTAAAATAGATGTAGGAAAAATAAAGACAGAGGGCACCTCGAAGTGGTTAAATGTAAGCACCACCAAACATCAGCCACAAGAAAGAGGTGTCCCCTGTGGAAAAGATCATAAACGAAGTAACGGAAAAACTCAATAGGGAAATGAAAGAATTCTTCTCAGGCAGGGAAGCCGATGTCGGCACAGCCGAGAGGTATTTTGGGAGCCGTATCGCCGAGGCGGTGCTGGAACTGCTGCGAGCATATTATGAGAAGAACGACCGGGAGTTGCTGGAGGACAAGGCGGGCCGGAAACAAGCGGGCCTTGTGGTGGAACGGCGCGGAGACAAGCGGGAGATTCTGACGCAGTTAGGGCGATTGGAATATGGACGAACGTACTACAGGAAAGCCAGCGGCGGCTATGAGTATCCGGTGGACAGGATCGCGGGGATCGAAGCATATGAGCGAGTCAGCAGCGGCGTTGGCTTGGCGCTTGTGGAAGCGAGCCTGGAGATGTCATATGGGAAAGCAAGCGCATATGTGACAGGCGAGCAGGTCTCTCGACAGACGGTGATGAACAAGATCCGTGGAGCCAGGCCGCGGCAGGAACCGACGGAGTACAGAGCCGTACGGGAACTGCACATCGACGCGGACGAAGATCATGCGCATCTGCAGACAGGGAAAAGCACCATTGTTCCGCTGGTCAGCGTATATGAAGGTGTTGAGCATCAAGGGAAGCGAGGAACATGCAAAAACATCTTCCACATCAGCGAATACGGGAGAAGACCATCTGTTCTGTGGGAAGAGGTCGCTGACGAGCTGGAACGACGCTATGATCTGAGCAACACGAAGATCTATCTTCACGGCGATGGAGCACCATGGATCAAAGAGGGACTGGAGTACATACCCAATTGCCAGTTTGTTCTTGACCGCTACCACAAGAACAAAGCAATCAAGCAAGCATTAAGCGGGATCGACCGCCTGGCCGGGAGCCAGTACGAATTCCATATTCGCAAGGCTCTTGACGAGGGAAGCCGTGACCAACTGGTTTCCATTCGTAACACATTGTTAAGCCGCTATCCTGACCGTGAAAAGACAATTCGAGAAAACATGGACTATCTGCTGAGCAACTTTGACGCCATTACCATCACGAAACGTGACAAGGCTTCTCTGAATGGCGGTTGTACAGAGCCACACGTCAGTCATGTTCTTTCCGCAAGGCTGAGCTCTCGCCCTATGGGATGGAGCAAGAAAACCTTGCAGCGCCTGGTTCCAATCCTGGCAGCAGGTGCAGCCACCTTTGAGGAGCCTCAGAAGCAGAACCTACGCTATCCGCCTGCCTCAGACTTCCTGAAAACTGCAGAGAAGCACTTCCTTCCCAACACTGTCAGCCTCGTCGATCCCGACAGAGCAGTATCTTTCCCCGCTCGGCAAAATAAGGTTACCCCGCTCTTCAACGCTCTTAGACCATTTTGACCCCTCGTACTTTTTCCTACAACAACTTGACACCGACGAAGATCAGCAATCCCTTGCGGCTTATGGCCGAATGTGGTAGAATTACTATCGGGATCTCCGATAGCCTGACCGCTGATCTGATTTCCCGCGCCGCCCTCGCTGGCCTTAACAGCGTGGGCGGTTTTCTCTTTCCTGCTCATAGCTCAATCCTCCTGATGTTTGATGCCGCTTGAATGGGGAGCGGGACAGCTCCGGCAAGATAGTCCTCCAGCGTTTCAAGGGAAATCAAATATTTCTGTCCGACGCGGACGCTGGGAAGCTGGCCGGTGACAACAAGGCGGCGCAGAGCTGTCTTTGTCAGAGCTGTCTCAGGGTCTTGCTCACGTAGCCACGCGGCAGCCTGATCAACAGTTCGCATCCGCATAAGTCACACCTCCCGCTCTGCCTTACACTCTACGATCCTGTCGATTGCATTCATGATGTGCTGTTTCTTGTCAATGGGAAGCTCCCGCCTCAACTGCCGGGAAAAAGTGCTGTCTGCAACGCGCAGATACTCGGCAACCTCCCACAGCTTAATTCCAGCCTCCTTCACTCTGCTTCGAATGTCCTCGTTTGCGGCCATGACAAAATCTCCTTTCAAACAAAAAATTGTTGTTGACGCTCTGCTTGTCAACTGATATACTCATTATAGTCAACAACAAGAGCAAAGTCAACAAAGAGAGCGACAAAACAACATCTGTTAACAGGTGGAGCTTGTTTGCGGCGGGAGGCGTAAAGAAATGCAGAATGGCGGAAGATTACCAGCTTTTAAGGAACGCTTCAATGAGCTTTTCCGGCAGCTGTGTAACGGAAGCATTACAGAATTTGCGAAAATGCTGGACTTGTCCAGGCAGACTGTAGGATTCTATCTAAACGGTGATAGGATACCAGATATTCAAACATTGCTGCAGATATGTACAAAGTGCAAAGTTTCATCTGATTGGCTTATCGGTATAGCAAGCGAGGCTGATACTGATCAGACTGTCAGATCTGTGTGCGATTATATCGGACTTTCTGCTTCGACCGTGAATTTTCTGCACTTTGCAGGATATGATCCTGACGATTTGAGTATCGGGTTTTACAGAAAACTCTTTGATTCGATCATCCAGATCGGAGCAAGTGGACTCGATTCTATTCCCGGATATGTACTTGAAGCGGCCAGAGCTCATATAATCGCATCAAGCGAAGAAAAACCGTCTTACATGGAGATTCAGAATATTATCAGTGCTGTCTCTCGAAAAGGAAACTCCTATACGATCCCTGCATCTTCTGCTGAGGACTTTTTTCTGTTGGAGGCACAGGAAGAAATCAGCAAAGCTCTGGCCGAGGTTATTAGCCGAATGGAAGATGATGCAATCAGGCAGCTTGAATCAGTAGGGCGAATAGACTCGGCTTCATTGTGGATGATCGACGAAGATGATGATTATGAGCCCTGGTATCCAGAGAAGGAAAGCGGGGAGGTAAAGAAAACAAATGGCGAACATCAAAAGGATTGATGGAAAAAACGGCGTCTCTTTCAAGATCACCGTCACAAGCGGGCGCAACACGGAGGGCAAACAAGTCCGGCATTATATGACATATCGGCCCGCTCCTGGCATGACTGACCGGCAAATCGAAAAGGCCGTAAAAAAGGCCGCTTTTGAGTTTGAGCAGCAGATCGAGCTAGGCTTTATTGCGGACAACCGGCAGAGCTTTGCGCAGTATGCGGAGTATGTGATCGGGCTGAAAGAGCGCAGCGGCACCAAGCGGCGTACAGTCGAGAGATACCGGGAGCTGCTGGTACGAATCAACGCAGCAATCGGTCATTTGAAACTGGCTGATATTCGCCCGCAGCATCTTAATATGTTCTATTCCAATTTGGGCGAGGAAGGCGTGAGGATCTGTGCCGTCAAGGCTACGCCAAAAAAGGACATATCCGCATTGATGAAGGAAAAGAAGCTGAGTGCGGCCGAGCTGTCCCGCTCCTCCGGAATGGCAGCCTCGACCTTTGCCCCGGCCATCCACGGCAGAACGGTCTCAAAAGCTACGGCGGACACGCTGGCCGCTGCACTGGGATACAAAACAGAAAGTCTTTTCAAACTGTCCCAGAATAGCAGCCCGCTTTCGGCCAAAACAATCCTTGAACACCACCGCCTGATTTCCACTATCATGAGCCAGGCAGAAAAGGAAATGCTGATCCAATACAATCCCGCACACAGAGCCACGCCGCCGAAGATCGACCGGCCAGAGGTCGACTGCTTCCAGCCGGAGGAGCTGGCGCGTATTCTGGAATGCTTAGAGAATGAGCCGATCAAGTGGCGCACCATCACGCACTTGCTGATCGTAACCGGCTGCCGCCGTGGTGAGATTATTGGCCTGCATTGGGACGCCATTGACTGGAAGAGCCAGCAACTCCGTATTGATCGTGCGCTCCTATACACTGCAGAAAGCGGCGTCTACGAGGACACGACCAAGACCGGCGAAACACGTTATATCAAAGTACCGACTGAGACCATCCAGCTTTTGAAACTGTATCGGGCCTATTATGACGGTCTGAAAGTGAAGAACGGCGATCGTTGGATTGAAACGGACTATGTATTTACTCGTGACGACGGCGGGATTATGAATCCCGATAATGTCACGCAATGGCTCAGCTCCTTCGCAGGAAAATATGATCTCCCGCCGATCCATCCTCATAAGTTCCGGCACACGATGGCCTCGCTGTTGATTTACAACGGCACGGACGCGCTGACCGTTTCCAAGCGCCTCGGCCATGCAAAAGTCTCTACCACCACGGACATTTACAGCCATATTATCAAACAGGCAGACGAGCGGGCCGCGGAGAGCATCGCCGATGTGATCCTCCGCCGGGCATGAAAAAGCTCCCGGTGTTATAATTCCGGGAGCATGAGAAAGGAAGGAATAAAATGTTTTTCTCTGATTCTGAGGGAGAACCCAGAAACGAGCAGCTTGTCGAGTACAGCGAAAAGACTTTTGATGAAATCAAACACATCAATGAGGCCGGACAAGAATACTGGCTCGCTCGTGAATTGCAGCGTGTCCTTGAGTACTCTGACTATCGCAATTTCGAGTTGTCAATATACAAAGCAATGGAGGCGTGTAAATCCAGTGGCTTTGAAATTGCTGACCATTTTGGTGAAGTCACCGAAATGGTTATTATCGGTTCGGGAGCTCGACGATATTTGAAAAGCTATATGCTCTCCCGATATGCTTGCTATCTGATTGTCATGAATGGTGACCCAAGAAAGGAAATCATAGCTCTCGGGCAGACTTACTTTGCGGTCAAAACACGGCAACAAGAATTGATTGAAGATTATGAGTGCCTTAGCGAAGACCAAAAGCGTCTTGCCATCCGCAACGAGATGATTGAACATAACAAATCTCTTGCAGATGCTGCAAATATGGCAGGCGTTTCAGATCCAAAAGATTATGCTATATTTCAGAACAAAGGCTATCAAGGACTATATGGTGGTCTAGGTATGCGCGAGATCCACGAACGAAAGGGATTGAAAAAGAGTCAAAAGATTCTCGACCACATGGGGAGCACCGAACTGGCCGCGAATCTCTTCCGCGCAACTCAGACAGACGAAAAGCTTCGCCGAGAAAAAATACATGGAAAAGAGGCCGCAAACCGGACTCACTTTGAAGTCGGGAAAAAAGTTCGGCAAACTATCAAAGAGCTTGGGGGTACAATGCCGGAGGATCTTCCAACTCCCGAGAAAAGTATTCAGCAAATCGAGCGTGAGCAGAGGAAGCGCGAGTTGAAAGAATAGACGCGACTCGGCTTATAGACAACGGGCGCAACTGTTTTGTATTCTCCGTACATGACAATTACCAAATGAAAGCCAGCGGTTACTACTCCCAGATTGGGAGTGGTTAACCGCTGATTCTTTCGAGATTGTGCGCCAAATGTGCGCTAAATCCATTTTTGGCAAAAACAAACTTGCCCTAAAAGTTAAGAAAACAGGCCGATTCGTTTTGAATCAGCCTGTTTTAGTGGTTGCGGGGGAAGGATTTGAACCAACGACCTCCGGGTTATGAGCCCGACGAGCTACCAGCTGCTCTACCCCGCGATATGAACTTGTGCCCTCAAGGGAGCTTAAATAGAATAGCACAGGGCTATGGAATTGTCAATAGGGGAAATCAAAAACTTTTTGCGGGGCTTTTCGAGGCCCGGGGCTTCCTTTTTCGGGGAGAATAGTGTATAATAAATAAAACTGTGTTCATTTCGTATGAGTATCCAAAGGAGCCCGCTTTTGCCTGTTTGGAGGCGGGCCCTTTCTGCTACTGGAAGAGGTGAGAGCATGGAACATGGCACAAATGTTCTGTTTTCCATCGGGCCACTGGAGGTGACCGGTACCGTCACTACCATGTGGGCCATCATCGCGGTTCTGACCCTGCTGTCCTGGCTGGCGACCCGCAGGCTCAAGGACGTGCCGGGACCGATGCAGAACGCCGCAGAGATCGCCGTGGGCTACCTGCGCAAGTACTATGAGCAGAACCTGGGCAAGGAGCACGGGCGGAAGTACTTCTCCGTCTTCGCCACCTTCTTCATCTTCATCATCGTCTGCAACTACTCCAGCGTCCTGCCCGGAGCGGGCCATATCACGGGCTTTGCCGTGCCCACGGCTTGCCTTTCTGTGACGGTGGGGCTGGGCGTCGTCGCCTTCTTCACCACCCACACCATCGGCGTGCGAGAGAGAGGCTGGAAGCGCTATCTGGCAAGCCTTGCCAAGCCCCTGTACCTGTGCGTGCTGATGCTGCCCCTGAACCTGATCGAGCAGTTTATCCGCCCTGCCTCCCTGGCCCTGCGTCTTTTCGGCAACCTGTACGGCGAGGAGACGGTGACGGAGAACCTGTACGCGATCTTTCCCATCGGTCTGCCCCTGATCATGAACGTGCTGAGCCTGCTGTTCTGCCTGCTGCAGGCCCAGGTGTTCACCATGCTGCTTTCGATCTATGTGTCGGAAGCGGTGGAAGAAGAGTAAGCCAAAGCCTTTCCAGATAGAAGAGAAACACATTTCATTTCAGGAGGATTTACTCATGGAAAAAGCACTCATCGCCATTGCCGCCGCCTTCGTGCTTGCCGTCATCGGCACCGCCACCGCCATTTCCCAGGGCCGCACCGCCAGCAAGGCCATGGACTCCATCGCCCGTCAGCCGGAGGCCGCCGGCGATATCCGCGGCGCCCTGGTCATTTCCCTGGCCCTGATGGAGGCGCTGACCATCTACGCCATGCTGGTCGCTTTCATGCTGGTGGGCAAGATCTGAGCATTTTTACAACAGGAGGACAGAGTCCATGTTAAGCATCAACATCTCCGAGCTCATATGGACTATCATCAACTTCTTCCTGCTGTACTTCCTGCTGAAGCGCTTCCTGTACAAGCCTATCTGCGAGCATATGGACGCCCGCCAGGCCCGGATCGACGCGGGCCTCGCCAAGGAGCGGGAGGCCAGAGAAACGCTGGAGGCCGAGAACGCCCGGCTGGAGGAAGAAAAACAGACCGCGCGGGAGCTGGCCCGCACCCTGCTGCAGCAGACCGAGGAAAGGGCTGCGGCGGAGCGGGAGGAGAGCCTGCGCCAGGCCAAGCTGCAAGCCAAGGAAAATGAGCAGCAGGCCCTGGAACAGTTGCAGTCGCAAAGCCGGCAGGAGGACGCCCTCCTGGCGGAGGCGGAGCCTGCCCTGGTGGAGCTCCTGGCCAGACGGCTGCTGCGGGAGGAGGCTGACGGAACATGAGCGGATGGAACATTGTTTACGGGCTCATCAACTTCGCCATCCTGGCCGCCGGCCTGTTTTTCATCGGCAGAAAGATCGTCAGGAACATGTTTGCCAAGCACCGGGACGAGGTGGCTGATGGGCTGGTCCAGTCCGAGAAGGCCGCGGAGAACGCGGTGACGCTGCTGCGGGAGCTGCCGGAGCTGACTGCCCGGGGCAAGGCCGACGTCGCCAGAATCGGCGAGGAGGCGGCGGATACCGCCCGCCTGCTCAAGGAGAAAGAAGCCCGGGCCGCGGAGGAAGCGCTTGCCGAGCTGCGGAAGAACGAGGCCGGGCACGAGGCGCGGTACCAGCGCGCCCTGCGCCGGGAGCTGAACGCCAAGGCCGCGGAGGAGATCTGCACCAAGGCGGCGGAGCTCCTGATCCGCCCGGACTATGCCGCCGCCCGCAGCAAGCTGGACGAGCGCTTTGTGGAGCGGATGGAGCGGGAGCTGCGCCTCACCTCCGGCGACCGGATGCGTCTCATCGAAGGCGGACATCTGACCCTGACCCTCTCCGCCGCCCGGACGCCGGCTGCCCCTCTTCTGGAGCGGCTGAACCGGGCCCTGGAGCGCGCGGGGGTCGAAGGGCAGAGACCGGAGCTGGTTTTGAACGAGTCCCTCATCGGCGGCCTGGTGCTGCAGCTGGGGGATACGGTCTATGACGGGAGCCTGGCCGGTATGCTGGAACGGGCGCGGAAACAGATCGCCTCGGCCGACGATCAGGGCGAGGACGCGCTGGAGGCCCTGCGCAAGGAGCTCTCCCTGGCGGAGCAGGAGCCGGAGATCTATCAGACCGGCCGGGTCGTCAGCGTGTCCGACGGCATTTGCCGGGTCTCCGGCGTGTCCGATGCCATGGCCGGCGAGCTGCTGGAGCTGGAGGGCGGCCTGCGGGGCATGGTGATGGACCTGGAGAAGGACAATGTGGGCGTGGTGCTGCTGGGCAGCTACGACAGCCTGCAGGAGGGCGCCGCTGTGCGCCGGACCGGGCGCATCATCCAGGTTCCCGTGGGCGAGGAGCTCATCGGCCGGGTGGTGGACGCCCTGGGCCGTCCCATCGACGGCGACGGGGAGATCCGCACCGGACAGAGCCGCCCCATCGAGAGCCCGGCCCCCGGCGTCATCGCCCGCCAGAGCGTCTCCAGGCCCATGCAGACCGGCATCAAGGCCATCGACGCCCTGATCCCCATCGGCCGGGGCCAGCGCGAGCTGATCATCGGCGACCGGCAGACCGGCAAGACCGCCATCGCCCTGGATACGATCCTGAACCAGAAGGGGAAGGATATGATCTGCATCTACGTGGCCATCGGGCAGAAGGAGTCCACCGTGGCCGGCTTCGTGGAGAAGCTGCGCCAGTCCGGCGCCATGGATTACAGCATCGTGGTGTCCGCCAGCGCCTCGGAGGCTGCGCCCATGCTGTATATCGCGCCCTACGCCGGCGCGGCCATGGGCGAGTACTTCATGTACAAGGGCCGGGACGTGCTGATCATCTACGACGACCTGTCCAAGCAGGCCGTGGCTTACCGCGAGATCTCCCTGCTGCTGCACCGGCCCCCCGGACGGGAGGCCTATCCCGGCGACGTGTTCTATCTGCACTCCCGCCTGCTGGAGCGGGCGGCCCGCCTCAGCGAGGAGATGGGCGGCGGCAGCATGACCGCCCTGCCCATCATCGAGACCCAGGCGGGGGACATCGCCGCCTATATCCCCACCAACGTCATCTCCATCACCGACGGCCAGATTTTCCTGGAGACGGACCTGTTCAACTCCGGCGTCCGGCCCGCGGTGAACGTGGGCCTGTCGGTGAGCCGCGTGGGCGGCTCGGCCCAGCTGGGCGCCATGAAGCAGGTGGCGGGCCGGCTCCGCATGGACCTGGCCCAGTACCGGGAGCTGGCCGCCTTCGCCCAGTTCGGCAGCGACCTGGACAAGGCCACCCAGGCCACGCTCCACCGGGGCGACCGGATGACGGAGCTGCTGAAGCAGCCCCAGTACGCGCCCATGGAGGCCGACGACCAGGTGGTCAGCATCTTCGCTGTCAACGAGGGCTTTGCCGACTCCCTGGAGCTGAAGGACATCAGCCGCTTCGAGGCGGAGCTGCTGCCCTTCGTGCATCAGAAGTGGCCGGAGCTGGAGGAGATCATCCTCTCCTCCCGCAAGCTCACGAAGGAAGAGCTGCAGCGCCTGCGGGAGATCATCGGGGAGTTTAAGGAGAGCTTCAAATGAGGCTTCCCCTCGAGGGGAAGCTGTCGCGAAGCGACTGATGAGGTGTGGCCCGTGGTCATCCGATATGACACCTCATCCGTCATCCGCCTTGCGTGAGACGGCGGATGCCACCTTCCCCTCGGAGGGGAAGGCGAAGAGGAAGTGATGGTATGGCGAATCTGCGTGCGATCCGCATGCGCATCAAAAGTGTAGAGAGCACCCGGCAGATCACCAAGTCCATGAAAATGGTGGCCGCCGCCAAGCTGCGCAAGACCCAGAGCGCCTCCAGCCGCCAGCGGAGCTTTGCCGGCAAGGCCGCGCAGATCCTCCAAAGCCTGGGCGCTTCCGCGGGGGACAATCCCTACTGCAGGCGTCGGGCCGAAAGCAAAAAGGTCTGCTATGTGCTCCTGGTGGGCAACCGGGGCCTCTGCGGCACCTACAACCACAGCCTGCTGCGCTTTTTTGAGGAGCTTCGTTCCGGCGAGGAGCGGGAGAGCCTGCTCTATGTCCTGGGGCGCTGGGGCCGGGATCAGATCACCGGGGCGGAACGGCGCTTCGAGATCAGCGACGCGCCCACGGCGGAGGAGGCCCGGGAGCTGACTGAGACCCTGAAAAAGCTCTACACCGACGGGGCGGCGGACGAGATCGTGCTGGTGTACCAGCAGTTCAAGTCTGTGCTGTCCCAGAGCCCGGGGACCAAGACCCTGCTGCCTCTGCGGCTGCCGGAGGGCGGCGAGAAGGGCGACGTGATCTTAGAGCCGGACGAAAAGTCGGTGCTGGACCGCCTGGTGGAGCTGGTGCTCCAGAACACGGTCCATTCCGTGCTGCTGGAGGGTCGAACCGGCGAGCATGCCGCCCGGATGACGGCCATGACCTCCGCCTCGGACAACACCGAGGAGCTGATCGCGGAGCTGACCCTGGAGCTGAATCACGCCCGCCAGGCCGCCATCACCACCGAGATCTCCGAGATCGTGGGCGGCGCCGCGGCGATATAATCCAGGTTCCGCTTGACCTCCCCTGTGCAAGGGGAGGTGCCCCAGTGCGCACACTGGGGCGGAGGGGTTGTACGGCAGCCTCTCCGGGATGTGGGCATACAACCCCTCAGTCACGGCGCTTGCGTGAGACGCGCCGCGACAGCTCCCCTTGCACAGGGGAGCTTATAAGGAGGTACTATGGAACAAGCAATCGTAAAACGCGTGATCGGGCCGGTGGTGGACGTGCATTTCCCCTATGGGAAGCTGCCGGAGCTGTATAACGCCGTGGAGGTTCATCTGCCGGAGCGAAAGGTGACCCTGGAGGTGGTGCAGCAGATCGGCGGCGGCGACGTGCGCTGCATCGCCCTGTCCTCCACCGACGGGATCTCCCGGGGCATGGAAGCTGTCGACACCGGCGGCTCCATCACCATGCCCGTGGGCGAGGCCACCCTGGGGCGCATGTTCAATGTCACCGGCGAGCCCATCGACGGCAAGGGGCCGGTGGGGACCACCGAGCGCCTGCCCATCCACCGCAAGCCCCCCGGCTTTACCGAGATCCTGCCCGCCACCGAGCTGCTGGAGACCGGCATCAAGGTGGTGGACCTGCTGGCCCCCTATGCCAGAGGCGGCAAGATCGGCCTCTTCGGCGGCGCCGGCGTGGGCAAGACCGTGCTGATCATGGAGCTGATCCGCAATATCGCCTACGAGCACGGCGGCTACTCCGTCTTTGCCGGCGTGGGCGAGCGCAGCCGCGAGGGCAACGATCTCTGGCACGAGATGAACGAGAGCGGCGTCATCAACAAGACGGCGCTGGTCTTCGGCCAGATGAACGAGCCCCCCGGCGCGCGTCTGCGGGTGCCCCTCTCGGGCCTGACCATTGCGGAGAACTTCCGCGACAAGAGCGGTCAGGATGTGCTGCTGTTCATCGACAACATCTTCCGCTTCACCCAGGCGGGCTCCGAGGTCTCGGCCCTGCTGGGGCGCATGCCCTCCGCCGTGGGCTATCAGCCCACCCTGGCCACCGAGATGGGCGATCTGCAGGAGCGCATCACCTCCACCAAAAACGGCTCCGTCACCTCGGTGCAGGCCATTTACGTGCCCGCCGACGACCTGACGGACCCGGCCCCGGCCACCGCCTTTGCCCACCTGGACGCCACCACCGTGCTCTCCCGCTCCATTGCGGAGCTGGGCATCTATCCGGCGGTGGATCCGCTGGAGTCCTCCTCCCGCATCCTGGAGCCGGGCATCCTGGACAAGGAGCACTACGAGACTGCCCGGGCCGTACAGCAGGTGCTGGAGCGCTACCGCCAGCTGCAGGACATCATCGCGGTCCTGGGTATGGACGAGCTGGGCGCAGAGGACCGGGCCGCCGTGAACCGGGCCCGCCGGATCCAGCGCTTCCTGTCCCAGCCCTTCCACGTGGCGGAGAACTTCACCGGCATGGAGGGCCGCTATGTGCCTTTGAAGGAGACCATCAAGGGCTTCCAGGCCATCCTGGGCGGCGAGGTGGACGACCTGCCGGAGCAGGCCTTCCTGCTCTGCGGCAGCCTGGATGAGGTCATTGCCAAACGGGGGAGCTTCTGATGGACGCGATTTCGCTGCATGTGCTCACCGGGGACGGCCCGGTGCTGGAGCAGACGGTGGAGGCGGTGAATCTGCCCACGGCCTTCGGCTCCATCGGGGTCCTTAAAGGCCACGCGCCCATGCTGTGCAACCTGGAAGAGGGAGTCCTCCGCTGCCGCAGCAGCCAGGGGACCCTGCGGCTCTTTATCGGCTCCGGGATCGCCAGCGTGGAGCACAACGAGGTGAACGTGCTGGTCTCCGCCGCAAGCCTCCTGGAGGAATAGGATACGAATACTGCTCAGGCTGTCGACAAAGCCTGAGGGCTTTGCCGACAGGAGGGGCTTCAGCCTGCTGCGCGCACTCGCTTGCGTGAGACGCTCGCACACTTGCAGGCTGCAAAGTGTGATTCCCGAGGTACACGCCCCCGGAAATCACATATTTTATCGCCTTCCGAGGCGAAAAACTCGGTGAGACCTTTTTCAGGGCATTTTACGGGCCTTTTCCTTTGGCGCTGCCGGGGCCGCGGGAGCTTCTTAAGAGTCTTAAGCTTTCTTAAAGATGCCGCCGATCCCTTGTTTTTTGGCCCCAAATCCCCTATAATGCAACATGTGATACGAAGTGCTCGTATCACCTTGTTTTTCCCGGATCATGGAAAAGGAGGTTTCAGAATGAGACATGGGAAGAAGATTCTGGCGCTGCTGCTGATGCTGGCGCTGCTGGCGTCCATGGGCGTCTCGGCCCTGGCCGAGGACGCAGAGGACGCGGTGATCGTGGTGGAAGAGCCTTCCGCCGAGACGGGCGACGCCGGCGACGCCGGGACCGGGAATGTCGGGACCGGGGACGCCGATGTGGGCGAAACCAAGACCGGAGATCCGGACGTCGGCGTGATCAAGGCGGGGGACACCGAGGTCGAAGAGACCGAGAGCAAGATGACCGTCAAATGTGTGGACGCCGATGGCAAGACCATCCGGGATGAGAAAGACGACTATCTGGATCTGAGCAAGGATCTGGTGGTGGATGAGAAATACAGCCGCCCGGAGATCGAGAACTATACGTACCAGAAGATGATGGTGGGCGAGGACGAGATCAACAAGCTCACCGTGACCCACAATGAGAGCGGCCCCGTCATCACCGTCACCATCGGCGAGGGCGAGGAGGCCAAGGAGAAGACCCTGACCGGCAGCGAGACCCTCGTCTTCGTCTACGCCCAGACCGTGGTTCCTCACGAGCACAGCTGGGACGACGGCAAGGTCACCAAGGCGGCCACCTGCACCGAGAAGGGCGAGAAGACTTATACCTGCGGCGGCTGCGGCGCCACCCAGACCGAGGAGATCCCCCCCCTGGGCCACGACTGGGCTGATCCCAGCTACACCTGGAGCGCGGACAACAGCGCCTGCGAGGCCAAGAGGGTCTGCAAGCGGGACAGCGCCCATACGGAGAGCGAGAGCGTCAAGCCCACCGAGACCATCACCAAGGAACCGACCTGCACCGAAAAGGGTGAGAAGACTCTGACGGCCAGCTTCTCGAACAGCGCTTTCGCCGCTCAGAGCAAGAACGTGGAGCTCCCGGCCCTGGGCCACGATTTCGCCCACGGTCACTGCAAGCGCTGCGGCGCCCTGGATCCCAACTTCAAGCCCAAGCTTTGGGACAGCAGCAACGGCCACGCCAGCTGGGGCACCGACTATGTGGTCTACTCCGACGCGGCCCCCAAGGACTTCCAGAAAGTGGTGATCGACGGCGCGGTGCTCTCCTCCTCGGACTACAAGGTCACGGAGAAGGACGGCAACACCGTTGTCACCGTCAAGGGCTCCTTTATCAAGAACCTGGCGGTAGGCCAGCATAAGATCAGCGTGGTGTCTTCCACCGGCACGGCCGGGCGGACCTTCAATGTCAGCGACAAGCCCAAGACCGGCGACGAGAGCATGGCTCTCTGGACCGGCCTGCTGATCCTCTCCGCCCTGGGCAGCAGTGCGGCGATCGTTACCCTGCGGAAGAAGTACAGCGCCGAATGAGAATCCAGTTTTGAAAAAACACATCCCCGCCCGATTCGGGCGGGGATGTTGTCAAATCAGGGACAACGGGCGCAGGACGGAGTGTTGGCGCGAGGCGGCGGGCGCGACCTGAAGCGCCCCTACGGCGAGGTCTTGTCTTCCCCGCGCGCGGGGAAGGTGGCCCTGCAAGGGCCGGATGAGGTCCTCGCGAAGCGGACGAGCCGTGCCCCGTGACCGCGGGAGGGGCAAGCCCCTCCCCTACGCCGCGGGACGGCGGGCTACCAATTCTAAAAACTAAAAACTAAAAACTAAAAAC
>JAFWQQ010000092.1 GCA_017545165.1 Oscillospiraceae bacterium
AGACAATCTTTGCGGCTGGATTTGCGCCATGCTTCGTTATCGTCCTTGGCAATACACAAAGTATTCCCTGCGGACGATGCCTCGCCTGACACAAATCCATCTCGCAAATATTTGTCTACTTCTTATCAGATAATAGTATTACAGGATGTGCACGGATTCCGGTTCGAACACCAGGCAGCAGTCCTCGCCGACCTGGTAGATCCGCTTGTTCTTGGGATTGTGCTCCTCCAGCTTCACCAGGGTGTCCCCCACCATCACATGGTAGTTCTGGTAAGAGCCCATGAAGCAGCTGAGCACCACCCGGCAGGGCAGCCCGCCCTGATCCGCCAGCGAGGCGGCCTCGGGCCGGAGCACCAGCGTATAAGTCTCGCCGATATACATATCTCCCCGGGCGGGGATGCGCAGCTGGCTGCCCTCCACGTCCAGCACGGCCCATCCGGGCTCCCGGCGGATCAGCTCGCCCTTGAGGAAGTTGGCCTCGCCGATGAAGTCCGCCACGAACTCGTTGACCGGGTGATAATAGATCTCCTGCGGTGTGCCCATCTGGGCCACCACGCCCTGGTTCATGATAATGATCTTGTCCGACAGGGCCATGGCCTCGGACTGGTCATGGGTCACGTAGATGGCGGTGATGCCCACCTCCTGCTGGATGCGGCGGATCTCGGTGCGCATGACCACGCGGAGCTTGGCGTCCAGATTGGAGAGGGGCTCGTCAAAGAGCAGCACCGAGGGCTCGATGACCAGAGCGCGGGCCAGGGCCACGCGCTGCTGCTGGCCGCCGGAGAGCTGATTGGTCATGCGCCCCTCCATGCCGGTGAGCTCCACCAGGTCCAGGATCCGCATGACTCTCTCCTTGATCTCGTCCTTGGGGATCTTGCGCAGCTTCAGGCCGTAGGCCACGTTGTCGAACACGTTGTAGTGCGGCAGCAGGGCGTAGCTCTGGAAGACCATGGCCGTATCCCGCTTGTTGGGGGTCAGCTCATTGATGGGCTCCTCACCCAGATAGATCTCGCCCTCGTCCGGGCTCTCAAAGCCGGCGATCATGCGCAGGGTCGTGGTCTTGCCGCAGCCGGAGGGCCCCAGCAGCGTCACGAAGGAGCCGGGATCGATGGTCAGCGAGGTGTCGTTGACCGCGTAAAAGTCTTTCCCGGTCTTGGGATCCTGATAAATTTTTGAGATATGCTCCAGGCGAACGCCCTTCTTCACTTTTTGCATGGCTCAGTCCTCCTTGATCTTTCTGCTGGTGCCGAAGTATTTGATAAAGAGATTCATCAGCAGTACAGCGCCGTAGGTGATGACAATCAGTATGGTCGCGAAGGCGCAGGCCAGGCTGAAGGAGCCCTTCTCCGCGAATTCGTTGATCTGCACGGTGATGAGCAGGAACTGCGGCGTCACCAGCAGGATAATGGCGGAAATGGCGGTGATGCTGCGCACGAAGGCGGTCACCAGGCCGGAGAGGAAGGAATCCTTGATCAGCGGCAGCGTCACGGTCATGAAGACCCGGAAGCTGTCCGCTCCCATGTCGTAGGCCGACTCCTCGATGGATTTGTCGATCTGCCGCAGGGCTGAGATGCCGCTGCGGGTGCCGGTGGGCAGAGAGCGCACCACAAACACGATGATCAGGATCAGGCCCGTTCCATAGATCCCCTGGAGGAACCCGGTGTGGAAGATGCCGCCGGAGAAGCCGCGGATATAACCCACGCCGAGGACCGTGCCGGGCACGGCCATGGCCAGCATGGACACGGCCTCGATAAAGCCCTTGGCCTTGAACTTCCGCTTGACCACCAGATACGAGATGATCATGCTCAGCAGCGCCGTGATGGGGGCCGCGATCAGGGAGAGGACAAAGGAGTCCTTAAAAGCCTTGAAGCCATGGTAGCGGGTAAAGACAAGCTTGAACCACTTTCCTGTGAGAGGCGTGAACCTGTAGCCCCAGGTGGGGAAAAAAGCGCCGATGGGCACGCAGATGTACATCATGATCACGAAGACGGCGCCCAGCGTGCAGAAGATGGTCAGCGGGATCTTGACGCTCCTGTCCTCGATGAGCATCCTGGCCCGGGAGGCCTTGCCGGTGAGGGTGGCGGCGGTCTTGGCCTCCAGATAGTATTTCTGCACCGCGAACATCATCAGGGTGATGCACAGCAGCACTACGGCCATGGCGGCGGCGCCGGCCTTGTCGTAGGCGCCGGTGATCTGCAGGTAGATGGTGGTGGCCAGAGTGTCATAGGAACCGCCGATGATCATGGGGTTGGCAAAGTCCGCAATGGACTCGATGAAGGTCACCAGGAAGGCGTTGCCCAGGCCCGGCAGCAGCAGGGGCAGCGTGACGTCCCAGAAGACCCGAAAGCGGCTGGCGCCCATATCCCGGGCCGCCTCCTCCAGGGAGGGATCGATGTTCTTCAGCAGTCCCTTGAGCATCATGTAGCACACCGGGAAGAAAGTCAGGGTCTGGACGATGACGATGCCCCAGTAGCCGTAGACGCTGTTGTCATAGATTTTCAGCAGGAAGCGGGTGATGAGGCCCGCCTTGCCGAAGAGCATGATCATGGACAGGCTCAGCACAAAGGGCGGAGAAACCACCGGCAGCATGGAGACCACCTTGAACAGGCCGCCCACGAGCTTGTTCATGCGGACATAGACCTCCACATAGGCGAAGAGCAGACCCGCCATGGTAGACAAAATGCCCACCATGAAGCCCACCTTCAGGGTATTTGTAATGGCGCGGGTAAAGTTCGGCATGGCGAAGATCCGTTTGAAGATCCCAAAACCGAATCCCCCGTCGCCCACGAAGCTATCCACCAGCAGGATCGCCAGCGGGTAGAGAATAAACACAGTCAAAAACGTGATCAGCACCACGATGGTCGTAACCAGAATGGGATCGGCCATCAGTTTCTTTCGATCCAGCGCGGCGCCCTGGCCTCTTGCCATAGCGTTCTCCCCTTTCTTTTCAGGCCTGTGAAAGGATTAAAAAAATAGGATGGCGGGAGGAGACCCGCCATCCTTCAGACTGTTGACAAAGCCCAATGACAGCGTATCGACACGCATGGGGGAATTGTGAAGGGGGGAGGGTATGCCCCCCTTCACGTTCAATCCTGCAAAAGCAGAAACTTCTTCGGAAGTTTCCGTTTTTGCCTCTCAAGCTGTCGACACTTCGTCGACAACTTGAGAGGATGGCGGGAGGAAACCCGCCATCCTTGCGGTGAAAAGGATTACTCAGTCTTGAAACGATCCGCGCCGGTGTCCGAGCCGGAGTTGGCGATGGCGTTCATGACCTCTTCGATATAGGTCTTGATGTTCTTGGTGGCGTCCTCGAAGTCATATTCCATGACGTTCTCGGGATCCAGGCCGAACTCGGAGGCAGCCTCGGGCTGCTTGGCATTGTCGATGACCAGGAACTGGTAGGAGCCGTTCTCGGCGCCCAGCTCCACGCACTCGGGGCTCAGGGCGTACTCGATCCAGAGCTTGGCGGCGTTGGGATGGGCAGCGCCCTTGAAGATGGCGGTGGCGCCGATCTCAAAGGAAGTGCCGGTGGAGGGGATGACCAGAGCGATGTTGTCGTAGCCGTTGTCCAGGATCTGGGTGATGCCGTCATGCAGGAAGCCGATGCCGATGACGCACTCGCCGGTGCCCACGTTCTTGGACGGGCCGGAACCGGACTTGGTGTAGACCTGAATGTTCTTGTCCAGGTCTACCAGGTACTGGATGCCTTCATCGTGGCCGTACTTCTGGATCATGGTGTTGATGACCAGCTTGGCGGTGCCGGCGGTGTTGTAGTTGGACAGCCAGATCAGGCCCTTGTACTCTTCCTTCAGCAGATCCTGCCAATCCTCAGGAGCCTCCAGCCCCATACGCTCCAGCTCGTCGGTATTGACCATGAAGCCCAGGATGCCCTTGTAGATGCCGAACCACATATTGTCGGCATGCTTGTACATGTCGCTGGTCAGGTGAGAGGCGTTGACAGCCTCATAGGGCTCCAGAAGCCCCTCGGCCGCAACAACGTTGTAGGGGTCGGTGGTGCCGCCGAACCAGACGTCGGCGGAGGGATTGCCGTTTTCTTCCTCGATCTTGGCCTGCACCTCGCCGGTGGACAGGCGCTGGTAGCTGGTCTTGATGCCGTAGAGCTCCTCAAAGTGAGCGCAGGCGGCAGCCAGATACTCCTCCTCGCAGGAGCCGTAGACAACCAGTTCGCCCTCGGCCTTGGCGGCCTCGATCAGTTCCTCAGAGGGTCCCTCGGCGGGCTCTTCAGCCAGGGCCATGGTGGAGCCCAGAGCAACCATCATGCACAGGCACAGGAACAGCGCAAGTAGCTTTTTCATGTTCTTCCTCCTTTAATTGTCCTCTCCCGGACATAGCCGGAAAAGGCGGATTACCGCGCAGAGCATTGTTATTCCGCTCTCCGCCTGCATTATTATACTACCGCTTCGTCTCCTTGTCCATCGAACTGCTTCAATTTTTTCAAGTTGCATTGAACAAAATTCCTTGCCCTTTTTTGTGAAAAAGCGCAAAAACACCCGGCTTCTCGAGCTTGCGGCAGAAGAAGCCGGGCGCTGTTTTGTTCCGGATCTCGCTCAGTAGTTCTCGTTGGGGGCGCCCTCGGCGTGCTCCATCTCCATGGCCAGCTTCACGATGCGGCTGGTGCCCAGGCGCTCGGCGCCCAGGTTGATGAAGTCCTCGGCGTCCTGCAGGGAGCTGATGCCGCCGGCGGCCTTGACCTTGACCTCGGGAGCCACGTTTGCCCGCAGCAAGGCCACATCCTCCCGGGTGGCGCCGCCCTTGGAGAAGCCGGTGGAGGTCTTGATGAAATCGCAGCCGCAGGCGCTGACGATCTTGCACAGGCGGATCTTCTCCTCGTCGGTGAGCAGGCAGCACTCGATGATGACCTTCAGAATCTTGCCTTTTGTGGCCTCGCGCACGGCGGCGATATCCTTGGCCACGTCCTCCCAGCAGCCGTCCTTAACCATGGAGACGTTGATGACCATGTCGATCTCGTCGGCGCCGTTGCGGATGGCGTCCTCCGCCTCAAAGGCCTTGACCGCGCTGGTGCTGTAGCCGTTGGGGAAGCCGATGACGGTGCATAGCTTCAGGGCGTCGCCCACATAGCGCTTGGCGCCGGGAATGTGGCAGGCGGGGATGCAGACGCTGGCGCAGTTGTACTTGATGGCCTGGTCGCAGAGCTTGCGGATCTCCTCGCTGGTGCAGTCCACCCGCAGGAGGGTATGGTCGCATTTTTCAAGAATGTCTTTTATTTCCATCTCTATGCTCCTTTGTCAAGTGATGCTGATATTATACAGGTTTCTCCCCGCATATTCAAGCCCCTTCCCCTCATAGAGTGGAGAGAATCAAAGAAAAGGACGGACAGCGATGGAAGCATTTTCCGAAACGAATCTGGTGCGGCTCTGCGGCAGGGTCGCCGGCCGGCCCCTCTATTCCCATACCAGCCGGGGCCGGGATTTTTACACCATGCCTCTGGCGGTGCAGCGGCTCTCCGGGACGGAGGACCGGCTGAACCTGATCCTCCGGCGGGAGCAGCTGGCCCAGACCGCTCTCGGCGAAGCGGAAAAGCTGCTGGTCCTGGGCGAGCTGCGCAGCTACAACAACCGGCGGAGCGAGGGGCCGAAGCTGGTGCTCACGGTCTTCGTGCGGGAGCTCAGCTTTACCGACGAGGAGGAGAGCAACCTGATCCGGCTGCGGGGCGCTCTCTGCCGGGAGCCCCGGCTGCGGCGCACGCCTCTGGGGCGGGAGATCGCGGACCTGATGCTGGCGGTGAACCGCCCCTACGGCCGCTCGGACTATCTGCCCTGCATCTGCTGGGGGGCCCTGGCCCGCCGGGCCGGGCTCTGGTCCTGCGGGCAGAGGCTGGCGCTGGAGGGGCGCCTGCAGAGCAGAGAGTATCTGAAAATGACCGAGAGCGGCCCGGAGAAGCACACAGCCTTCGAGGTCTCCGCCATGGAGATCGAAGAAGAGCCTTCCGGCACCAGTTTTGTCGAAACCCTTGACTGGGGCAGATAAAGGCGTTATGTTAACTCCCGGAGGTGATCCGATGGGAAAAAGAAGGTCCCCGGAGCAGGAGGCCCGGCGGCAGAGGCTGATCCTGCTGGGGGCGCTGCTGTTGATGCTTGCGGCAAACCTTCGCCCGGTCTATGGGGTATCCGTGGCGGGCAGGGAGCTTCCCGGGCGATACGCTCGCCGGCAGACGGAGCGCTGCGCCGCCCTGGCCCGAAAGGCCGCCGAGGAGATCCTGGGGACCGCCGAGGCCGTCCCGACGCCGGAGCTGCATCTGCATCTGTCGCTCCGCCCGGCGGCGGGAGACGAGGCCGTGCTGACGGACGCGCTGCTCTGCTCCACCGAGGGGGTGGCGGTCTCCGACGAGGTCCGCGTCAACGGCACGCGGCTCGGCACCGTGGCCGACAGGGAGGCCCTGCGTATCGCCCTGGACCGTTCTATCCGCCGGCAGATGCCCATGGCGGCGGTCTCCGGCAGCATCCGCGGGCACTTGGAATACCGGCGGGTCTATACCCGTGCGGGCGGGGACACGCCTCTCAGCGATATGGTGCTCCTCATCACGGGCATGGCCCCGGTGGTCTATGTGGACGCAGACGGCAAACTGGCGTAGGACAATTCGGAATTCGGAATTCGGAGTTCGGAATTCGGAATTTGGAGTTCCGCGCCGACGCCCGTTCTCCCCCGTAGGGGCGACCTTCGGTCGCCCGCCGTTTTGCGCCGACATACTGTCCCGGATCAACGAACCCGGTACAACCCCTCCGTCACGGCGCTTGCGTGAGACGCGCCGCGAAACCTCCCCTTGCACAGGGGAGGTTTTATCCGGCAATCCCCGTCTCGCGCCGACGCCCTCGGTCGCCCGCCGATCTTCGCCGACGCCTCGTCCACCTCTGTAGGGGCCGACGCCCTCGGCGGCCCGCCGATCCACAACCACGTCCGTCCTCCCCCGTAGGGGCGACCTTTGGTCGCCCGCCGATCCGCAGCTGCGTCCCAGGCTCTGCCTACCCGGAGTACCTCGCGCGGGACGACGCCGAGCAATGCTCGGCGCTACGGGGGAAACGATCCTTCGACTCGCCCGCCGGAAACGCAACGAGACCGGAGCTTGTCGTCTTCGACAAGCTCCGGTCGTTTGCGTCTTTTGTTCTCACAATTCCGAATTCCGCATTCCGCATTCCGAATTGCCCAGCAGCTTCTCCACCCCGGTCTCGCTGTACACGGCGAGGCCGTTTTCCTTCAGCAGTTCCGCCGTGACCCCCTCGCCGGGGATGATTCGGCCGCTGAAGCTGCCGTCGTAGACGACGCCGCTGCCGCAGGAGGGGCTGCGCTCCTTCAGGAGCGCCACCCGGCAGCCTTCTCTTCTGGCTGCCGCCAGAGCCAGCTCCGCGCCCCGGCGGAAGGCCTCGGTCACGTCCTCCCCCGCCAGGTTCACCACCCCCTCTCCCCGGCGCTCGCTGGAGAGCCGCGGCGTGGGCAGTCCCCCGTCCCGCTCGGGGCAGACGGGGACCAGCCGAAAGCGCGCCTTCAGCGCCGCAAGGGTCTCCGCCGGCAGGGCGTTGTTCCCGCCGTTGTATTTGCAGTTTTCGCCCAGGAGGCAGGCGCTGATCAGCAAGCATTCCATGGCCTATTTCCTCTGAAAGACCAGCCCAAGCCCAGCGCCGCAGAGCCCGCCGACGATATGGGTCAGCTGGGAGATGTTGTCCTGCTGGGTCAGTCCGTTCAGGATCTCTCTCCCCAGATAGAGCGCCAGCACCAGGATCAGGGTCAGAGGGAGCTTTCCCTCCTTCATCCCGGCCAGGGAGGACATCACGATCATCATGAACACGATCCCGGACGCTCCCAGCAGGGCGCTGTTGGGAAAGAACAGCCACTGGACCAGCCCCGAGACAAAGGCCGTCACCAGGATGGCGAGGAGCAGATCCCGGCTGCCGTATTTCTCCTCCAGAGGCGGCCCCACCACCAGGATCAGCATCATATTGCCGATATAGTGGCTGTAGCCCGAGTGCCCCAGCACATGGAGGAAGAAGCGGGGATAGGTCAGCAGGTTTGTCAGCGGCGAGCGATGCACGCTGAAAAGCAGGCTGTTGCTCTTGCCGCCGGTCAGCTTGTTCAGAAGCAGCGCGCCGAAGGAGAGCAGCACAAAGCTGAGCACCACCGGCGCATTGAAGCTCACACGCAGTTTTTTCATCTCAGCTCCTCCAGAGCCCGGTCATAGAAAGCCTTGGTCCTCCCGTCGAAGCAGACCATCCGCACCCGGCGGATCTCCGGATGCTCCCGCAGGAACGCCGCGATGGTGCCGACGGCGATGGGCGCAGCCTTCTCCAGGGGGAAATGATAGACTCCTGTGCTGATGGAGGGGAAGTCCACGGTCTCGCAGCCATTCTCCGCCGCCAGCTCCAGGCAGGAGCGGTAGCAGGAGCGCAGCAGCTCCTCCTCCCCATAGCCGCCGCCGTGCCAGACGGGGCCGGGGGTGTGGATCACGTACTTCGCCGGCAGCCGGTAACCCTTGGTGATCTTGGCCTTGCCGGTCTCGCAGCCGTGGAGGGTGCGGCATTCCGCCAGCAGCTCCGGGCCGGCCGCCCGGTGGATGGCCCCGTCCACCCCGCCGCCGCCCAGAAGAGAGCAGTTGGCGGCGTTGACGATGGCGTCCACAGCCTGTCTGGTGATATCGCCCAGAATGATCTCAATATTCGGCATAGTCGTTTCCTCCCGCGATCGTATCTTCTCTACTACGAACTACGAACTGCGAACTGCGAACTGCCCACTCACGTCAGCTCGATCTGCACGGCCTCGTCGCCGGCGGAGACGCGGATCGTTTCGACGCCCTTGCCCCGGCTCTCGATCAGCCGGGCGGCGACCACGTCCTCGATCTCCTTCTGGATCAGGCGGCGCAGGTTCCTGGCCCCGTAGGTGACGGAATAGCCCTTCTTTACCAGATAGTCCAGCAGGCTCGCGTCCCAGGCAAGCTCGTAATTCTTCTCCCGCATCACGTCCCGCAGCTCCGTGAGCATCAGCTCCGCAATGCCGCGGAAGTCCTCCTCCGTGAGCTGATTGAAGCAGACCACCTCGTCCACCCGGTTGATGAACTCCGGCCGCAGGAATTCGTTCAGGGCCTTCATGGCCTTCTCCCGGCTCATGTCCGAGAGGGTGCCGCCGAAGCCCACGCTGCCGGTCTTGTTGCCGGAGCCGGCGTTGGTGGTCATGATGATGATGGTGTTTTCAAAGTTCACGGTGCGGCCCTGGGCGTCGGTGATGCGGCCGTCGTCCAGGATCTGCAGCAGGATGTTCATCACGTCGGGGTGGGCCTTCTCGATCTCGTCGAAGAGCACCACGCTGTAGGGCTTGCGGCGGATCTTCTCGGTGAGCTGCCCCGCCTCGTCATAGCCCACATAGCCCGGGGGCGAGCCGATGATGCGGGAGACGGAGAACTTTTCCATAAACTCCGACATGTCCAGGCGGATCAGGCTCTCGGGGCTGGAGAACATGTCGGCGGCCAGGCGCTTGACCAGCTCCGTCTTGCCCACGCCGGTGGGGCCGACGAAGATGAAGCTCACGGGCTTGCGCTTGACCTTCAGGCCCACCCGGCTTCTCCGGATGGCGGCGCAGACCGCGTCCACCGCCTGGTCCTGGCCCACGATGTGCTCCTTCAAGCGGGCGTCCAGATTGGCCAGCCGCTCCAGCTCGTCCTCCTTGATGCTGGAGGCGGGGATCTTGGTCCAGAGCTCGATGATCCTGGCCAGATTGTCCACCGTGAGAGCGGGCTTGCCCAGGGCGTCCAGCGCCTTCAGCTCCTGCTCCCGCTGCATCTCCTTGCTGCGCAGCTCGGCGATGCGTGCGTAGCGCTGGTCCAGCTTCTCCGGGTCGGTCTCGCTGCTGTCGCTCATCAGGGCCTCCCGCTCGAAGCGGATATTCTCCAGGTCCCGCTGGGCGATCATGCGCTTTTTGATGTTCTCGTCCTTCAAATTCACGTCGGAGCAGGCCTCGTCGATCAGGTCGATGGCCTTGTCCGGCAGGAAGCGGTCGGTGATATAGCGCTCGGAGAGCAGCACCGCCTGGCGGCACATCTCCTCGGAGATGCGCACCCCGTGGTAGTCCTCGTAATAGTGGGCGATGCCCTTCATGATCTGGATGCTGTCGGCGATGGAGGGCTCGGTGACGGTCACCGGCTGGAAGCGGCGCTC
Organism: Oscillospiraceae bacterium; assembly: GCA_017545165.1. Lineage (GTDB taxonomy): Bacteria > Bacillota > Clostridia > Oscillospirales > Oscillospiraceae > Limivicinus. Next base: position 10,179 of record JAFWQQ010000092.1, read on the forward strand.
CAGGGCGGCGTCCTTTTCGATGTGCTTGCGGTATTCGGTAAAGGTGGTGGCGCCGATGACCTGGATCTCGCCTCTTGACAGGGCGGGCTTGAGGATGTTGGCGGCGTTCATGCTGCCCTCGGCGTCCCCGGCGCCCACGATGTTGTGCACCTCGTCGATGACCAGGATGATATTGCCCTCCTTGCGGATCTCCTCAATGAGGCCCTTCATGCGGCTTTCAAACTGGCCGCGGAACTGGGTGCCCGCCACCAGGGCGGTCAGGTCCAGCAGAAAGACCTTCTTGTTCTGGAGCTTATAGGGCACGCTGCCCATGGCGATGCGCTGGGCCAGGCCCTCGGCGATGGCGGTCTTGCCCACGCCGGGTTCGCCGATGAGGCAGGGGTTGTTCTTCTGGCGCCGGTTCAGGATCTGGATCACCCGCTCCAGCTCCTCCTCTCTGCCCACCATGGCGTCCAGCTTGCCCTGGGCGGCCCGCTGGGTCAGGTCGATGCAGTAGTTGTCCAGGAACTTGTGCTTGGCGGGCCGGGGCTGGCCGTTCTGGCCCTGGGGGCGGGACGGCTCCTCCCGGTTGTTTTGGGGGTTATTCTGGGCCGCGGGGCCGCCGAAGAGCCGGTTCAGGAAGGGGAAGGTGGCGGTCTTGCCGTCGTCCTCGCCGTTATCCTCGCCGCTGTTTTCCATGTTCAGCAGCTCCTCGGCGCCGTTGAGGGCGTTGGTCATATCCCCGGCCAGGCCCTCCAGATCGTCGTCGGAGATGCCCATTTTGTTGATGATGTCGTCCACGGGCTTGATGTGCAGCTCCCGGGCGCATTTGAGGCACAGACCCTCGTTTTTGGCCTGGCCGTTTTCCAGCTTGGTAATAAAGATCACCGCCACGTTTTTGCCGCAGCGGGAGCAAAGCGTCGGTTTCATACAATCCCTCCTTCGGGGAAACAGTCATACGGAAAAAGCAAGGGCGTTCCTGTTATTGGGAACGCCCTGCTGCGCACGAAGCACGATATCAAAGCAGGCCGCTGGTCAGGAACCTGATCTGCAGGAAGAACTGGGCCAGCGTGGTAGTCTCCAGGGTGTTCTTGCCGATGAGCAGGCCCAGGAAGCCCAGGGCCCAGCACAGCAGGATACAGTACATAAAGCCCTTCGCGAAGCCCAGGATCGCGCCGCCGATCTCATCCAGCAGCTCCAGATTGGGCAGGCGGAAGGAGAGGTTCCCGATGTTGCCGATGGCCGTCAGCAGGATCAGGATCAGCAGGAAGGCCACCACCAGGCCGGCCACATAGCTGGCCGTATCGCACAGCTGGGTGACCACCGCCTTGGTCATGCCGACGCCGTTGCGGTCCTCATAGTCCACGGCCTTTTTCGCCATCTCCTCGGCCCGCTCCTGGTAGATTCCCACCATCTTGAAGCACTCCTCCGCATAGTCGTAGCGCAGAGAGGAGTTCTGTGACAGGATGTCCTCCAGGGACAGATCGGAATAGCCGTAGCCCATGGAGGTCAGCACCTCGTCCCGGCTTTTCTGGGAGTCGATAAAGCCGTCGGCAAAGGGCTCCAGCACGGGGACCACCTCATGGGAATAGGCGGAGGACAAAAGGCTCCCGCCGAAGAGGGCGATGACCACCGCGAGGATCCCCGCGATGCCTGCGATCAGGCCTTTCCGGTACCCGGTCCAGGTACACAGCGACACGATCAGCAGCAGAACGATATTCAGAATCATTCGAACCATAGTGATCCTTCCCTTTCTCTCCCAAGAAATTCTCCGCACGGGCTCTGCCGCAGGATCGTCAAAGTCTTTGGAAAACGCATCATATCATCGGTTTTTTCGTCTGTTCAGGATATGAATCCTTGGCGCAGCAGTGATGCGGCTGCCCGGCAGCAACGCCTTGCGGCCCTCGCCTCCAGCTATTCATTATAACACGCTTTTATGAACAAATAAACCTAAGATTTCTGAAGATGGCCTCTTATCGCTCCATCATCTCGCCCACGGCGCCCTCATACCAGAGCCGGTTGAGATACAGGCCCTGGGGCGGCATGGTGGGGCCGGTGAGCCGCCGGTCGCCCTTTTCCAGCAGCGCCGGGATCTCCTCCGGCAGGAGCTTGCCGTAGGAGGCGTAGACCATGGTGCCCACCATGGCCCGGCACATATTGTAGAGGAAGCCGTCGGCGCAGATGGAGACGGTGATCAGGTCCCCCTCCTTCTCCGCCCGGCACCAGTACACCGTGCGCACGGTGGTCTTGGTCTCGGTGCCCAGGGAGCGCACCGCCCGGAAATCGTGGGTGCCCTCGAAGGCCCGGGCGGCCTGCTGCATCAGGCTCAAATCCAGGCGCTGGGGATAGAAGCAGGCCCGCTTCTGCAGGAAGGGATCCGGCACGGGGCTGTTCAGGATCTTGTAAACATACTCCTTTTTCAGGCAGGAGCCGATGGCGTTGAAGTCCTCCGGGGCCTCCACCGCGTCGGACACGGAGATATCCCCCGGGAGCCGGGAGTTCACCGCCAGGGGGAAGCGCTCGATGGGGATGCGGCAGTCGGTGCGGAAGTTGGCGCAGTAGCGCAGGGCGTGGACCCCCGCGTCGGTGCGGCCGCAGCCCACGGTCTTCACCGGGTGGCCGCAGATCTTCGTCAGGGCGTCCTCCAGGGTCTCGGCCACGCTGATCTCGTTTTTCTGCACCTGCCAGCCGTGATAGGCGCTGCCGTCATAGCTCAGGCGCAAGGCAATGTTTCTCATAGGCGTCACAGTCCGAAGCGTCTCAGCACGAACATGCCCGCAATCAGCATCGCGCCCAGCAGCAGGGCCCAGAGGTCCCTGGGGGCGAAATGCAGCTGCTTCATGCGGGTGCGTCCGCCGCCGCCGTGGTAGCAGCGGCTCTCCATGGCCACGGCCAGCTCGTCGGCCCGGCGGAAGGAGCTGACGAACAGAGGCACCAGGATGGGCAGCAGGGCCTTGGCCCGCTGCAGGAGGCTGCCGTTTTCGAAGTCGGCGCCCCGGGCCTTCTGGGCGGACATGATCTTGTCCGTCTCCTCGATGAGGGTGGGGATGAAGCGCAGGGCCATGGACATCATCATGGTGATCTCATGGATGGGCAGGCCGATTTTCTTCAGGGGCCCCAGCAGCCGCTCCATGCCGTCGGTGAGGGCCATGGGGCTGGTGGTATAGGTCAGCAGGAAGGTGCCGGCGATGAGCAGCACGATGCGCAGGACCATCTGCACCGAGCGGGCGACCCCCTCCCAGGTGATGGGCCAGCCGGGCAAAACCGGAGTCCCGTCGGTATAAAACAGGTTCAGGGCGGCGGTAAAGACGATGATGAAGATCATGGGCTTCAGGCCCTTGAAGATGTTCTTCGGCGAGATGTGGGAAATGGCCATGGAGCCAGCCGTCACCAGCAGCATCACGCCGTAGCCCACCCAGCCCTTGGCAGCAAAGAGGGCCACGATGAAGAAGATCAGCAGCAGGATCTTGGTCCTGGGGTCCAGGCGGTGGACCACGGTGTTCCCCGGGAAGTACTGGCCCAGGGTCACGTCTTTCAGCATGCGCCCACCCCCTTCAGCGCCTGCATCAGCTGGGCGTGGGTATAGATGGAGCCGGCGAGCTGCACGCCCTTCTCCCGCAGGGCCATGGCCAGGGCCGTGGACTGGGGCACGTTCAGTCCGATCTCCACCAGCCTCTCCGGCTGGGCGAAGATCTGCTCCGGCGTCCCGTCCATGGCGACGGTGCCCCGGTTGAAGACGATGAGCCTTTCGGTGAGCCGGGCGGCGTCGTCCATATTGTGGCTCACGATGAGCACGGTGGCGCCGCTCTCCCGCCGGTAGCGGCAGATATTGTCCATGATCTGGCGGCAGCCCGCCGGGTCCAGGCCGGCGGTGGGCTCGTCCAGGATCAGCACGCCCGGACGCATGGCGATAACGCCGGCGATGGCGATGCGCCGCTTCTGGCCGCCGGAGAGCTCCAGGGGCGAGCGCTGGAGGAGCTCCTCCTCCACGCCCACGAAGCCGCAGGCCTCGTGGACCCGCTGCTCGATTTCCTCCTTGCTCAGGCCCATGTTTTTGGGGCCGAAGGCGATGTCGGCGAAGACCGTCTCCTCAAAAAGCTGATATTCCGGGTACTGAAACACCAGGCCCACTTTGTTTTTCACGGCCCGGCGGCTCTTTTTGTCCTTATTGATGTCCTCCCCGTCTACGTACACCGTGCCGGAGCTGGGCTTCAGCAGGGCGTTCAGGTGCTGGATGAAGGTAGACTTGCCGGAGCCGGTGTGGCCCAGCAGGCCCACGAACTGCCCCGAGGGGATGGACAGGCTGATATTCTCAATGGCTGTTTTCTCAAAGGGGGTCCCTGCGCTGTAGACATGCGTCAGAGCCTCCACGCGGATTTCAGACATAGATGCTCTCCAAAAGTGAGATTATCGCAGCTTCTCTGCGATCAGGCGGGCGCAGCTCTCTGCGTCCAGGGTCTCGGTGGGCAGGCCCAGCTCGTGGAGCACCCGGGTGGTCTCGGGCACGTCCAGGCCCTCCCGCTCCATCAGCTCCACCTGGGAGAAGACCTCCGCCGGGCTGCCGTCGGCCACGATGGCGCCGTTTGACATGACCACAAGCCGGTCGGCGCCGATGCACTCCTCCATGTGGTGGGTGATGAGCACCACGGTCATCCCCTTCTCCCGGCAGAGCCGGGTGACGGTCTGAATGACCTCGCCCCGCCCCTGGGGGTCCAGCATGGCGGTGGGCTCGTCCAGCACCAGGACCTCCGGCTCCATGGCCAGGACCCCGGCGATGGCCACCCGCTGCTTCTGGCCGCCGGAGAGCAGATGGGGCGCGTGCATGCGGAAGTCGTACATGCCCACCTGCCTGAGGGCGGCGTCCACCCGCTGCCGGATCTCCGCCGAGGGCACGCCCAGGTTTTCCGGGGCGAAGGCCACGTCGTCCTCCACCACGTTGGCGACGATCTGGTTGTCCGGGTTCTGGAAGACCATGCCCACGCTGCGCCGGATGTCCAGCAGCTTTGCCTCGTCGGCGGTGTCCATGCCCCGGACCAGGACCTTGCCGGAGGAGGGCAGCAGGATGGCGTTCATGTGCTTGGCCAGGGTGGACTTGCCGGAGCCGTTGTGGCCCAGCACGGCCACGAAGCTCCCCTTCTCGATTTGCAGATCCACTCCGCGGAGGATTTCCTCCTCCCCCTCAGGGTAGGTGAAGTGTACGTTTTCAAAACGAATGATCGGATCCATATGAATAGGAGTGAATAGTGATTAGTGAATAGTGAATCGTTTTGGTATCACGCCTGAAGGCGTGATGGATTCAACTCCGTCGCCGGAGGCGACACCTTAACTTTTCACTTTTCACTCTTCACTCTTCACTATTCCTTCCTTTCCCAGCGGCACGTCGCCCCGCAGGGCAGGTATAATCCGCTGTCGGTGACGGGCAGGGCCAGCTCCCGGCTCTCGGAGCGGCCGCCGTATTTCTTGGTGAAGATGCTCTCGGTCACATAGCTGAGCACCGAGGGGGAAAGCCCCGTGGTGTAGGAGTTGATGAGCACGAAGAGGGGCTCCTCGCTGAGCACTCCGGCGCAGAGGGACACGAAGGGCCAGAGGTTCTGCTCCAGCTTCCACACCTCGCCGCCGGGTCCCCGGCCGTAGGAGGGCGGGTCCATGATGATGGCGTCGTAGCGCTTGCCCCGGCGGATCTCCCGCTCCACGAACTTGGCGCAGTCGTCCACGATCCAGCGGATGGGGGCCTCCGACAGGCCGGAGGCGGCGGCGTTTTCCTTGCCCCAGGCCACCATGCCCTTGGCCGCGTCCACATGGCAGACCTCGGCCCCGGCCTTGGCGCAGGCCACGGTGGCGGCGCCGGTGTAGGCAAAGAGGTTCAGCACCCGGATGGGACGGCCCGATGCGCGGATCTTCGCCATGGCCCAGTCCCAGTTGGCGGCCTGCTCGGGGAAGAGGCCGGTGTGCTTGAAGTTCATGGGCTTCACGTGGAAGCGCAGCTCCTTGTAGCGGATGGTCCACTCCGCGGGCAGCTTCCCCTTGTCCCAGCTGCCGCCGCCGCTCTCGCTGCGGCGATAGCGGGCGTCCCGGTCGTTCCAGTGGGGGTTTTTCCGGGGCGTGTCCCAGATGGCCTGGGGGTCCGGACGGACCAGATAATAGTCCCCCCATCGCTCCAGTTTTTCTCCTTTTGAGCAGTCCAGCACTTCAAAATCCTGCCAGGCGTCAGCGATCCACATAGCTCTCTCCAACCCATTCCCATAATAAGTCATGGTATTGTACCATCAAAACGCCCCCAGGTCAACAGGATTCTGCTGCCCCGGGGACGCCAGATTTCAATCCCATTCCATGGCGAAGGCCCCCGGGTCGTCCCGGGGGCCTCAAGCTGTCGACAAAGTGTCGACAGCTTGAGCGGCAAGGGCGCGTTGCAAAATGCGAAACAAGTGCGAAAACCCTGGTTGTATCGTAGGGGAGGGCCTTGTGCCCTCCCGGCGGACCAGAGCTCGTATAGCAAAGAAATATTCGGCGAATTCGTACAATCTGCGAATTCGCCGAA
>JAFWQQ010000093.1 GCA_017545165.1 Oscillospiraceae bacterium
CTGTCTCAAAACGATAACCGCTTTGTCATCCTGAGGAGCGAAGTGACGAAGGATCTCTCGTTTGAAGGTTTTCACAAACTTTCAGAAAGAGATTCTTCGCGTCGCTCAGAATGACAGGTCGTTTTGAGACAACCCCTTTTGTCATGTTCAGCTCTGCTCGCTGAGATAGAGGCTCACCTTGGTCTGGATCAGCTTTGCCGTATCCTCGATACTGCGTTCGCCGTTGAAATACGCCTTGGCTTCATTCTGCACCATCTCATAGACCTTGGCGTTGAAGCTGGGGAAGGCCTGCGCAGTCTCCAGCATGGCACGGAAGCGGTCCGCCTGCTCCTGGGTGAGCCCATAGAACTCGAAGCTGAACACTTGGCCGTCTTCGGAAGCCGTTCCCATGCCGCCCCTGGCGATGGGGATCTTCTCCCCGTTTTCATCCAGCCTGGGCTGGCCGTTCTCGTCCATCTCATAACTGATGCGCATGGCGTCCTCCATCTGCGCGTCGAACACGTCCTTTCGGAGGGGCAGATTATACTGCTCGAACTGGTAATCCGGCAGGAGGAAGCTGCGCAGGAATTCCCAGGCGCTTTCCTTGTCCGCGCAGGCCGCGCTCATGCCGAAGGAGTTGGCGAGCATCAGGAGACTGCCGCTTCCGGTGCGGGAGGGCAGGCCCACATAGGTGACCCTTCCGCCGAAATACTGATCGGCATAGCCCACCTCGTCCAGAGAGGAGACGTTCAGCTCCAGGAGGAGCTGCTGGCCAGCCGCCGCTCTGCCATAATCCGAGCTGCCGCTTGCGTAGTCCGGCTCCGCGGGGAAGGAGGCGCAGAATTCCAACAGCTTGCAGAAATCCGCGCTGTCAAAATCGCAGGTCCCCTGCGCCCAGTCCACATAGCTGCCCATATCCGAATAGAGACAGCGCATCAGCATCTCGTCCCGGGAGACCGTGGGACCCAGGATGGTGCAGCCCTCGGGCATGGTGGAAAGCGCGGCTTCCAGCTGCTCAAAGCTCCAGCCGGGCTCCTCACCCACCACGCTGCTGGCGCCGATGAGGGTATAGACCTGAAACCCGGAAGCGATCCTGTATAGTCCGCCGTTATAGGCCGCGCTCTGGAGCACCGTGGGTAAAAAGTCCTCTCTTTTCAGCTCCGGGTCCCGATCCAGCCAAGGGTAAAGATCCTCCAGCAGGCCCTTGGATGCCAGCTGCTCATAGGGCAGGGAGTCCAACGCCAGCAGGTCCGGCATATCTCCCGCCATGATCTGGGTGCTGAGCTTGGTGAGGGCGTCCAGATCCCCGGCGCTGTCGTCAAAGCTCTCGGAATAGTCCACGACCTGGATACGCACATCGTCGTGATGGCGGTTGAAGCGCAGCACCTGGTTTACCATGCTGTCCCCGCTGCCCAGGATGCCCAGGGTCAGCACCCGCTTGACCGGGAGGTTTTTCCGGGGCACCAGGCTGAGCTCTACCAGATTGACGCTGTCCTGTTCCACGCTGAAGCCGCGAAAAGCGCCATCCTCCCCTGTGCGCAGGCAATACAGTGCTTCGGGACTGAGATCGCAGGCCAGCAGGTCCAGCACCTCCTCAACGGAGCCGTCGGCCAGCTTGCAGCCGTAGAGGCGCATCCCGCTGGTGTAGAAAAAGTCATACTCCCCGCCGCCGGGATAACATCTTTGGGGCCAGTCGTCCAGATTCATCGTGTCCCCGGTCCGGAACTTCTCCAGGTCCAGCACCGTGAAGACTGCCCCACGCCGTCCCGAAGAGACGACGCCCACGCGGCCGTCCCGCAGCAGTACGGGAGAGTCTGACCAGTCGTCCATCTCGATGCTTCCCAGCAAGGAGCCTTCCTCGGAAAAGACAAAGACGTTCTGCTGCCCCGTGACAATGATTCTCCCCTCTCCGTCCAGTACGGCGGAGCGAAAATCCATCCACATGTTCTCATTGGCATCGGGGTCCCAATCCAAAGCTTCTGCGGAAATCAGCCCGCCTTCCTTGTCTAGGCGCAGGAGGGTGAAGCTGTTCTCGTTTTGATAATAATTCCAGTAGCCGGGGTCTGACTGCGTGATGTTCTCCGGCCCGTCATACCAGGAGGCGTAGAGGCTCTCCACCGCAAGCATCTCTCCGTTTTCCAGGCAGAACAGCCCCTGCAGATTGCTGCCGGAAGAATAATCCCTCTTCCCCTCGTCGTCCGACGGGGCGGGGCTGCCGCTGTAAAGCAGCAGGCTTGTCTGTCCGTTTTGGTTTACATAATACAGCTTCTGCACATATTTCACCGGGGCTTCTCCCTCGGCAGGATCCGTTATTTCCTGCTCCTCCCAGCTCACGGCGTACAGGCCGTCCTCCGTGAAGGCCAGGGGCTCCAGGTTTTTGTTCCGGTCCAACGGGATTTCCCGGAAACGGGCGGTATAGATCAGATCCTCCGTCGGAGTTTCGGCAGTCTGCGCTTCCGGCGCTGGCGCGCTCGTCTCTGTCTCCCCGCTCCCGCAGCCCGCCAGCAGGCAGGCGCTCAAAATCAGCAAAAACAGCAGCGGTAAAAGTTTCACCTTGTTCATAGTCTTCTCCTTTCAGTGCTGCACGGGAAAGCGCAGCGTCACCTTGAACAGATCCCCGTCCAGATCGATGTCCAGCTCGCCCTTCTGCAGGCGCATCAGGCTCATGGCGATGGCCAGGCCCAGGCCGTTGCCGTCGCTGTGGCGGGAGATGTCGCCCTGGACGAAGCGCTCGGTCAGCTCCTCGACGCTGATGTTCAGCGCCTCCCGGGAGATGTTGCGGAAGGTCACCAGGGCTTGCCTTCCCTGCTCCTGGAGGCTCAGGTACACCCGGGTCCCGGGCAGGGCGTATTTTACAACATTGTTCAGCAGATTGTCAAATACCCGCCATAGGTGCCGCCCGTCGGCCAGCACCGTCACCGGCGTCTCCGGTTTCTGCAGCACCAGCTCCAGACCGGCCTTCTCCAGCTTCTCGCCGTATTCCCCCGCCGTCTGGTCCAGCAGGATCCCCAGATCGCAGGGCTGCAGCTCCACAGAGAGATTGCCGGTGGAGGCCTTGGAGGCCTCGATCAGATCCTCGATCAGCTTTTTGAGCTTCCCGGACTGGCGGGACAGGACCTCCAGATATTCCTGCTGCTTCTCGGTCTTGGGCTCCTCCTTCTGCAGGAGGTCCACGTAGTTCACGATGGAGGTCAGCGGCGTCTTGATGTCGTGGGACACGTTGGTGATGAGCTCCGTGCGGAAGCGTTCGGACTTCATGCGCTCGTCCACGGCGCTGCTCAGGCCGTCCCGGATATGGTTCAGGTCCCTGGCGTGGTCCTTCAGATCCCCCACCAGGTGCTTCTCGTCCACCTTGGCGTTCATATTGCCGTTGGCGATCTCCTCCGCACCCCGGCGCAGCCGCCGGAAGGCCAGCACCGCGTAGAGCGTGGCCCCGCCGGCCAGCAGCCAGAAGAGGAACCAGAAGAAGGTCGAGCGGTTATAGGAGAACACGGCTCCACGTCGGAAAATCAGATCCACGATGGCGGCCAGGCCCAGGCCGAGACCCCATTTCCAGAGGATGGGCAGATTCCGGAACACAGCCCTGCAGCCATTCCCCACCAGGCAGCAGACCCGCCAGACAAGGCAGTTGCGCAGGCTGTTGGTCTTCACTCGCACGGCGAAGCTCATGCTCCACAGCAGGAGCAAAAGGCCGAAGCCAAGCACGGAGAGGATCAGCGGGAGCACAAGCTCCGGCCAGTCCCAACCGCCGGTCAGCAGAAGCAGGCAAGGACACACGGCCAGGCCGATTCCCACGGTAAAGACGTCAAAGGGGATCTTCTCCACAAAGCTGGGGACGATCTGGTCGGTCCCCTTCCGGTGCCCGGCGGCGCCCAGCAGGAAGAGGAACAGCAGCAGTCCCGACAGGAAGCTCAGCCCCAGGGCCCAGAGGAAGCTGTTGCGCCAGGTATAGAGAAGGCTCAGCGTGCGCAGCTCCCTGGCCTCGGAAAAGCTCTCCGGCAGCGGGTCAGGCAGGTAGCCATAGGCCGTAACCGTGTTCTCATGCACCCATTGGTACGCCTCCTCCTCGGAGTTAAAGCTGTAGCTTGTCTGATTTCGATAGTCCCGCAGCACCCAGACGGTTTTCATCTCCGCGGGCTTCGGCGTATTCTCGGGCTTCAGCGTTTCCGCGGGCCCAGGCGTGGGGGTGACCTCCGGTTCTGTGTCGATCTCGCCGCTGTCCCAAATGTCGCCCTCCTCGCTCATCCTGTGGAGGCTGTAGTGGGGCTCGAAGGTCTGGATCCCGCTCCAGCAGGTCTCCCCGCCCTCATAGTTGGACAGGAGCACCTGGTTCTCTCCGTCCCGGAGCTCGAACCAGAAGGCGTCCCGCCCGGTATATACGGTATTGTGCATGTTCTGCTCGGTCAGCTGTCCTTCCTGGTAGGCCATGCCAACCTGGCTGAGCATCCGATCGCCCAGATTGCTGATATACGAGTCCCGCATGTTCTCGAAGCTGCCGGTATAGCCGCCTCTGGCATACACCGTGGCGGCGCCGGCGGCGGAGAGGACGAAAACCACCGCCATGGCGCACAGCAAAATCACCGCAAAGAGCTTCGCCGCAAAACTGCCGTATAGTTTCTTCATTGGAACATCCCTCGCTTCCTCTCAGGCTCTCCTGTGTCTTGTCACAGAGCCCGAATCGTTCTTCCCCGTTCACTCTACACTCTATACTCTACACTCTACACTCTATACTCTATACTCTACATTCTTCACTGTTCTCTGTTCACTGTTCACTGTTCACTGTTCACTGATCTTGTAC
>JAFWQQ010000045.1 GCA_017545165.1 Oscillospiraceae bacterium
TTTCGCAACGAGGTCTTCGCGACTTTGGAAAAAGTGGTTCTCAGGCTCTGTGATACGATTTGTGATCTTTCTGCGGATACCATTCGGAGCATTACCGGCCGCTCCTGGATTATCAATTGTTTTAATTGAAGAATAGTATTAAGCACGATTGCTTTATCCTCAGCTCGGAAGGTGCGGTGTTGACCGATGTGTTCACTATAGCCAACCACCGGGACGGCTTCGAGACACTGCTGCAGCGAATTCACTCCTGCACTCGCCCGTCAGACATCATAAAAGTAGGGCTTGAGGCTACCGGACACTACAGCTACAATATCCTCGGGTTTCTGCTTGAGGAAGGAATGCCGCCCTATCTCATCAACCCGCTGCACACCAATCTCTACCGAAAAAGTCTTAGTCTTCGTCAGACAAAGACCGACCGGATCGACGCACGGACGATTGCGACTATGCTCATGTCTGGCGTGGATCTCAAGTCCTACACAGACACAGCATACCACAACGAGGAACTAAAGTCACTCACAAGATATAGATTCGACAAGGTCAGGGAGAGAGCCAAACTCAAAACTTCTATTTCCCGTCTCGTCAACATTCTCTTTCCGGAGCTGGAAACCCTTGTTCCGTCGCTCCATATGGCCTCAGTCTATACGATACTCAGTGAGTTTCCCGGCGCCAAGCAGATCGCCGAGACGCATCTGACCCACTTTAAAACTGTCCTGTCCGACGCCTCCAAAGGTCGCTATGACCGGGAAAAAGCAGTCGAGATCCGTGAGGCTGCCAGACGTTCCATCGGCTCCGCTATGCCCGCCAAGTCTCTTGAGCTTCGCCACACCATCCGATTGATCCGCGAATTGGATAAGGAGATTGCTGAGATCGAGGCCGCTATTAAAGCAATCATCGACGAGACGGCTCCACCGATCCTCACGATTCCTGGCATCAGCTACCGCATGGGTGCAATGATCCTGGCGGAGATTGGCGATTTTTCCCGCTTCGACTCACCAGACAAGCTGCTGGCCTATGCCGGTCTCTCTCCATCTACTTACCAATCCGGAAATCTCAACGCGTCCGGTGCTTATGCCCACATGGAGAAGCGGGGATCGCGCTATCTGAGATACGCTCTTTTCAACGCTGCCAGATACGTCTGCGTTTGGGAGCCGTCCTTCGCTGCTTATCTTGCAAAGAAGCGAGCCGAAGCCAAGCATTACAACGTCGCGCTTTCTCACGCCGCCAAAAAGCTGGTGCGTTTGATCTTTGCTTTACAAACTTCCGGCCGGGCTTTTCAGCCTGCATAAACTCATTCTGTCCATACCACTCAGAGTGCCCTCTGTGACGCTTTGCTTTTTGCGCCCTTTTTATGCCGCTTCCCAATCTGCATCTTTTTCTCTTGAGGCTTGACTTTTAATAGTTAGTCTTCACAATCCCCCCATGCGTGTCGAAGTCTTTCCGCATAGCTTTGTCTACAGTCTGAGACCGACAGATGCACGCCTGCACCTGTCGGTCTCGTCTGTTTTTTCTCTGTTTTTTCTCAGTTTCTCCCGATCGCCGAGAGGGTCTGCATCATCGCGGAAAACCGCGCGCCGAAGCCCTCGGCGCTCTCAATGGTATAGTGTCCTGTGGCAACGAGGCATCCGTCGGCCACGGGAATGATATACACCATCTGCAGATGCTCCGGCATGGTCAGGCCTCCGATGTCCGCAGAAGCGTCGATGCGGATGCAGCTGCCCGCCCGATCCAGGGGGAATGAATCCTCTCTTCTGATCTCATAAGTCTTTGACAGTTCCGCGCCGATGGCCGCGGCAGCGGTTTCGGCGTCTTCCGGACGGTGTGTCACCTCGAGATAGTTCCAGGGATCGTCGGGATCGTCCCAGACCGAGACGAAGCTTTCACGATCCGCTTCGCTGCGCCGTTCGAACGATTCATAGTCGTAGTCCATCTCAAATCCCACGGTCTCGTTCCGGATATGCTCGTAATGGACCGTCTCTTCCATGCCCTCGAGGATGATGACCGCCTCAAAGCGCTCTCCGTCCTGTCTCCTCGTCTCGACCTGCGGCGCGTTCACGGCGATCCAGTCCAGCTTCAGCTCCGACTGCTCCATCCCGGCAAAGCGGCGCTCGAGGGCGCTGTTGAAGTCCTCTTCCGTGATGGGCTCGCCCGCGCCGTCCGTATACGTCCACTGCTCGCCGCTGTCCGTCAGCAGGATCTCTTCCGCGGCGAGGTATTCGATCGTCGCCGCGGCATCCTTCAGCGAGAGCGCGGCCAGCTGCGTCATGCCGTGCCAGGCGCCGTCGCGGAAACTGTTGCTGCAGACGTAATAGTACCGATCCGCGGCGCTGTCATAGTAACAGGGGATCTGATCCAGAATGATCTCCGGCCAGTCGTCCGCCCCTTCGATCTCCGCATCCGCGTGATAAAGATTCCGGACGCCGGAGCCGTCGGGCAGGACCTCATAAAAATGAGCATAGGTGAAAACGCCGCTGCCCTGGGTGGAGGCGGAGAGCACCTCCAGCAGGCCGTTGTGGTCCAGGTCCGTAAAGGCATAGTACCAGTCCGGGGCGTATTCGCCCTCGTCAAAGCTCCAGAGGCTGCGGTTTTCCTCCAGGATCCGCTTCTGCTCCTCAAGAGAGGGTGCGGTCGGAGGGAACAGCGCCTCCGCCACGGCCTGGAGGTCAAAGCCGTCCAGGTCCTTTGCCGTGACGCTGAGAGAATACGAGACGCCGGCTGCCTCATCGTACCAGACACAGACGTCGGCATATCCATCTTCACTGATATTGCGGTACATCGTGCCCGTGAGACCGTTGCGCAGGGTCATGCCGACCTGCGCGGTCCAGGTGTAATACATGCCGGACAGATCCGCATCCCGGTTTCCGGTCTCCTGCTGCCGCGCCGTAAAGCGCAGGCCGTCGAGATCGAAATCCAGCTCCAGCAGGGCGGGCGCGTCGGCGGTCTCCATCACGCGCCACACTGCGTTTTCCGCGCCCTCCGGCACAGAGAAGGACTGCGGATAGATCGCCTTTGCCTCGTCCTCGGTGATTTCCCGCCAGGGATTGGCGATCTGCGTGTTTTCGCCGTCCTGGAGCTTCGTCTGCGCGGGCGCTTCGTTTTTTCCGCAGGCCGCGAGCAGCAGCACCAGCAAAAGGATCACAGAAATGGTTTTTTTCATGATTATCGCTTCCTTTATCCAGAATTTGAAAGGGAAAGGGCGGCGTCTCACGGAAGAGACGCCGCCGCTCATCTTCTTCTCCAAACTGCCGTCCGGCGTCTCCGGGATGCGGCGGCAGGCCTCCGGGCCGATATCGGTGTTCTTGGAGCTCCCCTGCAGGGCGGAGCCCTGCGAGGGGACCGAATCGACCGACGCGGCCTGCATTATAGCGGGAAAGCCCGCAAAGAGCAAGAGAAAAGCCGGAAAATTCAGATTTCTTAATTTTTTCAGCGGATCGAAACACGCAGCTTCTCCCGGCAGTCTTAGCGGCATACCGCTTCGTCCTGATCGGGCCCCGCCTCCGACCTATACAGCATGCTCGGCTGCTGCGGATTTATACAGATCCGGCCGGGCAGAGCGTTCAGAAGCTTTTTTCTCTCGAATAACACTTGCTTTCTGCCGAAAAACCTGATAGTATTGATTCAAGGGAATGAAGTTCTCCCGGGGAAACCGAAGCGCTGGAAATCAGCTGATGACTTCTGCCTGCCGCAGAAGCATCGGCTTTTTTGATAACAAAACCAAACAGGAGGAATGGCATATGATCTACACCGCGGAAGTCACGCATATGTGCCCGGTCGCCAAGGGCGCGTATCACGGTCCCGCCCCCATCCCTGAGGAAGGGAAATGGGTGCAGGCCAAGCAAATCGAGGACATCTCCGGCTTCACCCACGGCATCGGCTGGTGCGCTCCCCAGCAGGGCGCCTGCAAGCTGACGCTGAACGTCAAGGACGGTATCATCCAGGAGGCTCTGGTCGAAACGATCGGCTGCTCCGGCATGACCCACTCCGCGGCCATGGCCTCGGAGATCCTGATCGGCAAGACCCTGCTGGAGGCGCTGAACACCGACCTGGTGTGCGACGCCATCAACACCGCCATGCGCGAGCTGTTCCTGCAGATCGTCTACGGCCGTACCCAGAGCGCCTTCTCCGAGGGCGGCCTGCTGATCGGCGCGTCGCTGGAGGATCTGGGCAAGGGCCTGCGTTCCCAGGTCGGCACCATGTTCGCCACCAAGGAGAAGGGCCCCCGTTATCTGGAGATGACCGAGGGCTACTGCTCCCGCATGGCGCTCAATGCCGAGGATGAGATCATCGGCTACGAGTTCGTCAGCCTCGGCAAGATGATGGACTTCATCAAGGGCGGCATGGACGCGAACGAAGCGCTCAAAAAGGCCACCGGCCATTACGGCCAGTGGGACGCCGCTGTGAAGTACATCGATCCCCGCAAGGAATAAGGGAGGAAATGACGATGGCATTATTTGAAAACTACGACCGCCGGATCGGCAAGATCAACGGCGTGCTGGCCGAGTACGGCATCGCCTCCGTGGAAGAGGCTCGCGAGATCTGCAAGGCCGCCGGCTTCGACCCTTACGAGATCGCCAAGGGCATCCAGCCCATCTGCTTTGAAAACGTCTGCTGGGCCTACTGTGTCGGCGCGGCCATCGCTCTGAAGGCCGGAGCCAAGAACGCGGAGGAGGCCGCCCGCTATATCGGCATCGGCCTGCAGAGCTTCTGCATCGACGGTTCCGTGGCGGAGAGCCGCAAGGTCGGCATCGGCCACGGCAACCTGGCCGCCATGCTCCTGAGCGACGAGACCAAGTGCTTCGCCTTCCTGGCCGGGCACGAGTCCTTTGCCGCCGCCGAGGGCGCCATCGGCATCGTGCGCAACGCCAATAAGGTCCGCAAGCAGCCCCTGCGCGTGATCCTGAACGGTCTGGGCAAGGACGCCGCCCAGATCATCTCCCGCATCAACGGCTTCACCTATGTGCAGACCCAGTTTGACTACTTCACCGGCGAGCTGAAGATCGTCCGGGAGATCCGCTACTCCGAGGGCGAGCGGGCCAACGTCCGCTGCTACGGTGCGGACGATGTGCGCGAGGGCGTGGCCATCATGCACTCCGAGGGCGTGGACGTGTCCATCACCGGCAACTCCACTAACCCCACCCGCTTCCAGCATCCCGTGGCTGGCACCTACAAGAAGGAGTGCGTGGAGCAGGGCAAGAAGTACTTCTCCGTGGCCTCCGGCGGCGGCACCGGCCGCACCCTGCATCCGGACAATATGGCCGCCGGCCCCGCCTCCTACGGCATGACCGACACCATGGGCCGTATGCACTCCGACGCTCAGTTTGCCGGCTCCTCCTCCGTCCCCGCTCACGTGGAGATGATGGGCTTCCTGGGCATGGGCAACAACCCCATGGTCGGCGCCACCGTGGCCGTGGCCGTGGCCGTGCAGAACAGCCTGCAGCGCTGATCCTTCCCCGCCGCGACCCAATCCTGCCATAGAACGGGAAAAGACAGTCTGTCCGAAGGAGGCACTTCGTAAAGAAGCTGCCTCCTTCTTTTTGAAAGCGAGCTTGCTGAACAGATTCGGCAGCGCCGGTATGAAGATTCAAGCAAATTGACGATTGATACTATTATCTAATAGAAACTAGACAATCTTTGCGGCTGGATTTGCGCCATGCTTCGTTATCGTCCTTGGCAATACACAAAGTATTCCCTGCGGACGATGCCTCGCCTGACACAAATCCATCTCGCAAATCTTTGTCTACTTCTTATCAGATAATAGTATGAGGTCTTAAAGCAAATGAAATTGTTTGTAAACGAGAAGATACAGCTTCAAACCATCGATCACGAAAATGCAGCGTTGCTTTTCCCGTTATTCAAAGCGGATTTGAAGGAGATCAGTCAATGGTTTCCTTTTGATGAGGATTATAAGCTTGAAAACGACCTTGCTTATGTGGATGAAAAGAAGCCGCCGTTCGACGAAGCGTTTGTGATTTTCTATAACGGGGAACCGTGCGGAAGGGTAGGCCTGTATGATTACGATCAAGGCAGCGGCGATATTTATCTGTACTACTGGGTGGCTTCTCCATTCAGAAGAAAGCATATCGCAATCGATTCGGTTCTGACCGTAATAGACTATCTGAAATCGTTAGGGCTGAAATGCGTTTTGTTTGATGTGAAAAAAGAGAACGTGTACAGCATCTCCCTGATCAATCGTTTATCCGGTGCAGCAGTAATAAAAGATGAAGCCGACGGCCTGATCTACGGATGTCCGCTTCAATCTCCAAGCGCAGAATAACGAAACACGAATTTGCGTTTTCCGAGAGGAGCTTTTTCGGTCCGCAGGGAAACGAGCAACGGATTCTGCACTGAAAAACTGTAACCGGCATGCAAAACAGGTGTGACCGCGATGGTCACACCTTATTAACCGCTTATCGTCTGCCGCAAAGCCGCTTCCTTACGAAACGCGCCCCCGCGGGCAGCCTGTGTTTTTCCGTTTTGCGCTCTTGCTCCCGAAGCGGCAGGTTTTCTGCTGGCCGCCCTTTTTGCTCTCCGGGGCCTGGGGCAGCCTGGTGCAGAAGCTCATCGCCATGCTCTGTTCAGTTCTGGCGCGCAGGGCGCCGCGCAGAATGGTCTCCCTTGCGAGTCTCTGCGGCTGCGCTTGACATTCCCACAGGGAAAAGGCTATTATTGTCTTGAAATATCTATCATCGAGGGCCGACGGGAGGAGCATCCGGCTCCCCTTCTGCAAACATGCCATGATCAGCTTAGACGAGTATAAAAGGATCATACAGGAATTGATGGACGAGCTGCCGGAGGCCTTCTTCCGGGAGCTCAGCGGCGGCGTGATCGTTTCCGAGGCCGCAGTGCTTCCGGACTACGCCCGGGGAAACGATCTCTACACCATGGGGCTGTATCAGACTGCCTATGGGATCCGTCAGATCGTCATGTACAAGGGCTCCTTCGACCGGGTCCATCCCCATGCGGACGCGGCCCGGGCCAAGGAGCTCCTGCGGGGCATCCTGCGCCACGAATTCCGGCACCACATGGAGGCCCTGGCCAACATCCACAATTCCAGCTCTCTGGAGGCTCAGGACGAGCGGGACAAGCAGGCGTACCTGGCCCGCCATGACAAATAAGAGGCCGCGGCTCTGCCGGGGCCGGCCGGACAGGCAGCCAAACAGCACAACGGAGCAGGCCGTCGCCTGCTCCGTTTTTCATAGCTCGTCCTAGTCCTCGTCGATCCGGGTCCCCTTTTTTCGCTGCCTGTTGGTCCTGGCCACGTTCTTGCTCCATTCCCGCTTGCGGCGCAGCATCTCTTCCAGACCTGCCTCTTCACTCTGCAGCTTCTGATAGCTGGCCCAGCGGGCCGGGTCCAGCTCTCCCGCAGCGATGGCCGCCCGGATGGCACAGCCCGGCTCCCGCTCATGGCGGCAGTCGGAGAAGCGGCATTTTCCGAGAAAACGCTCCACGTCCCCGAAGCTGTCCTCCAGCCCTTCCGCAGCCTCCCAGAGGCCCAGGGTCCGCATGCCCGGGGTGTCGATGATCAGCACCCCGCTTTTCAGTCGGATGAGCTGCCGGTGGGTGGTGGTGTGCCGCCCCCTGCCGTCCGCCTCCCGGATGCCGCCGGTGGCCATGATCTCCTCCCCGGCCAGGGCGTTGACCAGGCTGGACTTGCCCACGCCGGAGGAGCCGAGAAAGACCAGAGTCTGCCCCGGCTGCAGATATGGCTGCAGCTTTTCCAGGCCGATTCCGGTCCGGACGCTGATCGCGTGGATATCTACTCCCCGTGCGGCCCGTGCCGCCTGCTCCAGATAGCGCGCCGGGTCCTCAGCCAGATCCGCCTTGGTCAGCAGGATCACCGGTCTCGCCCCGGACTGCCGCGCCAGAGTCAGGTAGCGCTCCAGCCGCCGGAGGTTGAAGTTTTCATTCAAAGACTGCAGGATCATTACACAGTCGAAGTTCGCCGCGACGGCCTGCTCTCTCGGCACCGGGCCGGGATCCCGGCGGGAAAACAGGGTCCTGCGCGGCAGGGTAGCCAGGATCCGGCTGTCCCCGTTCTCGATGCAGTCGATCATCACATAATCCCCCACCGTGGGGAACTGCTCTTCGCCCCCATAATACGCTCCGGTCTTCAGCCGGGCGCAGACAAAGCCCCGGGGGCAGACCAGCTCATAGCGCTCCCTGTGCTGGGCGATGATCCTGGCCGGAAGGCCGGGCAGGCCCTCCGTGTCGGGTACAGGGCCGTAATCTTCCAGTTTGATCGTTTCGTTCAAGGTGTTTTCCTCCCAATTCAGCATGATTGTGGTTTGTGGTCGTGATCGTATGCATACAACAACACTCCTTTCCCAGCCGGCTGAATTTGGGCGCAAAAATGCCGCAGCAAAGCAGCTCCCGTCCATGGCTGCCTCTGCGGTACACACCATATCGAAAGAACCTTACAAACGGCGCGGCAAAGCCCGGGGTCCCATGCCCCGCGGGTTTCGCGCCCTTATTCAGTTATCCGGCAGATTCCTCGCAAACAGACATCAAATAATCTCCTTTCCGGTCTCCTGGGCAGACCCTTTCTGCTTTGTACTGTAGCACCGGAGCTGCCGGATGTCAACCTGTTTTTCCCCGCTTGGCTCCGCTGCGCATTTCGCTCTTGCATTATTCGCTTAACAATTGTATAATGCCCCCACAATCCCATATCGGTCATCGGAGGACAGTACGCCGCAGCGTAGGGGATCGTAAAGCGCAAGCTTTGCAGGCCGCCTGTCGGAGAAGATGCCGAGTGCGCTCGGAACAAGAGGCCAGGGGCCTTTTGCTGCCGAGCGGTTTTTTTGGAGGAAAACATGAACGAAAACAGAATCACCCTCACTCCCCTCGAAGGCGAGGACCGGGAGCGGTTCATCCGCGACAATCAGATCGCCTTCAAGTACGGCGCCGTGGAGGAGTTCGGTCCCCGGGACGACCATTTTGACGAGGACGGCGAGATCATCTCCCGGGAGACCATCGAGAAGAGCATCGACGGCGGCGCCGCCTACCGCATCCGCCTGGACGGGCAGATCGTGGGCGGTCTGGTGCTGCAGATCGACCCAGCGACCCAACGCAACCACCTGGACCTGCTGTTTGTGGACCCCGCCGTCCACAGTCGGGGCATCGGCCAGGCGGCCTGGCGGGAGGTGGAGCGGCTCTATCCGGCGACCCGGGTCTGGGAGACCTGCACCCCCTACTTCGAGAAGCGGAACATCCACTTCTACGTGAACAGGTGCGGCTTTCAGATCGTGGAGTTCTTCTGTGCCGCGCATCCCGAACCTTCCGCGCCGGTGGAGGACAGCGAAGGCCCCGACGAGATGTTCCGCTTCGAAAAACGCATGTTTGAGGAGTGAGCTCTGATTTGCCCGACGCCCCACCCCTGCGCAGGGGCGACCTTTGGTCGCCTGCCCCCCTCGCACCGACGCCCCGTAACTGTCATTGCCGCACCCTGGCCGACGCGCCCGGTGCGGCAATCTTTTTCCCTCCCGATGCATCTTATCGCCGGAAAATGCATCTTGCGCCCGGAGGCCTTGCAAAACCGGAAAAAGCCGCTACAATGGCCCCAGCAAGCAAAAACGTGTACCGCGCCGCAGGGGCGACCTTTGGTCGCCCGCCGTCACCGGTACGCAGCAACAAGAAAGGGGTTTCCTCATGGGTATCGTTCTGTTTCTTCTTTTCGCGGTCCTGGAGATCGTGCTGGCTGTTCGCAGCCGCGGCAAGCTGAAAAAGGATCCGATCCGCCTCCGGGATCGGCTGATCGTCCGCAGCGCGGAGTTCGCGGCGGCGCTGATCGCGCTGCTGCTCCCCTTCGGGCAGAAGTGGCGCCTCATTCCCGTGCTCTTCCTGCTGGGCGTCCTGCTGCTCATCGCCCTGATCCGCTTCCTTCGCGGCCGCGGCAAGGCAGCCTCCGGCAAGAAGGGTTCTATCGCCGCCTGCGTGTGGAACCTTCTGCTGCTGGCCATCCTGCTGATCCCGGCCTTTGTCTTCACCGGCTACAAGGGTCTGCCCGTCAGCGGTCCGCACGATGTGGCCCAGACCTCCGCCATCGTGATCGACGCTTCCCGCACCGATCCCTTCGAGCAGGACGGCAGCGCCCGGGAGGTGCCGGTGCACTTCTACTATCCCGCCGACGCCGCCGAAGGGGAGCGCTTCCCCCTGGTGGTCTTCTCCCACGGCGCCTTCGGCTACTACGAGAGCAACACCTCCACCTACCTAGAGCTGGCCTCCAACGGCTATGTGGTGGCAACCCTGGACCATCCCCACCACGCCTTTTTCACCGAGGACAGCGCCGGGAAGACGGTGCTGGTGGACATGGACTTCATGCAGACGGCCACCAGCATCAACAACAGCAATTCCTATGACGATCCCGAGACCCTCTACCCCATCTTCCGGGGCTGGATGGACCTGCGCACGGCGGACATGAACTGCGTGCTGGACGCGCTGAAGACCGCCGGCGAAACCGACGCGCTGAACGAGTCCTGGTTCCTGCCGGAGAATAATCCCGACACGGTCCTGGCTGTCCTGCGGCACACGGACATGACGAAGATCGGCCTGATGGGCCACTCCATGGGCGGCGCCACCTCGGTGCAGGTGGGCCGGGACCGGAGCGACATCTCCGCCGTCGTGGATCTGGACGGGACCATGCTGGGCGAGCAGCTGGGCGTGGAGAACGGGAGCTACGTCATCAACCAGGAGCCCTATCCGATCCCCGTGCTTGAATTTGCCAACTGGGAGCAGTATAATGACCGCAAGGAGAATCCGGAGCTGGGCCATCTCTATCCCAACGAGGTGCTGCTCTCCCACGCCGCAGAGAGCTACTATGTCACGGTCCGCGACACGCTGCACATGGATTTCACCGATCTGCCCCTCCTGTCCCCCACTCTGGGGAAGCTGTTCGGCAGCGGCCAGCGCAGCAGCGCGGAGACCATGACCATCGTGAACGGCCTGGTGCTGGATTTCTTCAACTACTCTCTGAAAGGCGAAGGCGCGTTCTCGGTGCAGGAGATCTACTGACCCGGTCCTCCTCCCCCCGCGCCCCTTGGACGTATGGAAGTTGAGATCAAACAGATCGGTCCCCAGGAGCGGGAGCTGGTCCTGATCCGCTGCCGCCGCCTCACCGAAGAGGTGCGGGAGATCGAGGCCTTTGTCAAATCCCGGCAGGGCAGTCTGACCGGCCAGCGGGACGAGAAGCAGTACGAGGTGGCCGTCTCGGAGCTCTATTACATCGAATCCGTGGACGGGAAGACCTTCCTCTACACCCGGGATGCGGTCTACGAGACCCCTTACCGGATCTATGAGCTGGAGAGCCTGCTGAAGCCCAAATCTTTCCTGCGGGTGTCCAAGTCCATGCTGCTGAATCTGATGAAGATCCGCTCCATCCAGCCCGCCTTCAACGGGCGGCTCACGGCGGTCCTGAACTCGGGCGAGGAGGTCATCATCTCCCGCAGCTACGTCAAGGACCTGAAATCGGCCCTGAAAGGAGGCTGAGCCCCATGAGCTTCAAACAATTTCTCATCAAGCAGCTGTCCCTGTTCTTCATGCTCACCACGCTGATCACCGTGGCTATCGTTCTGCTGGGCTCCGCCTTTGATGGGGAGGCCCGCTTCGGATACGAGGCGCTGCTCTCGCCCCTGACCTATGCCGGCTGCTGCGTCCTGCCCGGCTTCGTGACCTTCTCGCGGCGGGAGCCCAAGCCCCGGGAGCTGCTGCTGCGCCGGGCGCTGCGCTTCGTCCTCACCGAGGCCGTGGTGCTGTTCCTCGCCTGGCGCAGCCCGGTGGTAGACAGCACCCGGCCCATCGTGATGCTGACCATCGCCGGCAGCGTGCTGGTGATCTTCCTGCTGGTGCTGCTCATCGACTGGCTCACCAACTCCGCCGAGGCGAAGAAGACCAACGCGGAGCTGCTGGAGTTCCAGCGCCTCCACAGCGCGGAGCCCTCCCTCTGACCCGCTGAGCGCATTCTTTCTGCTTGACTTTTTATTTGCAGACTGAGCGAAGCGAAGGATCTCTCTTCAAAAGCTGTCAAAAGCTTTCAATAGAGAGATCCTTCGCTTCGTTCTTCCGGATGAGGTGCGGAAGTTGACGGTCTTTTTCTTCGTAAAGGCAGCACAGATTCCCTCTTCCCTTTTCCGGCGGCATGCGCTACAATGAGCTTGACCCGGTTTTCATCGCCCACGATCCGTATTTCTGTCAAGGGAGGGACCCCCTATGAAAAAGCTTCTCTCGCTTCTTCTGGCCGTGGTATTGCTGAGTTCCGCTCTCGCGGCCCCCGCCGCCCTGGCCGACGCCGGCACGGAAGAGCTCCCCGCGCCCAGCGTCTATGATGACGGCCGGGCCCGCCCCTCGAGTTGCGGGCAGCTGCAGGTGGTCGACGGCAAGCTCTGCTCCGAGAGCGGCGAGCCCGTCATGCTCCGGGGCGTCAGCTTCAACGGCCTCATCACCTCCGAGACCTTCCTCAACGAGCCCCTTTTCCAGGAGCTGTCCAGGGACCATGGCGTCAACCTGATCCGCCTGGCCATGTACACCTACGGAGTCGGCGCAATCGGCTACTGCACCAAGGGCGACAAGGACCGCCACAAGCAGGACATCGCCGACGGGGTGAACTTCGCCCGGAACCAGGATATGTACGTGATCATCGACTGGCACATCCTCAGCGACGGGGATCCCAACACCTATGTGGACGAGGCGCTGCTCTTCTTCGCGGAGATGGCGGAGACCTACGCCGACTACAACAACGTCCTCTACGAGATCTGCAACGAGCCCAACGGCGTGGACTGGCCCACGGTGAAGCGCTACGCCGAGCAGGTCATCCCCGTGATCCGGGAGCGGGACCCGGACTCCGTCATCATCGTCGGCAACCCGGACTGGTCCAAGGATCTGGCCTCCGTGGCCGCCGATCCCCTGGATTTTGAAAACGTCCTCTACACCCTGCACTTCTACGCCGCCACCCACGGCCAGGACCTGCGGGACATAACGGAGCGCCTCAGCCAAAGCGGCCTGCCCATCTTCGTCAGCGAATACGGCGTCACCGCCTCCAGCGGCGGCTTCCCCCGGGACCTGGAGAGCGCAGATCTCTGGATCGAGCTGCTGGAGCGGGAGCATATCTCCTACTGCATGTGGGCCTTCTCCACCGCCCCGGAGCCCTGCTCGGCCCTGAAGCGCAGCGTCCTGAAGACACACGGCTTTGTTGAGGCGGACTTCAACGACACCGGCCTCTGGCTTCTGGCGACGCTGGAAAAATACAACACGCGCTGACACGAAAGAGCATAGAAACAGCATCCCCATCCGGCCCGGATGAGGATGCTTTTTGCCGCGCTACCAGAGGATCGGAAGGGACAGGCGCTCGTCTGACAATCGGATGGTCTCGTTGACGGACAGTTCCTCAAACCTGCCGCTGTCATTGGTGTGCCGGACCGTTCCCGTGAGGGTCGCCGTCCCCTTCTCCCGCTCCACCGAGACGATGAGATCGAATCGGATGACTTCCCAGCTCCACTTGAGCGCGCTCAGATAGATCGGCCTCTCCAGTCCTTCGACCAGGAGTTCGAAGCCATACACCCCGTAGTCGTTTGCGCGGATCGAGATGCGGGCGGAGCCTGTCCCCCGCGTGCTGACCTGAACCGGGTCCTGCTTCTCGCTCCCCTCCACGGCAAAGGCCGCGGGCTCTCCGTCCAGCTCCACCTGTACCGTACCGCTGAAGCGATCCCAGGGGTAGAACAGCCGGTAATACCAGGGCCGGGCCAGGCAAAAGCAGAGCAGCCAGAGCAGCAGCACAAAGGCCAGGCAAACAGCGAAGCCAAACAGCCAGTTTTTGACAGTCTCCACGACGATCCCTCCCTTCTTCTTGTAAAACGAACGGATCGGGCAAAAGGTTTCAGCCGGATGAAAAAAAACTCTTCCCTGTCCGCAGCCGAAACGCCGACGATAATCCGAACAGCCCCACCCTTGATCCGGATGGGGCTGCTCTTCAAAACGCAAATCTCAAAACGCTCTTTACTGCTCGGCCCGCTCAAAGTCCTCCCGCGGGTGCTTGCACAGCGGGCAGGTATAGTCCGCGGGCAGCTCGCCCTCGCAGGGCTCGAAGTGGCCGCAGATCTTGCAGACCCAGCCCTTCACCTTGGGCTTGGCGTTGGGCACCACGTGCTCGAAATCGTCCTTGCCGTGCTTGCACAGCGGGCAGACAAAATCGTCGGGCAGCTCCGCGCCCTCGTAGACGTAGCCGCAGACCTTGCAGACCCAGCACTCCTTCTGCTCGGGGGCCGGGTTCTTCTTGGGCTTGATGTGGGCGTGATAGTAGCCGTAGCTGCAGCTGGGATCCTTGCAGAGGACCCTGGCCTCCACCACGTCGGCGATGAAGAGGATGGACGCACCCAGATCCTTCACCTCTGTGACCTGGCAGGAGAGAACAGCGTTGGTATACTCGGGGATGTAGCGGATGCCGTTGGCTGTGCGGTCGTCATAGGGCAGATCGGCGAACTTGTCCACATCCCGGCCGGACTGGAAGCCGAAGCGCTGGAACAGGCTGTAGGGCGCATCCTCGGTGAGGATGGAGACGTTGAAGCAGCCGGCCTTAGCCACCATCTCGGCGCTGTAGTTCTTGGCGATGACGGAGATGGCCAGCTTCTTGGGCTCGCCGGAGGCCACCTGGACCGCGGAGTTGATGATGCAGCCGTAGTCCCTGCCGTCCACCCGGGTGGTCAGCACCTGGACGCCGTAGGTCAGCTTGTTGAAAGCCTTCTTGTCCACCGCGTCGGGAGCCGGGACCGTCGGCAGCAGCTCGGGCGCCGCCGCGGGGGCCGCGGGCTTCGGGTTGATCTCCTCGGCCAGCAGATCCGCCAGAGCGTCCAGCTGCGCAAGCTGGTTCTCCGCCAGGGCGGACTTGAGGCTGACGCCCGTTTCGATAAACTCGATCCCCTTCAGGCCGCTCAGGATCTCCTTCATGACCTTGCCGCTGGTGGCGGCCCAGGAGCCGTTCTCGATGAGGGCGACCTTGCGGTTCTGCAGGTTGTGGGCGGCGATCTCATGCAGCAGCTGCTCCATGGTCACGAAGACGCCGGCGTTGTAGGTGGTGGCGGCAAAGACCAGGTGGCTGCAGCGGAAGGCGTCGGACAGGATGTAGCTTGCCGTGGTGACGGAGGTGTCGTACATCCGCACGCGCACGCCCCGCTCCGCCAGCTTGCAGGCCAGGATGTTGGCGGCGTTCTCGGTGTGGCCGTAGACCGAGGCGTAGGCCAGCAGCACGCTCTTCTCCTCGGGGGTGTAGCTGGACCAGAGCAGGTACTTCTCCAGGAAATCCCCGAAGTGGCTGCGCCAGACGTAGCCGTGCAGGGGGCAGACCAGGGCGATCTCCAGCTTGGCGGCCTTCTTCAGCACCGCCTGGACCTGGACGCCGTACTTGCCCACGATGTTGGTGTAATAGCGCCTGGCCTCGTCCAGATCCTCCAGGAAGAAGTCGGTCTCGTCGTTGAAGAGACGGCCGTTCAGGGCGCCGAAGGTGCCGAAGGCGTCGGCGGTGAAGAGGGTCTTGTCGGTGAGGTCGTAGGTCATCATGACCTCGGGCCAGTGGACCATGGGGGCCATGACGAAGGTGAAGGTATGCTTGCCGGTATTCAGGGTGTCCCCTTCCTTGACCAGCACTGTGCGCTCTGAGAGATCCACGCCCAAAAACTGCTTCATCATGGTCTGGATCTTGGCGTTGCAGACGATCTTGGCCTCGGGATAGCGCTGGAGCAGCAACTCCTGGGTGGCGGCGTGGTCCGGCTCCATGTGCTGCACCACCAGGTAGTCAAGCTTGCGGCCGTTCAGGGTGTGGGCCACGTTTTCCAGGAACACGCTGTACACGGCCTTGTCCACCGTGTCGAAGAGGACGGTCTTCTCATCGAGAAGCAGGTAAGAGTTATAGGAAACGCCGTCGGGCACGCCGTAGACGCCCTCGAAGCAGAACAGCCTCCGGTCGTCGGCGCCGACCCAGATCAGATCCTCGGTCACTTTTCTCGTGCAGTACATAGGGACTCCCTTCCGCCTTGCGGCATTGTATTTGGGCCTAACGTGAATATTATAAAAAATTTCGGTGGAAACTGCAAGGCTTTTCTGTTAAGATAGAGAAAAACAAAGGAAGAGGGAATACCAATGGCGGAAAAGAGATTCAGCGGCCCCGTGGAGGGGCTGGACCCCGCCGCGCTGGCGGCGGATTACGAGAGGGCGGAGCGCTTCGACAAGCTGCGGGTGGGCACTCTCGCGGTCTATTACCGGGACGGCTTCCGCGTCAAGGCCGTGCCCTTCGCAAGGATGCAGCGGGCCTTCATCCGGGTGCAGCAGGTCCGGGGCCGCATGTGCTGCGGCGAGGCGGCCTTCTTCTACTATCGCCTGGTCTTCCTGGTGGACGGCAAAGAGATCTGCGACAACATGTCTGAGAACGAAAAGGCCATGGACGCCGCCCTGGCCAGGCTCCACGAGATGGCCCCGGAGGTCCCCGTGGGCGTAGCAAAAGAGGCGTGACGGCGCTGCCGCCGCGGGGGAAGAGCCGGGTTCCGGGTCCCCCAAACAGCGTTCTGGAAAGGAGAAGCACATGAAAACCGAATCATATGTCTCATTGAAGTCCCGGGAGGAGCTGCTGTCCGCCATCTCCGAGCGGGGGGTCCAGGTCCGGGAGGACAGCACCGAGGAGGAGCTCCGCTTCAAAGCTCACCGCGCTATGCGCAGCGACTTTGTCCGAACCTCCCTCAGCTTTTTGATCGTGGGAAGCCTGCGCAGGCAGGGAACGGGCACCTTGATCCGCTTTCGGATCATGCCGGGCCTGTCCACCATCCTCACGGCGGCGCTTCTCCTGGGCATGCTGATCTACTCCATGGTTCAGACCCTGGTGCTGCACAATCCCGTGAACCCCTGGGGATCCATGGTCTTCCTCCTGATGCTCGCGGCGACGCTCCTGGCGGTGATCCTGCTGTATTTCCTGCGGAAAAAGAAGGTGCGGGACGACATTCTCCGTCTCCTGTAGGCAAAGCATCGTCCCCCAGCTCCTGGCTCTGCCTTTTCCTCGCAGGCCCGCTTTCTGTCCTTCGTACCTTTCTTCTCTTTCCGGCCCCGGTCCGCCGGGGGCAATCGAACACGATATAACAGGAGGGATAAACATGTTCACCTTCAATCACTTCAATTTCAATGTCTTTGACCTGGAGCGGAGCCTGCGTTTTTACGACGAGGCCCTGGGGCTGAAGCCCGTGCGGGAGAAGACCGCCGCAGACGGGAGCTTCCGCCTGGTCTTCCTGGGGGACGGGAAAACGGACTTCCGCCTGGAGCTGACCTGGCTGCGGGACCGGACGGAGCCCTACGACTTGGGCGAGCAGGAGTATCATCTGGCCTTCCTGGCGGAGGACTTCGAGGCCGCCCACGAAAAGCACGCCGCCATGGGCTGCATCTGCTTTGAGAATCCCTCCATGGGCATCTATTTCCTGGAGGACCCGGACGGGTACTGGATCGAGATCGTTCCGGACCGGAGAAAATAAGTTCGTAGTTCGTAGTTCGTAGTCCATGAAAAAAGCCTGACATTTCGTCAGGCTTTTTTCGTGTATATGGTTTTCTCCGTGACTACCGCGTCCATGGTCCGGTCATGGCAGTCCGTTTCCACCCGCTCCAGCTTCTGGACCTCGAAGGCTGCGGCGATCACCGGAGCGTGTACCCGGGACAGATAGCGATCGTAGTAACCTGCGCCGTGACCCAGGCGGCGGCAGTCCGCGTCAAAGGCCACACAGGGGGCCAGCACCAGGTCCAGCTCCTCCGGCTCCACCCGGCGGGAGCAGCTCCGGTCCGGCTCCCAGATGCCGTAGGGGCCCTTCACCCAGTTTCCCGGATCCCAGGCCTCCAGCAGGCCCCCGGGCAGGCTCACCGGGAAGCAGAGCCGAACATCCGGGCCAAGGCGCCCATGCAGGGCGCTCAGATCCGCTTCGTCCTCCAGGGCGACATAGCTCAGGATCGTTCGGGCCTTCCGCAGCTCCGGCAGCTCCCCCAGCCGTTTGCAGAGCTTTTCGCTGTTGGCCCGGCGCCGCTGGGGGCTCAAAGCCCGGCGGGAGGCCAGCGCCAGGATCCTCTGCTCACGCTTGGTCATGCCATCGCCCTCTTCAGCCGGGGCAGAAGATTCGCCAACTCCGGGATCACCGCCAGCTGCACCGCGGCCAGCAGCAGGGTCTGGGGCACCCGGGCCAGGACCATGGCCCAATAGCCCTTGTCCGCCTCCGTGGATATCATCCAGAGCCAGCAGCTGTTGAGCAGCATGCTCAGCACAAACTGATGAATGCCGATGGCCGCCAGGATCTGCCAGAGCTTCTGCTCTCTCTTCAAAAACAGGCCGTAACACAGGCCCATGAGGAAGGCGGTCAGCGTAAAGCCCGGGAAAAAGGGCCCGATGGGAAACAGCGTGGCGCCCAGGAAATCCCCCAGCGCTCCAACGATCCCGGCCTGCAGCGGCCCCAGCAGCATCGCGGCCAGCGCCACTGGGACAAAGGCAAAGCCGATTTTGGTGATGGGCGTGGGGATGGACAGGAAGCGGGACAGTACGATCTCCACCGCGGTCAGCATCGCCATGATCGCCAGATTCAGCGTGGTTTTTTTCACATTCATAGAAAAAACTCCTTTCGTGACAGTTGCCACGAAGGGAGTTTCCTCTCCTGTGGCAGCGGAAGCGGAGACAGCACCGACTTCGTCCGCGGGCAACTTCCCATCCCGCGGCACTTCAGGCTCCCCTGCGGGAGGCCAACGCGCTGTTCCTACTCTGACACCTTATAAGATTCGCCGGAAAAATGCTTCGGTTCTCTCGGTAAATCGTATTCTTGTTTTCAAGTCTCCAGTCTCTCCCGCACCGCGGCGGTCACCCCTTCGGTCAGGGGCAGGGCCCGGTCCAGGATCCGCCGGGTCTCGGCGTTCAGGGCCCGGGCCTCCGGGTCCTCCTTCGAGCTCCGGGTGTTCACCCAGACGTTCATGGCCGCGCTCTCCAGCGCCCCCCGGCAGAGGGCGGCGGCACAGCCCACGTCGCTCAAAAGCAGGGGGCTCACCCGCTCCCGCAGCGCAGTCAGCAACTCCGCCGTCTGGCCGCAGCAGCGCAGCATCTCCATGGGCGCTTCACAGGCGGCCAGGGAGGCGGCACGCAGCTTTTCTCCCCGCTCCGGATCCTCCTTCGGCAGGGAATAGGCCCGGGACAGGGGCTCAAATCCGGCGGCGTCCCGGTCGATGAGGGTCAAAAGCCGCAGGCGCAGGCCGTCGGCGCTTTGGATATCCTCCCCCAGAGCGGCGCGCTCCTCCTCGGTTTTCTTCCGCCTCACGCTGAGCCGGGCCGCCATGGCGCCCAGGGCGGCGGCGAGGGCCCCGGCCAGCGCCGCGGCGCCTCCGCCGCCGGGGACCGGCGCGTCGGAAGCCAGGGCGGCGGCAAAGCCCGCGCAGCTATTTTCGATCAGATCCGCCATGGAACGTCCCTCCCCGTTTCTAACAGAGATATTATAATGAGTGAAAGCTGCCTTGTCAACAGCTCTTGACATCCCCCGCCGCCCCGTGATAGATTGAAACGGGAAAGCCCCAGAGAAGGAGGGCCGCAGCATGAAAGCCATCGAAAAACTCTTCGGCGTCAGCGTAGGCGTTCTGAGCCTGACCACGCTGATCACCACCGTCGCCGGCTTTGCCGACTATCCCCTGCCCTCCTGGGTCCGGTGGTCCATCGGCATCGTGAACCTGATCGCCCTGCCGCTGCTGATCTATTCCACGGTCAAGAGCCTGCGGGAGAAGACCGGCGCCGCCCAAAGGGCCGCCCGGAAAGCCCCCGCCCCCAAGGCCGCCCCGCCGGCGGCGGAGGGCCCCGTTCCCGTCCCCGTGAAGGTGCGGCCCAAGCCCCACCCCCAGCAGCTGGCCGCCCGAAAGGCCGCCGCGGGAAACAAGCCCAAAAAGGGCAGGAAAAAGAAAAAGTGAGGCACAGACATGAAGCTCATCATCGCATCCAACAACGCCCATAAGCTGGTGGAGATCCGCGCCATCCTGGGCGATGAATTTGAAGAGATCCTCTCCATGGCAGAGGCGGGCATCGACCACGAGACCGTGGAGGACGGCTCCACCTTCCTGGAAAACGCGGAAAAGAAGGCCCGGGAGATCATGGAGCTCTCCGGCTGCTGCGCCCTGGCGGATGACAGCGGCCTGTGCGTGGAGGCTCTGGGCGGCGCCCCGGGCATCTACTCCGCCCGCTTTTCCGGCGTCCACGGAGACGACGCGGCCAACCGCCGCAAGCTCCTGGAGGAGCTTCAAGGCGTGGAGGACCGCCGGGCCCACTTCGCCTGCGCCATGGTCCTGGTGCGGCCGGACGGCAGCGTGGTCCGGGCCGAGGGCCGGATGGACGGCGTCATCGCCTTTGAAGAGGCGGGCCAGTACGGCTTCGGCTACGACTCCCTGTTCTACCTGCCGGAGCGGGGCTGCACCAACGCCCAGCTCCTGCCGGAGGAGAAGAACGCCATCAGCCACCGGGCCCGCGCCCTGCACGCCCTGGTGGCGCAGCTGAGAAAAAATCCGTGAATTCCCGAAAAAACTTCTTGACAATTCCGGGAAAGCATGTATAATAGCTTTTGCGTTTAGCGGAGTTGTGTAAAGGTAGCACACCGGACTCTGACTCCGTTTGTGAGGGTTCGAATCCTTCCTCCGCTGCCAAAGAAAACAGTCCATCCGTCAGGATGGGCTGTTTTTCTTTATCGGGGGTGCGGGATTCGAAGCCTCACAACATTTCAATCGCGCGCGCAGCGACGAAGTCGCTGAGGGTTCGAATCCTTCCTCCGCTGCCAAAATAAAAGAGCCGCCTTTTGGGCGGTTCTTTTATTTTGCTTTCCCGGGGAGGATTCGAACGGGAGCGGTGTCAGAAAACGTGCCGGTGGCACGTTTTCCCCGCGACCCGGCCTCCGCCGCAGCGGAGGTCGAATCCTTCCTCCGCTGCCAAAGAAAACAGTCCATCCGTCAGGATGGGCTGTTTTTCTTTATCGGGGGTACGGGATTCGAAGCCTCACAACATTTCAATCGCGCGCAGCGACGAAGTCGCTGAGGGTTCGAATCCTTCCTCCGCTGCCAAGCAGCAGCCCGACTTTGTCTACCGGACAAAGTCGGGTTGCTGTGCGTTTTTGAAAAGACTTATGTTTACAACCTTTCTGAAAAATGATAAAATGCTTTATAGAGTCGTTCAAGAGTATGCACACAGGAGAAATATCATGGAAAAGCAGAGAGCTATTGAAATAGTCACCGAAGATCTTCAAGCTTCTTGACCTATTCCCTCGAACGGCAAATGTTCCCGGACACAAGATTGAAAAAAGGAAAACGATGAAGGAAAACATGATTGTAATAAAGAAAGTTGACAGGGACAATTTTTTTGAAACGTCTATGGA
This sequence comes from Oscillospiraceae bacterium, assembly GCA_017545165.1. Classification (GTDB taxonomy): domain Bacteria; phylum Bacillota; class Clostridia; order Oscillospirales; family Oscillospiraceae; genus Limivicinus. Next base: position 21,384 of record JAFWQQ010000045.1, read on the forward strand.
TTTGTTTGACCGATATCAGGAAGTCCGGAATGTCTTCCGCATGGAAAGCGGAAAGCTTGTTTTGAAAAAGCAACCCTTTACCGAAACGTGGTCACCCGAACGTAAACGTGAAAAGGCGGCGGAGATACTGTCGGGAAAATACCTTACTTTTTGTGCTTTTGACGGCGAATCGGTCATCGGTGAAATAATGCTGATCCCTGAACTGAACGACAACCGCCTGATCATCGACAGTCTCCACGTTTCCCGCGAATACAGACAACACGGAATCGGGCGGCAATTAGTTGAAACCGCCTGCGACTACGCTAAAAGCCGTGGTGCGGAGGCACTGTATGCGTCTTGCTGCTCTGCGGAGGAAACCATCCGCTTTTATACGGCGATGGGCTTTGAACCGAGCGAGCATCCAATCACGTCATGCGTGGAAGATGAACCTTTTGATATCCAGATGGAGTGCAGATTCATGGATGACAATCGGTAATACGATTTGGTTCTTGGATGCTTCGGCAGAAGAAAGATCGATCTACAGATACAAAATGACCTTGCCGGAATACACCGGATGGAATAAGCAATGGCGCTGAGCCGACAGGGGGTTACCGGACACCGTTTGGTTCATTAAACTATCTTCGGACACCGTTTGGTGCAACACAGACAAAATAAAAGGACCGCCTTTAGCCGGGTGTTCATAAGACAGTTTTAATCAAAAAACTGATTTGGGCATCTGGCTGGCAGGGTTGGCAACAAAAAGGAAGATGATCTGCATGCTCATATGCAGGTCATCTTCCTTTTTTACGGTATAGAGCTGTAATTGTTAATTTGCTTGCTTTTTTCTCTTCACCGGCACCCAGATCGCGCTATGGTAGTCGGGATCTGTTTTTTCTCCGTTTACACAATCATACCACTCCACGCTGGCATTACCGCAAAGCTCATACTCCGGATTGCCGGGAAGCCACTCCCGAAAGATTCGCGTGTTCACGCTCTGAAGTGCATCCGGGATCGGGCCAATGCAGTTGAACACCGCCCAGTCGCTCCTGGGAAATTCATAGACAACCATGCCTTCCGGTACATCGCCGCCCGTGTATTTACCGGCAACGAGGTACCGGAACTTTCCTCCGCCAATGTCATCGATACAAACACCATATTCCCCGATGCAGTTGTCCACCAGGGCCTTCTCATAGGGATTCGCCGGTGCATTTCCGGCATATACACGGTTGGCATACTTCTCACAGGTTTCATTCCAGAACTTCGGTATTTCTGCATAAGCCGTTTCATTGTCGAAAAACTTCTGGAAGCCGATGACCTTGAAGGGAAACATGGGCGCAATTTTAACATCCATTTGACTGCCTCCTTGTACCGATAATTTGATCGTCAGGGGAAGAAAGACTTTTCCTGCGGCCCCTTCACGGACCTGCGAAGGTGTCGCGCCGTGAAAACGGGAAAATGCTTTTGTAAAGCTCTCCGGCGTTTCATAGCAGTACCGAAGGGCGATATCGATCACCTTGTCTTCTGTCTCCTTCAGGTCCCGGGCCGCTTGATACAGTCTGCGGTTTCGGATATATTCTCCGATACCGTATCCGGTCATCAGCGAAAAGCCCCTCTGGAGGAAAAACGGGGAAAGATGCACTCGAGCAGCCACATCCTGCGCACTGATGTCGTCGGTCAGATGCTCTTCCATATAATTGATCGCTGTACGAATACTGCTAAGCCACTCCATCGGCGGATCCTCCGTCTCTTGATGGGCTCATTGTACCTCTCAAAGCGGAAATTGTCATGTCATTTCCTGCCCGGATCTGTCCTGCCCTTATCCCTTTCGGATCGGGTGCCGGATCACAGTTTTCAGCTTTTCCGGCGCCACTTTTCTTGCGTCGCTCAAATAAATCTCATGGTGCATTCTCTGGCTTGTTATGTCCAGCATATATCCTTGGGTCTCCATATATTCATGCATCCGGGCGACCGTCGCGGGTTCATCGTCATAGGAACCGACATGCAGGCATTGAACGCACAGCCCCTCATCATAGGTCAGGAACTCTGCTTTCGAGAAGTCTGTCTTCTTTTTCTTTGTCGCTTCCTCGACGGCCCACGCATAATCATCTGCGGTCACGAAATCGGGCAGACGAATCACGGAGATCCACTGAAGGGCATCTTTGTGCGCATAGTCAATGTCCTGAATACCGTCCTGCCACCAAAAACCTTCCAGCGGAGGAACGACGTAATCGAAATAGCCATCGATGCGATGATCCCCCATCTTGCTCATTTTGATGGTGAAGGCGATGCCGTACAGCAGCCCGATAGACTGCTTGTACTCGCCATCCTCCTGATTGGGGTCGCCCTGTCCTCGGACTGCAATATAATTCATGGACGGCACGGTTACGATGCCGGGTTTATTCTTCGGCATGTAGAATTCTTTGTATTCTTTTTTGAAATCAAAAGCCATTGCTCTGTCCTCCGAGTTTACTATTTCTTCATTTTCTTCATTGACAAACTTACCGGGATGGCGACTGCCCCGGCATTTTATCAGCCCGGGGCAACGAATCCCCTTGCAATACTTCATTTCTTCTTTACCGGATAACAGGTCTCCGTCACGAACTCGTCTGGGTTCTGTGTCTCATGCGGACTGACGTGATAGATGTTGAACATCGGCTCAGCAGGCTCATATTCCGACGAAGATCAATCATGTTTTTCCCTGTCCTGTTCACCAAACCATTTTGCCGGTATTATAGTAAATCCAAACAGGGAAAACCAGATTCATTCCTGCCTGATTCTATTCTGTTTCTGCCAATTCTCCCGGTATGTGCCTGGAGTGCACTCAAACATTTCGAGGAACACACGACCGAAATGGCTGCTGTTGCCAAAACCGCAGGCTTCCGCGACATTCGCAATGGATTCTTCACTGTTCCGAAGCATTTCGCAGGCAGCCTGAAGTCGACAGTTTTGAACATACTCCCCCGGACTGCAGTGCAGCCGGTCACGGAAAAGTCGGTAACATTCCCGTTCACTGATATAAGCTGCTTTTGCCAGATCTGATGACAGTATCCTTTCATTGGGGCACGGTACAAGATCCCACCGGCATATTAGATGGGGCTGTTACCTATACTTTGTGGAAAAAGTTATGTTCTGACTCTTTCTATCATCGGGCGAGAGCAGCATAACGATGGCGAGGACAGGATACGCGAAGGTTTGGAGACCGACGGCACAAAAGGTGAAAAACTGCTGCATAACCTGCGGCTGTGTTTGGACGGCTGTGCCCTCGACAGGTGCGATATAGCCGAGACGCGCAATACTTGTCAATGTACAATTGTCCTCCGAGCAAATATGTTCGGAGGACAAAAAATACCTTGACAAAACGCGCTCCCGGGGCAGAAGAGGTTTTTCTTGTTGTTTAACCGGGTCAAATATCGTATAATGAACTGATCGAATCGATATTTGTCGGGGTGCCATCAAGTATGGAAGGCTATGCTTTCTTTGCGCAGAGGATGATTCAACCGTCAAGCGCGAATCCTGAGAGAATTCGAGGGCTGACGAAGGCGTTTTTTCCCAGGAAGCCTCTGCGCATATCCCGCTGCAGACGGAGACGAGATCCTCGCCGTGATGAAGCAAAAAACAATACGATAAAGGAGAAAACGACATGAAACAAACCATTCTTCGCAAGTACGCCCGCCTGATCGCCCGCAGCGGCGTCAACATCCAAAAGGGGCAGGACGTTATCATCTACTGCCAGCTTGACGAGCCAAAGTTCGTGGAGCTGCTGGTGGATGAGTGCTACAAGGCCGGCGCCCGGAAAGTCAAGGTGGAGTTCAGCCATCAGCCGCTTTACAAGCTGGCCGTCCGTCACCAGACCGTGACCGAGCTTGCCAAGGTCGAAGAGTGGGAAAAGGCCCGCCTTCAGCACTATGTAGACACCCTGCCCTGTACGATCTACCTGAACTCCTCCGACCCGGACGGCCTGAAGGGCATCAATCAAAAAAAGATTGCCAAGGCCGACCAAAAGAGCTGGCCCATTGTCAAGCCCTACTATGACAAGATGGAGAACCGGCAGCAGTGGTGCATCGCCGCCGTCCCCGGCGCGGCCTGGGCCAAGAAAATGTTCCCCGATCTGCCCAAAGGCAGAGCCATCGAAAAGCTGTGGGAAGCCATCCTCTCCACCTCCCGCGTCACCGACGATCCCGTGGCCGAATGGGAAGCCCATGACAAGGATCTGCTGGACCGCTGCACCTACCTCAACAGCCTGGGCATCGCCGAGCTGCACTACAAGGGCGACAACGGCACCGACCTGACCGTGGGCATGATCCCCGAGGCGCAGTTCCTGGGCGGCGCCGAGACCAGCCTGAAAGGCATCAGCTTCAACCCGAATATCCCCAGCGAGGAATGCTTCACCTCCCCGATGCGCGGCAAGGCCGAGGGCATTGTATACGCCACCAAGCCCCTCAGCTACAACGGCGAGCTGATCGAAAACTTCTCCGTCCGCTTCGAGGGCGGCAAGGCGGTGGAGGTCAAGGCCGAGAAGAACCAGGCCCTGCTGGAACAGATGATCGCCATGGACGAGGGCGCAGCCTATCTGGGCGAGTGCGCGCTGGTGCCGGTCGATTCCCCGATCAACGAGTCCGGCCTGCTGTTCTACAGAACCCTTTTTGACGAGAACGCCGCCTGCCACCTGGCGCTGGGCATGGGCTTCACCAATACCATCCGCGGCTTTGAGGACAAGACCCTGGAGGAGTGCCGCGAGATGGGCATCAACGACTCGATGGAGCACGTCGACTTCATGATCGGCTATGAGGGGCTGGACATCGACGCCCTCACCCGGGACGGCAGGACCGTTCCCATTTTCCGCCGGGGCAAGTGGGCCTTCTGATCCGCTTCTCCCCGCAGGGAGCTTTTGCGGAAAAGTCCGGGACAAGGAGACGGCCCCCGGCCCGTTCCCGGCGGAGAGCGCCGAAACCTGATCGAAAAACGGAAAGGACGCAGCGGAGAATGAACGAATATCTGAAGCATCTGGAGCGCATCGAGTTTGTGGTGACCCTTGCCTGCACGGGCAAGTGCCGGCACTGCTCGGAGGGCGACCACGAAAGCTGCTCCGGCCATATCGACCCCCGCATCGCCGCGGAGGCGGTCCGGAAGATCTGCGGGGCCTATCCCATCCGGACCCTGATGACCTTCGGCGGGGAGCCCCTGCTCTTCCCGGAGGCGGTCTGCGAGATCCAAAGGACCGCCGCCGAGCTGGGGATCGGCAAGCGGCAGGTGATCACCAACGGCTATTTCTCCCGGGAGCCGGAGCGGATCGAGGCGGTGGCCCGGAGCCTGGCGGACAGCGGCGTCAATGATCTGCTCTTGTCCGTGGACGCTTTTCATCAGGAGCACATTCCTCTCGATCCGGTCTTCGATTTTGCAAAAAAAGCCCGGGAAGCCGGGCTCCCCGTCCGTCTGCAGCCTGCATGGCTTGTCAGTCCGGAAGACCCGAATCCGTACAACACGCGGACCCGGGAGATCCTTCGGAGCTTCGAGCCTCTGCAGATCCCCCAGAACCAGGGCAACGTGATCTTTCCCGCCGGAAACGCCCTGAAATATCTTGCCGAGTATTTTGATGCAAGCACGACGGTATCAAACCCCTATGAGGAAGAACCGAAAAACCTCAGGACCATCTCTTTCGGACCGGATGGGAGCGTATTGAACGGGAACGTCTATCAAACAGATATTCTTGAAATCATGGAGCAATACAGGCCGTAAAGCATGGCGGCGCCTTTCATCTGGCTTGCGTACCATTATGGTTAAACTAATACTATTCTTCAATTAAAACAATTGATAATCCAGGAGCGGCCGGTAATGCTCCGAATGGTATCCGCAGAAAGATCACAAATCGTATCACAGAGCCTGAGAACCACTTTTTCCAAAGTCGCGAAGACCTCGTTGCGAAA
>JAFWQQ010000094.1 GCA_017545165.1 Oscillospiraceae bacterium
ATACTATTATCTGATAAGAAGTAGACAAATATTTGCGAGATGGATTTGTGTCAGGCGAGGCATCGTCCGCAGGGAATACTTTGTGTATTGCCAAGGACGATAACGAAGCATGGCGCAAATCCAGCCGCAAAGATTGTCTAGTTATTAGATAATAGTATGAGCTCTGCCCCGCTTTGAGCTGGGAGCATTCCCACTTGCAAAATAGCGAAATCATGATACAATGACGGCAGAACGGGAGGGATGGACATGATCATCACCATCGGAAGACAACACGGCAGCAACGGGCATCTGATCGCCTCGGGCCTGGCGGCGGAGCTGAACTTCCGCTGCCTGGACAAGGAGATCGTGGACCGTGCTGCGGAGGACTCGAACTTCAATAAGGCGATCCTTGCCTCCTATGATGAAAAGCGCATTGCGCCGTTTATTTCCGCGTCCCCTCATTATCTGGGCGTTGGAGAAGGCTTTCGACTCAGCACCCAGATCGCCTCGGCCCAGTTCGACGCGATCCGCAGCCTGGCCGAGGACGGGAACAGCGTCTTTGTCGGTCGATGTGCGGATTATGTCCTGCGCCACCGAAAGGACCTGCTGCGCGTGTTCATCATGGCGCCGCTGGATTTCCGCATCCGCACCATGATGGAGCGGCGAGGGCTCTCGGAGGATCAGGCGAGGCGGCTGATCAAGGAAGTTGACAAGGACCGTTCCAGCTATTATAAGTATTACACCGATCAGATCTGGGGCGATATCAACAACTACGATTTGTGCATCAACAGCGCCGTCACCGGCGTGGACGGGGCAGTCAAGGCCATCGCAGGCGTGGTTCGCAGCCTGGAGAACAATCAGAAAACCTGAATAGAAGAAAAGAAGCTCCCTCATGAGTTTGAGGAAGCTTCTTTTCAGTTAAAGCTGTCTGCGTTGCTTTGAAAAAGCCGTTCCACCTGTGCGCGCAGGACTTCGTGTCCGGCCTTTTCCAGCTCCGGATCCTCCTGCAGCACTTGGAGAGCCGCCTGCTGGGCCCGCTGCAGGATCTTGGCATCCGCACCAAGGTCCGCCACGTGCATCTCCGGCAGTCCGCTCTGGCGGGAACCGAAGAAATCGCCGGGACCGCGGAGCCGCAGGTCCTCTTCTGCGACCTTGAAGCCGTCGTTGCTTTTGCAGAGGATGTCCAGCCTGGCCCGGACCTCTTCGCCCTGGGCGTCAGACACCAGGATGCACCAGCTCTTGTGCCTGCCGCGGCCGACCCGGCCCCGCAGCTGATGCAGCTGACTGAGACCGAAGCGCTCCGCGTTCTCCACCACCATCAGCGCCGCGTTGGGAACATCAACGCCCACCTCGATCACAGTGGTGGACACCAGCACGTCTGTCTCGCCGGAGACGAAGGAGGCCATCACGGCCTCTTTTTCTTTTGGCTTGAGCTTGCCGTGCACACAGGCGACCTTCAGCTCGGGGAAGGCCTCCCGGAGTTCCCTGGCATGCTCCTCTGCGCTTTTCAGCTCCTGGGGCAGCTCGTCGTTTTCCTCCACCATGGGGCAGACCACGAAGATCTGCCGGCCCTCCTGCGCGAGCTTCCGGATAAAGCCGTTGAGCCTGTCCCGATAGCTCTCGTCCACGGCAAAGGTGTCCACCTTCTGACGCCCCGGCGGCAGCTCGTCGAGAATAGAGACGTCCAGGTCGCCGTACAGGATCAGGGCAAGGGTCCTGGGGATGGGGGTGGCGGACATGACCAGCACGTGGGGCCGCTGGCCCTTCCCGATGAGGGCTGAGCGCTGATTCACGCCGAAGCGGTGCTGCTCGTCGGTGATGACGAGGCCCAGATTTTTATAGGCCACATCTGCGCTGAAAAGGGCATGGGTGCCGATGACCAGATCCAGATCCCCGGCTTCCAGCGCCGCCTTGACCTGCCGTTTTTCCTTCGCCGTGGAGGATCCGGTGAGCTTTCCCAGCCGGATGCCGAAAGGGGCAAGAAAGCCGGTCAGCGTGCTGAAGTGCTGCTGGGCCAGGATCTCCGTGGGGGCCATAAAGGCGCTGCACAGCCCGTTTTTCCAGGCCGCCCAGATGAGGGCCGCGGCAACCATGGTCTTGCCGCTGCCCACGTCGCCCTGGACCAGCCGGTTCATCACGAGGCCGGACTGCAGATCCTTCAGCGCTTCATCCACGGCCCGCCGCTGGGCCTTGGTGGGCTGGAAGGGGAGCGTCCGGTAGAATTCCTCCGGGTCGCAGGCAGCTATTCGTATCCCGCTCTCTCGCACCCGCTCCTCCCGCATTTTGCCTAGAGCGCAGGCCAGAACGAAGAGCTCTTCAAAGATGAGCCGCCGACGAGCAATCTCCAGCGCCTGGAAATCGGCAGGGAAGTGGACGTTTTCATAGGCATAGCGGGCGGCGCAGAGCTGTTCCCTTCGCCGCAGCTCCTCCGGCAGGATCTCCGGGATCTGTTCTCCGCATTCGCTGAGCCCCTGGCGTACCGCCTGCAGGATGCTGTGCTGGTTGAGTCCTGTCGTCATCCGATAGACCGGGACGATGCGGCCAGTGACCCCGCCCTGGACGCCCTCGCGTTCGCAGACGGGGTTGACCATGCTCCTTCGGGAGCCGTTCAGCTCCATTTTCCCGAAGAAGACGTAGCTTTCGCCCTTGACGATATTGTCTTTTCGGTAGCTTTGATTGAAATAGGTGATTTCCGCCATACCGCTCTCGTCCACGACACGGAACTTCACCAGATCCAGACCCTTCCGGATCCGGGCCAGTCTCGGCGTATCCGCCGCCATGGCCCGGATGCAGACGCTCTCGCCGTTTTCGGCCAAAGCGATGGGCTTATAGACGCTGCGGTCCTCGTAGCGCCGAGGGAAAAACGAAAGAAGGTCATAGAGAGTAAAGACGCCCAGCTTATGAAAAGCCTGCGCCTTTTTCTCTCCTATTCCTTTCAGGTAACGGATCTCCGTTTTCAGTTCTGCCATATTACTCGCAATAGCTTACGCTGTACTTGCTGCCGCCCTGCTCCAGGGTAAAGCTCTCCAGCAAGCCCTTGGTGCAGATGATGCGGTCGTCATTGGTAATGAGGATCATCTCAAATCCGCCGTACTGCCGCCAGTAATTCAGCGCCTTGCTTTCACCCAGGACAAACATGGCCGTGGACAGACAGTCCGCCATGGTGCCGTCGTCGCAGAGAATGGTGACGGAACGCAGAGAGCTGCTGCTCGGATGTCCGGTGGCGGGATTGAGGATGTGATGGTAGAGAACGCCCTTCTGGGTAAAGTTTCGCTCATAGGGGCCGCTGGTGACGACAGCCATCTCTCCCACTCTCACCGTGGCCACATAGCCGTCCGGATTTTCCGGATCCTGAATGGCGACCTTCCACAGGCTCCCGTCCGGCTTGACGCCAAGAGTCTGGACATTGCCGCCCAGCGAGATGATGGCGCTTTTGACGCCGACCTGACGCATGGCGTCAACGGCGTTCTCCGCGGCGCAGCCTTTGGCAACAGCGGCAAAGCTGATCTCCCCATAGTCCGGGAGGGTGAGAGAATAGGAACCGGTGGAGGGGAAGCTGGTGAGCGAGATCTTGTCAAAGCACAGGAGACTCAGATCCCCTGCGATCTCAGCCTCTGTGGGCTTATAGTATTTCTGATCCACAAAGCCCCAGCGCTTGACAAGGGGGTAGATGCTCAGATCCAGGGCGCCGCCGCTCTGGTCATAGACGGTTTTGGCCGTGCTCAGCATTTTTGCCACCTGGGCGGGGATGACAACGCTTTGCCCCTTGGCGTGGTTGATGGCATAGACGGTGCTGGTGGTCAATTCCGGATCCAGCGTTACATCCATGGCCAGGATCACGCTCTCTGCCGCATCCAGTCCCTTTTCCCCGTCGGTCCCGTAGGCGGTAAGGGTCATAATGGTGTCCATGGCGTAGACTTCCCGCGTGCTTTTGCGGTTCTCCCCGCAGGCGGCCAGCGACAGCGCCGCCAAAAGGGCAAGGCTGAGCGCCAGGATACGGCGCATACGCTCAGAGAAGGTCTTTGTGTGTTTCATAGAATTCCCTGTAATCCTTCAGCATGTATTTCAGGAGGTTGGGCGTGTCCAGCTGGTAGGGGCAGCGGCTTGCGCAGCTGCGGCACTCCAGACAGTCTTCGATCTTGTTCATCTTGGCCTGCCATTCCGGGCTCATGTACTGCTGCCAGGGGCTGCGGCGCAGGAGCATGTTCATACGGGCGCAGTTGCGGATCTCGATCCCCACGGGGCAGGGCATGCAGTAGCCGCAGCTGCGGCAGAAGCTGCCGGACAGCTCCTGGCGTTCTTTCTTGATGAAGGCGGCCAGTTCCTCATCCATGTCCGGATCCTCCCGGGCCACGGCCAGCCACTGCTCCAGCTCCTCCAGCTTCTGGATGCCCCAGATGGGCACCACATTGTCATACTGCTTCATAAATGCGTGGCAGGCCCGGATATTGGTGAGCATGCCGCCTGCAAGCCCCTTCATGGCGATATAGCCCATGCCGGCCTGCTTGCACTTGGCGGCCAGGGCCAGGTCCCGCTCGGAGGAGATATAGCTGAAGGGGAACTGCAGCGTTTCAAACAAGCCGGAGGCAATGCAGTCCTCGGCCACGTTCACCCGATGGGTAGTCACGCCGATGTGGTCGATCCAGCCGCGGCGCTTCGCTTCCAGCGCCCCGGCATAGGCTCCGTTGGGATCCTCGGGATCCGGCACCTCAGGCACCTGGTGGAACTGGAAGAGATCGATATGGTCGGTCCTCATGGTCCGAAGGCTGTTTTCGATATGGGCCAGGACCCCTTCTTTGTTCCGGGCCTGGCTCTTGGTGGAGATCACGATCTGATCGCGCACGTCGGCAAGACCCAGGCCGATCTTTTTTTCGCTGTCGGTATAGGCGTTGGCGGTGTCAAAATAGCGGATCCCGCCTTCAAAGGCGGCCTGCAGCAGCTTTACGGCATAATCCACCTCACAGCGCTGCAGGGGAAGACAGCCCATGGCGGTTTTTGTCACCGTAAGGCCGGTATTTCCCAGAGGAATGGTTTTCATGAAGATCCCTCCAACAAAAAATCTGAAAACATGTAGGGTTTACAATGATGTGTGACAGTAAGTGAAAAAAAGATAGCAAATAGGAGTGGCCTGTATTAAGGTTGAGTTGTCCAGACAAAACCGAAAGGCAGGTGCCACCCTATTCGCCATGAATAAGATAACACAGACAGCA
>JAFWQQ010000095.1 GCA_017545165.1 Oscillospiraceae bacterium
CTTGAATCTTTCTGGCCGGATTTGTGCCATGCTTCGTTGGCGGCCTTGACCATATATCTCCATTATGCTCTGCGGCCACCGCCTTGCCTGACGCAAATCCGCCTCAGAAATCTTTCAAGCTTCCTTATCGAAGAATAGTATAAGCGAAGGGTTTCGCCCCCGGCGCAGGGGCTGACAAATGCCGATGTTGGGTGCAATCGCTGCCGCGATTGAGATCCTTCGTCGGCTTTGCCTCCTCAGGATGACAGATGGTTGACGGCGCAGCGGTGGGGGTGTGGACGTCGACGCGGGACTGCGGGCTGCCACAAGGGCCGCCCCTACGACGGGGGACGGGCGTCGGCGCGGGATCGCCGAGCGATGCTCGGCGCTACAGGTTGGCACGGGACGGCGGGCACGACCTGATGCCCCTACGGGGGCGGATGGGTGTGGGTGCGTGTCGACGGGCGTTTGTCCGGGTACGGAAGCCCTGCACTCTGCTCTGCTTGAAGCCCTGCAGCCTGCTTTGTCTGCCGCTTGCAAAGGCGGCGGGATTCTGGTATAATTTTCTTAATCAGCACGCGCGTTCAAGCGGATAAACAGAAGAAAGCGGAGAATTGGGATCAAAAGGAAGACGAGGCTGTGAAACGGTCCAGGATGATCCTGGCGCGGTTTCCTTTTGTGGTGAGAGCCTTGACGAAAGGAGCGCTTTGTATGCTTTCTGTCAAATTCATCTGCGTGGGCAAAATGAAGGAGCGCTTCTATCTGGACGCCTTCGCCGAGTATCAGAAGCGCTTGGTTGCCTACTGCCGCCTGGAGCTGGTCGAGCCCCAGGAGCAGCGCCTGCCGGAGAAGCCCTCCCGGGCGGAGATCGACGCCGCCCTGGAGCGGGAGGCCGGAGAGATCCTCAAAGCCATCCCGGCGGACGCCTATGTGGTCGCCCTGTGCGTGGAGGGGAAAGAGCAGCCCAGCGAGTTTATGGCGGAGCTGGTGGAGGGAAGAGAGAATTCCGGCAAGCCAAAGCTCTGTTTTGTGGTGGGAGGCTCCTTCGGACTGGCAGAAACTGTAAAAAATCGGGCGGATCTGCGCCTGAGCATGAGCAAAATGACATTTCCTCATCATTTGGCAAGAATAATGCTTGCAGAACAGCTCTATCGGGGGTATAAAATAAGAGAAGGATCTCGATATCATAAATGAAGGAGTGCTTCAGGATGGAAGGACCGAAAATCGAATGGGGCCGGGTGGACTGGTCAGCCTTGTCTGACAACTGGCCCAGGGGCGAAGACGGCGCGCCCGTGCCGCCGCGCTATCTCTGCCACCGCAGCTGCGTGGATATGTCGGATCGGCTTCTGGTGAACATGCTGGAGGCTTACGGCATACCCTGTCTCTGCCTGGATCCCGGCAACGGGGGCTTTGCCCGCGTGGTGATGGGCATGAGCGGACAGGGTGTGGATATCTATGTACCTGAACAGCTTTATGACGATGCAGTCGCATTATCGAAGGAGGAAAACAATGAGGAACTTTAAGGAAGAGTATCAGCGCTGGCTGGACAGTCCCGCTCTGAGCGACGCGGAATGGAAGGAACTGGACGCCATCCGCGACGACGAGAAGGAGATCGAAAGCCGTTTCTTCGCTCCCCTGGAGTTCGGGACCGCAGGCCTGCGCGGCACCATGAAGGTGGGTCTGCATCACATGAACGTGCATGTGATCCGCTGGGCCACCCAGGCCTTTGCCAACGTAATCGCCGCAGAGGGCGAGGAGGCTAAGGGCAAGGGCATCGCCATCGCCCACGACTGCCGCCTCAACGGCGAGGAATTCGCCCGGGAGGCCGCATGCGTCATGGCCGCCAACGGCATCCACGTGCGCATTTTCGACGCGCTGCGTCCCACCCCCGAGCTGAGCTTTGCCGTGCGGCATTACAGCTGCACCGCCGGCCTCAACGTCACCGCCAGCCACAACCCCAAGGAGTACAACGGCTATAAGGTCTACTGGTCCGACGGCGCCCAGCTGCCGCCCCAGCATGCCGAGGCCATCGCCAGCCAGATGGAGGCCATCGACATCTTCACCGGCTTCAAGACCTGCGACTTTGACGAGGCCGTGAAGCAGGGCCTGATCGAGATCATCGGCGAGGAGACCGACGAGGCCTTCCTGCAGAACGTGCTGGCTCAGGCCATCGACCCGGAGGCGGTGAAGCAGGCGGCGGACACGCTGAAGATCGTGTACACCCCCTTCCACGGCTGCGGCTACAAGCTGGTGCCCGAAGCCCTGAAGCGCCTGGGCATCAAGCACCTGTACCCCGTGCCCGAGCAGATGGTCATAGACGGCAGCTTCCCCACGGTGGCTTCTCCCAATCCGGAGAATCCCGAGGGCTTCTACCTGGCCGTGGATCTGGCCAAGAAGGTGGGCAGCGACCTGATCATCGGCACCGACCCGGATTCGGACCGCATCGGCACCATGGTGCGCTGCGGGGACGAGTATGTGACCATCACCGGCAACCAGATGGGCGTGCTGCTTCTGGACTACATCATCCAGGCCCGCAAGGCCACCGGCAAGCTCCCCGCCAATGCCGGGGCCGTGGCCAGCATCGTCACCACCGACATGGCCCGCACCGTCTGTCAGGCCAACGGCGTCCATTTTGAGGAAACCTTCACCGGCTTCAAGTTCATGGCCGAGCGGGTGGCCGCCTGGGAGGCCGCCGGTTCCTACCAGTATATCTTCGCCTATGAGGAGAGCTATGGCTACATGGTGGGTGACTATGTCCGGGACAAGGACGCCGTCACCGCCTCCATGATGGTGGCCGAGATGGCAGCAGCCTACTCCTTGAAGGGCATGACCCTGCTGGACGCCATGAACGCCCTGTACGAAAAGTACGGCTGGTTTGCCGAGAAGACCGTGAACCTGGTAATGCCCGGTCTGGAGGGGATGGCCAAGATGAAGGCCATCATGGACGACTTCCGCTCCAATCCTCCCGAGGAGATCGCCGGCGAGCCCGTGCTGCGCCTGCGGGATTATCTGGACGGCAGCATCGACGTCAAGGGCCTGGGCAAGGTGGATCGGACGCCCTTCTTCGGCTCCAACGTGCTGTACTTCGAGCTGGCCGACGGCTCCAGCTTCATCGTGCGCCCCTCCGGCACCGAGCCCAAGATCAAGGTCTATCTGCTGGTGCGCGGCAAGAACAGGGATGACTGCGCCGCCAAGATAGAGAAGTATAAAGAATTCACCGAGGCGATCGGAAAGTGAATAAACTGCTTCAGCTCTTCCTGGCCTTTGCCCGGGTCGGCGTGATGACCTTCGGCGGCGGCTACGCCATGATTCCCATCCTGGAGCGGGAGATCGTGGATCGCCACGGCTGGGCTTCCAACGAGGAACTGATGGACTACTACGCGGTTGGCCAGTGCACCCCCGGCGTCATCGCGGTGAACACGGCCACCTTTATCGGCTATAAGGAAGCGGGCACTTTGGGCGGCATCGCGGCCACCCTGGGCGTGGTGTTCCCGTCTCTGGTCATCATCACGGTCATCGCCGGCGTGCTGACCCATTTTGCGGACATTCCCCAGGTGAAGAGCGCCTTCGCCGCCATCCGGGTCTGTGTGTGCGTGCTGATCTTCAACGCCGTGCTGAAGCTCTGGAAAGGCGCGGTGAAGGACAAAGGGGCCCTGGTCCTGTTCCTGCTGGTCTTCGGGCTTTCTGTGTTTCTGGATATTTCCAAGGTGTTTGACATCTCCCCGGTGTTCTACGTGCTCTTCTGCGCACTGGCCGGCATCCTTCTGACCAGATGGGGGGTGCGGGGCAAATGATCCTGCTGAGACTGTTCTGGGAGTTTTTCAAGACCGGCCTCTTCGCCGTGGGCGGCGGGATGGCGACCCTGCCCTTCCTCTACGACATGGCGGAAAAAACCGGCTGGTTCACCGCCGCCCAGCTGGCGGACATGATCGCCGTTTCCGAGTCCACCCCGGGCCCCATCGGCGTCAACATGGCCACCTATGTGGGTTTCCACTCCGCCGGGATCCCCGGCGCCGTCATCGCGACCCTGGGCCTCATCACCCCGGAGATCATCATCATCCTGATCATCGCCCGGGTGCTGCAGAAGTTCCGGCAGAACAAGATCGTGGACGCCGCCTTCTACGGGCTGCGCCCCTGCTCCGTGGGCCTGATCGCCGCGGCGGGACTGCTGGTGGTGAAGGTCGCCATGTTCCATCTTGACAAGTTTGAGGAGAGCGGGGTCTTTGCCGATCTGCTGGACTGGTCGGTGTTCAACTGGAAGGCCCTGGCCCTGGCGGCGGTGCTGATCGTGCTGACCCGTTGGGTGAAGCCGGCGAAGAAGCTGCACCCCATCTTCTTTATCCTGGGCTCCGCTGTAATCGGCATCGTCTTCAATTTTACCAAAACATAATTGCAAAAAGGCGTTGTCTCAAAATAGTTAAAGAGACTATTGAGAGGCAACGCCTCTTTCATTTGGCCAAGATTGTGGAAAAAGGCGACCTGTTCAAGCCCTGAGAGGCCAAAAATGTGGAAAACCATCCAGAGAGTACCGCAAA
>JAFWQQ010000096.1 GCA_017545165.1 Oscillospiraceae bacterium
CTCAAAGAGGTCGCGGACACGGCCCGCGCCCACGCCCACATAGAGCTCCACGAAGTCCGAGCCGGAGATGGACAGAAACTGGACGTTGGCTTCTCCCGCCACGGCCTTGCCCAGCAGGGTCTTGCCGGTGCCCGGAGGGCCGACCAGCAGCACGCCCTTGGGGATGCGGGCGCCCATGGCGGTGTAGGACTTGGGATCCTTCAAAAAGTCCACGATCTCGGCCAGCTCTTCCTTTTCCTCGTCGCAGCCGGCCACATCCTTGAAGGTCTTTTTGTTCTTCTCCTCGCTGCCGAGACGGGTGCGGGCCTTGCTGAAGCGGGCAACGCTTCCGGCTCCTCCGCCCATCCGGTTCATCATCACATACCAGAGGACGAACGCGCCCAACAGAAGGATGGCGTAAGGAATGATGCTGACCCACCAGGGGATGCTGCCGCCGGGCTCATACTCGTAGGACTCGAGGATGCCCGCCTCATACTGCTCCAGGATCAGGTCATGGAAGTCCTCATAAAAGACCGAAAAACTGTAGAGGTCGTAACTCAGCTTGATCGGCTGGTTTTGAGTCGCATCCGTCGTCGAGCTCAGATCCATGACGATCTCGATGCCGCTGCCGTCCTCGGTGGTCTGGAGCTTTTCTCCCGGCTTCAGGCGGATCTCCATCTCGATGGTATTGCTGGAGCTTCCGGGGATAAAGCGGAAGGACTTCACCCGTTCCTCCCGGAACAGGGACACCAGCTGAGAGTAATCTTCGATTTTATAGGGCGAGGACTGCTTGGTCAACAGCATGACCACCGCGATCAGGATCGCCAGCATGAGGAGATAAAAGCCCAGGTCCCGGCTTCTATTGCGATTTGGTTTCAAATACCTTCACTTCCTTCAGTGGGAATTGCTTGGGGTCAGGATGCTCTATCACCGAAAGCAGCTTTTCCGGAGAACGCCGACGCCGATTGGATCAGCGTTTTCTCAGTCGCTGTAGACTTCCGGCTTCAAGATGCCGATATAGGGCAGATTCCGGAAGCGCTCATTATAGTCCAGACCGTAGCCCACCACGAAAGCGTCCGGCACGTCAAAGCAGGCATAGTCTGCCGTGACGGGAGCCTTCCTGTGGGCGGGCTTGTCCATCAAGGTCACGATGCTGATGGACGCGGGCTGCCGGACCATCAGATAATGCTTCAGATAGTTCAGCGTCACGCCGGAGTCCAGGATATCCTCCACCAGGATCAGATGGCGGCCCTCAATGTCCTGATTCAGGTCCTTGTTGATCTTGACCGCGCCGGTGGAAGAGGTGCCCTTATAGGAGGAAACCGCCATGAAATCCATGGAGCAGGGAATGGTCACATGCCGCATCAGGTCCGCCATAAAGATAAAGCAGCCCTTCAGCACGCCGACGAAGATGGGGTTCTTGCACTCATAATCGCGGGAAATCTGTTTTCCGACCTCGGAAACCTTTTCTTCGATCTCCTCGGCGGAGATCAGGACGCGCTCGATGCTGCTGTTCATAGTATCCCCCTAGTTGTCTGAGATTTGTATCCGTAAGCAGAGGTCGCCCGGCGCGCATCTCACTCTCTCGTCCGGAGGATAGCCCAAAACGGCCAGAACGCCCTTCTCGTCCCGCAGGACAAGTCTTCGATCGCGCTGGGTCTGGGTCAGTCCCTCCTCCCGAAACAGGTCGTGCAGGCTCTTGCCGCAGCCTCTCCCCTGGGGATGCAGACGGTCTCCCGGCCGACGGCCGGTGCAGTACAGTGTACCACAGATACAATCAAATTTGAAGAGATAAGTTTTGAATAAGTCGTAAATTTCTCCCGGAAATAGCACCAGGTCCGCCCGGAGCGCGAGGCCCGCCTCGGGGATCTCCAAACGCTCGCCGGGCCGCAGGGGCCGATCGGGGATCCTGGCGCTCTGCGCCTCGGAAAAAAACAGTCTCCCCTGCTCCCGCCGCAGCCGGAGGCCGGGGAGATCCAGATAGGCCAGGCCTTCACCGGCGCAGAAACGCAGCGCCGCCTCCACATGCTCCTGCCCCAGACTTCCGGGGCAGAGCTGCCGCAGAACGCGGGAGGAAAGGGCCGGATGGAGCGAGCGCAGCGCGGAAAGCGGAAGACTCTCCCCGTCATACTCCCGCTGCAGGAAGTCCGCCGCCAAGGCGGAAAGGCAGTCCTCATCCCTTCGCAGCAGGGCAGCAGTGCGCCCCGCGGCCTCGGCAAAGCGGGGGTTCAGCTCCCGCAGCACCGGTGTCACCCGGTGCCGCAGCACATTGCGCCGATAGGCGTCGCTGTCGTTGCTGCTGTCCTCCACATGGCCGACGTGGTTCTCGGCAAGATAAGCCTCGATCTCCGCACGGGTAGAAGCAAGCAGGGGCCGCAGGATCCTCCCCCGCCTGGGCGGAATGCCGGAAAGGCCGGCGGCTCCCGCTCCGCGGCAGAGATTCAGCAGCAGGGTCTCGGCATTGTCGTCGGCCGTATGGGCCGTGACGATCCAGTCGCAGTGCAGCTTTTCCGCTTCTCTTTCCAGGAAGGCATAGCGGAGCTCCCGGGCCGCCTCTTCGACGCCCAGGCCCTTTTCCCGGGCATAAGCGCCGGCGTCCCCCCGTTCCATCACGAAGGGGATGCCCCGCTCCCGGCAGAAGTCCTCCACAAAGCGGGCGTCCCGCAGGGATTCCTCCCCCCGCAGCCCGTGCTCATAGTGGGCGGCGCTGAGCTCCAGGTCCCCCCTGCTCCACAGCAGATGCAGCAGGCACATGGAGTCCGCCCCGCCGGACACGGCGCAGAGGACGCGGCTGCCCGCCGGGATCAGGCTTCGATCAATATTCATCCTCGTGCCATCTTTCCACATTGCCGAAGGAGGTATACTCCGGCAGCCAGGTCAGCTCCACCGTACCGGTGGCGCCCTTGCGGTTTTTCAGCACGATGGCCTCGGCCAGATTGGGGTTTTCGCACTCCTTGTTGTAATAGCCGTCCCGGTACAGGCCGATGACCACGTCGGCGTCCTGCTCGATGGCGCCGGATTCCCGCAGGTCCGAGAGCATGGGGCGCTTGTCCTGCCTCGACTCGTTGGCGCGGCTGAGCTGGCTGATGCAGATCACCGGCACGTTCAGCTCCTTGGCCATGATCTTCATCATGCGGCTGATGTCGCTGACGGCCTGGGTGCGGCTCTCGTTGGACCAGCTGTGCCCGCTGCCGGCGGACTGCATCAACTGCAGATAGTCGATGATCACCAGATCCAGCTTGGGGATCCGGCGGCACTGGGCGTTCATCTCCGACACGGTGAGAGTCGGATTGTCGTCGATGCGGATCTCCGTGGCGCTGAGGGTCTGGGCGGCGTCGGTGATGTCCCGCCACTGCTGGGGCGTAAGCTGGCCGGTCATCAGATTCTGGGAGGGCACCAGGGCCGCCTTGGACAGGAGCCTGCTCACCAGCTGCTCCCGGGACATTTCCAGGGAAAAGATGGCGATGGACTTGCCCTCGTTCACCGCCGCGTGCAGGGCCATGTTCAGCGCGATGCTGGTCTTGCCCATGCCGGGGCGGGCGGCGATCAGGATGAGCTCGGATTTGTTCAGGCCCAGGATGGTCCGGTCCATATCGGCAAAGCCGGTGGGGATACCGGGGATTTTGTTGCCGGAGGCCGCCGCCTCGGACAGATTGTCGAACACGTTCTGCACCACGCCGGCGATGGGCAGCAGGCCGCCCACGTTGCGGCCCTGGCGCAGGGCGTAGATCTTCCGCTCCGCCGCCTCCAGCAGGGCGTCCGCCTCGCCGGAGCCCTCGCCTACCATCTTGTTGATCTCATCCGCCGTCTCGCCCAGCCGCCGCAGCAGCGCCCGGTCCCGGACGATGGCCGCGTACTCCAGTACATTGGCCGCGGTAGGCGTCATGCGCATCACTTCGGCCATGTAGCTGTCCAGGTTCTCCTCCCAGACGCCCCGGACCCGGGTCTGGTCCAGCACCGTCACCGGGTCGATGGTCTGCCCATAGGCAAACATGGCATAGATGGTCTCGAAGATGTCCCGGTTGCGTTTGAGATAAAACTCATCCGCCTTCAGCTTGTCCAGGACCTCCGGAATACAGCGGGGGTCGATCAGCATGGAGCCGATCACCGCCTGCTCGGCCTGGGCGGAATATGGCGTTCTTCTTCCCAACAGCTCGTCCATCAGACGCACCTCTTCCTGTCCTCGCGCTCCGCGAGAGCCTTACTTCTCCTCCACCACCAGCAGGTGGATATTGCCGCTGACCTCGCTGCCCAGCTTCGCCTTCACGGTAAAGCTGCCGAAGGTCTTGATGGGCTCGGACTGGACGATCTTGTTCTTCTCGATGTCCATGTCAAACTGTTCCTTCAGGGCCTTGCTGATGGCCTCGGAGGTCACCGCGCCGAAGAGCTTGCCGGAGGAGCCGGCCTTGGCGCGGACGATGACCTGAACGCCGCCCAGCTTCTGGGCATACTCCTCGGCCTGGGCCTTTTCCTTGGCGGCCTGGGCGATCCTCGCCTTTTCCTTCAGCTTGATGGCGTTGATATGATCGGGGGTGGCTTCCGAAGCCAGGCCCCGGGGGATCAGGTAGTTGCGGGCATAACCCACGGAGACTTCCTTCATCTCGCCCTTTTTGCCCTGGCCTCTCACATCGGCATTGAAAATGACCTTCATATTCGACACTCCTTTATGCAATCTCTATTGTTCCAGATATTCGTCAATGGCGGCGTAGACCTTCTTCAGCACCTCATTCAGGCTGAGGCCGGTGAACTGCACCGCGGCCGCGCTGCGGTTGCCGCCGCCGCCCAGCTTCTCCATGAGGATCTGCACGTTCATCTCGCCGATGGAACGGGCGGAGGCGTAGATCTTGCCCTTCCCGTCCGGCACGATGACGATGGAGGCGTCCACGCCGGAGATGTTCAGCAGCTCGTCGGCCGCCTGGGCGGCGACGACCCGCTTCTGGGGCTCGGAGGGCGCGGCGATGGCCACGTTCCGATGCAGGATCACGCTCTGGAGGATCTTGAAGCGCGCAATGGTATCCTCCAGATCGGACTGGAAGAACTTCTTGACCTCCTGGGTGTCCGCACCGGCCCGCCGCAGCCAGGCAGCGGCGTCGAAGGTGCGCTCGCCGGTGCGCAGGGAGAAGCTCTTGGTATCCAGCACGATACCGGCCAGCAAAGCCTCGGCTTCGCAGCGGGTGATCTGGGTCTGGTCGGTAAGCTCCTGCAGAATCTCCGTGATCAGCTCGCAGGCGGAGGAGGCATAGGGCTCGATAAAGCCCAGGGCGGCGTTCTGGATATAGGTGGCTGCCACCCGGTGGTGGTCGATGACCGCGACCCGGTTGCAGGCGGCCAGCAGATCCGCGTCCTCGACCTGCTCGGGGCGGTTGGTATCCACGACCACCAGCAGGGTCCGGCCGTCCGCGGCCAGCATGGCGTCCTCCACACTGAGGAAAACGTCCTTGTATTCCTTGTCCTGCTGCAGACGGCTCAGAAGCGACTTGGCGGCGTTATGCTCCGTATCCATCACGATGCTGGCCCGCACGCCGCAGGTCCTGGCCATGCAGCACACGCCCACGCAGGCGCCCAGGCAGTCCAGGTCCGCGAAGCGGTGGCCCATGACGAAGACCTTGGAGGAATCCCGCATCAGCTGGGCCAGGGTGTTGGCCATCACGCGGGACTTGACCTTGGTGCGTTTCTCCACCTCCATGCCGCGGCCGCCGAAGAACTCGAAGTTCAGCCGGTTCTTGACCACCGCCTGGTCGCCGCCCCGGGTCAGGGCCAGCTCCACCGCCATATCGGCGTACTGCATGGCTTCGCCCAGATTGGAGGCCTCCTCGCCCAGGCCGACGGAGATGCTGGCGGTGACGCCGTTGGCGCTCTCCACCTTGTGGATCTCCTCCGTGATGGGGAATTTCTCCTCCCGCAGCACGTCCAGATTCCGCTTTTCCAGCATCACCAGATAGCGGTCCCGATCGAAGCGCCGCAGGATCCCATGATAGCTCTCGCACCAGTGATGGAGCAGATCCTCGACCTCGTCCCGCAGGTCGTTTCTGGCTCTCTCCGGCAGGTTCTTGTACAGCTCGTCCAAATTGTCGATGACCACGATACCGGGGACCAGCCGGGTCTCCTCGTACTCCCTGCGGATCTCCTCATACTCGGTGATATCCACCCAGTAGGTGATGCCCAGGAAGGCGCTGGACTCCTCTCCCTTTTCCGAGCGGACCAGATTGCCGTGGACCTGATACTTTTTGCCCGCCAGCTCCAGCACCGTCGGATAGCGGTTTCGTCCTTCCAGCAGCCACTTGCCGGAGAAATGCGGCACCAGGTCGGTGATCCGGGCCTCCAGACGCTTTTTGGAAACGCCGCACATGCCGAAAAAGGACTCGTTGCCCCAGACGATGGTGGCGTCGTCCAGACGAAACACCGCGATAGGCAGGGGGAAATGCATGAGGGTATTGTTCTTGGCGTTCTCCGAATCATAGGTCACCGATTCGATATAGGCGACCAGCTGCTTCTCCTTGATCTTGCGGGCAATGAAGGAGTAAACCAGCAGCACCAGGATCACGCCGCCCTCCGCCGCCGCCACATAGTACATCTTGAAGTAAAGGGCGGCCAGCGCGAAGAGGATCATGAAAAACAGATAAACGCCGACTCCGGGCTCGGACAAACGCCGGATGTTTTTATTCGTTTTCACCGCGACACCTCCTGTCCATAATACACCCATTTAATCATTGAGGTATTATACCAAAACTTGCCGCGCTTTACAACTGATATTTTTCGCTGTGGTGGGGCATACTGCCAGCAAACGGGAAAAACAGCTGCAGGAGGTGGCGCATGAAAGCCATTTTGTTGGCCGGCGGGCAGGGCACCCGGCTCAAGCCCGTCACCGGAGATCTGCCCAAGCCCCTGGTCCCCCTGCTGGGTCGGCCTCTGGCGGAGCATATCCTCCGGCTGCTGCACAGGAACGGCTTCGACCGGGTCTGCGCAGCCCTCCGGTACCGCCCGGAGGCGGTAAAGGCAGCGCTTGGCGACGGGAGCGCCTGGGGCCTCCGCCTGGAATACCGCACCGAGGAGAGGGAGCTGGGCACCGCCGGGGCGGTGAAAAACTGCGCGGACTTCATCGGCGGCGAGGACGTGCTGGTGATCAGCGGGGATGCGGCCTGCGACCTGGATCTGTCGGAGCTGCTGCGCCGTCACAGGGAGCGGGGCGCCGCCGTGACCCTGGCCCTGCACCGGGAGGCCTCTCCCCTGCGCTTCGGCCTGGCGGTAACGGATGAGAACGACGCCGTGCGGGCCTTTGTGGAAAAGCCCGCCTGGTCCCGGGTGGTGACCGATCTGGTGAACACGGGGATCTATGTGCTCTCGCCCCGGGCGCTGGCGGCCATCCCTCCGGACAGGCCCTTTGACTTCGCCGCCGATCTCTTCCCCCTGCTGCTGGAGCGGGGCGAGCTGCTGCTGGGGGTGCCGCTGGCGGGCTACTGGTGCGACGTGGGGACGCCCCTCTCCTACTACCGCTGCTGCGTGGACGCCCTGGAGGGCAGGCTTCGTCTGGAGCCGGACGAGGCCTTTGCTCCGTCGCCCGCGGCGCAGGAGCCCGACAAGGCGCCGGAGGGCTTTGTGCTGGAGCTGCCCTGCCGGGACCGGGCCGCTCTCATGGGCAGGCTCTCCCAATGGATGCTGGAGCTCCCCGCGGATTACGGCGACGGGATCCGTCTCCACGATCCCTCGTATGAGCTGCACATCTTCCCGGACAGCGCCAAGAGCGCCCTGCGGATCGCGGTGAACGCCGGGGACGCGGAATTTGCCAGGCGTCTGGCCTTCTCCGCCCGGGATCTGGCCCGGGCTCTGGAAAACTGAAACTTGCAAAACGCCCGGCTTGATAGTAGAATGAGATTACTATCAAGCCGGGAGGGTTTTTCATGAATATTGAAAAAGCGATCCATAATCTGCAGCTCCGGGGCTTCGGCGTGCAGCACTTCGCCACCGGCGAGGAGGCCGCGGCCTATCTCTGCGGCCAGATCCGGGACACCGAGGTTGGCATCGGCGGCTGCAAGACCGCGGACCAACTGGGACTCTTCGAGAAGCTCAGCGAGCACAACACCGTCCACTGGCACTGGCGTGTGCCGGGGATGGAGACCCTGCAGAAAGCCAACGCCGCCCCCGTGTACATCACCAGCGCCAACGCCATCAGCGAGGATGGGGAGATCCTGAACATCGACGGCCGGGGCAACCGGCTGGCTGGCCAGGTCTTCGGCAACAAGAAGCTCTATATCGTCGCCGGGGTCAACAAGCTCCGGCCGGACTTCGCCTCCGCTCTGGAGCGGGCCCGGAACGTGGCCGCCGTGCAGAACTGCAGGCGTTTCCCGGCCCAGACCCCCTGCAAGCTCGACGACCGCTGCCACGACTGCCGCAGCGCGGAGCGGATCTGCCGGGGCCTGCTGGTGCTCTGGGCCCCCATGATGGGCATGGAGGCGGAAGTGATCCTCATCGACGAAGAGCTGGGAATGTAAGGAGGGCGCATCATGGTCAGACACTTTGACGAGCGGATCCACGAACGCAAGCAGATGTTCGGCGGCGAGGGCCAGGCTCAGTTTCACCGCATCCTGAACGGTCCGGACGAGATGTACGGCAAGGGCCGGGTCTTTTCCCACGTGGTACTGGAAAAGGGCGCGGAGATCGGCTGGCACATCCACCACGGCGACGGGGAGACCTACCTGATCCTGAAGGGCGAAGGGCTGTACAACGACAACGGCGTGCAGCGCAGAGTCGAAGCCGGCGACGTGACCTTTACCGACGACGGCGAAGGCCACGCCATGCAGTGCATCAGCGACGAGCCCCTGGAGATGATCGCCCTGATTTTGTACAAGTAGATTCGGTCCGAGACAAAAGGATATCGACAGTCATCCTGACCGCAGCGAAGGATCTGAAAAAGGGGCTGTCTCAAAACGATAACCGCTTTGTCATCCTGAGGAGCGAAGTGACGAAGGATCTCTCGTTTGAAGGTTTTCACAAACTTTCAGAAAGAGATTCTTCGCGTCGCTCAGAATGACAGGTCGTTTTGAGACAAC
>JAFWQQ010000046.1 GCA_017545165.1 Oscillospiraceae bacterium
GCAAGAGACTCGTACAAGCAGGATACTACAGCATCCTTGACCGGTACGAGTCTCTGCACTTATGCGGTTGAACCGCCGTGTACGGAACCGTACGCACGGTGGTGTGAGAGGTCGGGGCCTACTCAGCCCCTCCTACTCGATCGCAGAGCTCTCAGCGGAAGAATTTTTCCCACTCCGTCTGCGTCAGCCCCGAGCGGTAGACGGTATCCTCAACCGGATCCAGGAAGTACAGGACCTCATCCTGCCGATACAGCAGAACGGTCCACGATTCTCCCTGGGAATCCTGCAGCAGGATCCGACCGAAGAGCGCGTCCTCCAGATCCTCCTGAGCCAGCTCTGTGGGCTCGCCCCGCAGCAGGTTCCGGAGATGGGAGAGATCAGAACCGGGCAGGCGCCATTCCCGCAGGTCCGCAGCGGTCACTTCCGCTTCCGCCGGAGCGGCTTCCTCCGCCTTGGCCTCCTCCGCCAGGTCATAGGCGGCAGCGTCCTCAGAAACGCTCCACTCGGCTTCTTCGGGAGAAGACTCCCGAACGGGCGCAGGGGTCGCCGCGGGGGCGGCAAAGCCGAAAGCTCCGCCTGTTTCCGCTTCCGCTGCGGCTTCGGGCGAGGCGGCTCCAAGTCCGCCGCCGGGCAAGCCGCCCCGGGGAGCGTTGGATTCCTGCATGGCATCGTCCATGGCGTCGATGGACAGAGAGGGGGCGGTCTTCATTTCCAGAGAGTTCTGGGACGGGACTTCCGTCGGCACGACGACGGGAGCTTCCACCGCGGCGCTATCCGCACTGGGCTGATAGGCTGCAACGCCCAAGTGGGCGCCTCTGGTCAGGGAGACGCCCAGATACACGCCGACGATCACGGCGACGCAGGCGGCCGCGGACAGCACGGTCCGCAGGATGACAGGCAGACGGTTGCGCCTGCGGATCTCTTCCCGGCGGATCTCCGCCATCACATTGTCCTGCAGATCGAAGGGAGCGTCCTCCAGATCCTCGCCCAAGTCACGGGAGAGAACAGAAAAGGCCCGGTAGAGCGCGGCGCAGGAGGGACAGCTCGCGATATGGGCAGAGAGCTCCCTCTCTTCTTTTGCGCTGAGGTCGCTGTCAACCATGCGGCTGATCAGCTCCTGATATTCTTTACACGGGCTCATAGGGCATCACTTCCTCTCGGGCTTCTTGACGAGATCGAATCGGGAATGTTCCCGTCCTGAAGCAAAAAGGCGCAAAGTTTTTTTCTCGCGCGGAAGATCCGGGATTTTACCGTTCCCGGCTCCAGATCCATGGCCTCGGCGATCTCGTCGTAGCTCAGGCCCTGGATCTCCCGGAGCAGAAGGATCTGACGCTGCTCCGGCGGAAGCTCCCGCAGACCGCGGCGCACCGCCTCCCGGGTCAGCTTGCGCTCCAGCAGGGCCTCCGGAGACTGGCTCTCGTCCGGAATGTCGAGCTCCACCGTCTCCCCCTCGTCATCCTCCACGGTCAGGGAGGACTTGGGGCGGCGGTTCTGCCGGCGCAGGTAGTCCAGACAGACGTTGGAGACGATCCGGTACAGCCAGCTGGAGAATCTGCTGTCCCCCCGGAAGGAGGACAGGGAAGTATAGGCCTTCAGGAAAGCCTCCTGGGCCATGTCCTGGGCGTCCTCCCGGTTGCCGGTCATCTGCAGGGCCACGTTGAACACATTCTTTTCATATGCTGCCACCAGCATGGAAAAGGCTTCCGTGTCTCCGTGCTGCACCCGGCGGATAATGGTAAGCTCCTGTTCTCGTGTCAAGCGATCACTTCCATTCTTCTCTCAAATCGCGCTTGATTTCCTTGACAATGCGGCGGATGTCATCCAGACATGAGACCTGGGTCAGCTCCCGGCGGTAGATCCCCGCGTGGGGCACGCCGTGGAGATACCAGGGCAGATGGTGCCGCGCCTCCAGGCAGGCGATGCGCTCCCCGGCCACGGCGGCCAGGGCCTCGATCTGGGAAACGGCGGCGTCCATCCGCTCCGAAAGGGGAGGCGGCGCCGGGATCTCCTCCCCGGCCACGGCGGCGTTTGCCTGGCGGAAGAGCCAGGGATTGCCGAAGGCCCCCCGGCCCACGGCGCAGAGATCCGCCCCGGTATAGCGCAGGATGTGGGCCGCGTCCTCGCCGGTAAACACGTCGCCGTTGGCGGTGACGGGGATCCTCACCGCCTGCTTGACCTGGCGGATGATATCCCAGTCCGCCCGGCCGGCGTACATCTGCACCCGGGTGCGGCCGTGGACACAGAGGGCGTCCGCCCCGGCGGATTCCAGGACGCGGGCGAAGTCCACGGCGTTTACGCTGCCCCCGTCCCAGCCCTTGCGGAACTTCACGGTGACGGGGACGGAAACGGCTTTCTTCACCGCCTCCACGATCCGTCCGGCCAGCGCCGGGTCCTTCATCAGAGCGGAGCCATCCCCGGCTTTGACGATCTTGCCCACGGGGCAGCCCATGTTGAGATCCACCATGTCCGCCCCGGAGAGCTCCAGGGCCAGAGGCGCGGCCTCGGCCAGGATCTCCGGCTCGTGGCCGAAGAGCTGCACGGCGAAGGGATGCTCCTCCGCAGGGCGGTAAAGCAGGGCTTTGGTCTTCTCGTCCCGGTAGCAGAGGGCCCGGGCGGAGACCATCTCCGAGGTGGTCAGCGCCGCGCCCTGCTGCCGGCAGAGGGCCCGGAAGGCGAAGTCCGTCACCCCCGCCATGGGGGCCAGGGTTACGCGGCCGGGCAGTGTTACGTTTCCGATTGTTGTCACGATACTCTGTTCCCTGTTCACTGTTCGTTGTTCGTTTTCGGGCCGCCGAGGGCGTCGGCCCCTACAGGCTGATGTCCAGTCCCACGGGGCAATGGTCGCTGCCCTGGACCTCGGGGAGGATATAGGCGTCCTTGATGTTCTCCCGCAGCCGGTCAGACACCACGAAGTAGTCGATGCGCCAGCCCACGTTCCGCGCCCGGGCCGCCGCCCGGTAGCTCCACCAGGAGTAGGCGTCGGTCCTGTCGGGATAGAGGAAGCGGAAGCTGTCGGTAAAGCCCGCTTCCAGGAGCTCTGTGAACTTGCCCCGCTCCTCGTAGGAAAAGCCGGGGTTGCCAATGTTCTGCTTGGGATTTTTCAGGTCGATCTCCTCATGGGCCACGTTCATGTCCCCGCAGACGATCACGGGCTTCCGGGCGTCCAGCCCCTGCAGATAGGCGCGGAAATCGTCCTCCCAGCGCATCCGATAGTCCAGGCGCTTCAGCTCGTCCTGGGCGTTGGGAGTGTAGACGCAGACCAGGAAGAAGTCCTCGTACTCCAGGGTCACCGCCCGGCCCTCGGTGTCGTGCTCCGGGATGCCCAGATTATAGCGGACCGAGAGGGGCGTGTGCCTGGTGAAGATCGCCGTGCCGGAGTAGCCCTTCTTCTCGGCGTAGCTCCAATAGCTCTCATAGCCGGGGAAGTCCAGCTCGATCTGCCCGGCCTGGAGCTTGGTCTCCTGCAGGCAGACGAAATCGGCGTCAAAAGTCCAGAAAATGTCTTCAAAGCCCTTTTTCTGCACGGCACGCAGGCCGTTCACGTTCCAGGAAATGAATCTCATGCCTGCTCCTCCCTCTGCTTGCCGGTAAACTGCTCCCGGCTGATCTGATAGTATTTGAAATGCTGGTCCTCGGACACAAAGCGGAAGCCCGCCTTCTGCAGCGAGCGCTGGCTGCGGGTGTTCTGCAGCAGAGAGTCCGCCAGGACGGTCTCCATCCCCAGCTCCTCAAAGGCGTACCGCAGGGCCAGACGCTCCGCCAGGGTGCCGTAGCCGTGGTTTTTGAAGCGGTCGTTTTTGAGGCAGATGCCCATGGCGCAGCTTTTGCTGGGCGGGTCAATGCCCTTGAGCACCAGCTCCCCGATGGGCTCCCGGTCCAGCATGATGCAGAAGCGGCGCTCGCCGGACCTGGCCTGCCGCTCGGCGACCCAGGCGTCCACCTTCGCGGGATCGTAGACATAGGGCTGGAACTTGCTTTTGTCCTCAAACAGCTCCGGCGCCTGCTCAAAGTCCCGGAAAAGGGCGTGGTACAGGGAGAGCGTGCCGGGGGTGAGAGAAACGGCGTCTTCCGGAGGCTGAATCTTCCGCCTGCCCCGGGCGTCCCCCAGGGCGGCGTTGCGCAGCCTGGGCACGGCGCCGGCCGCGGTGGTCCTGGTCCCGGCGGTGCGGGCGGCCACCAGGCGGTTGATCTTCATGCCCTCGGCGGTGAACTTGACCTCATAGTCGGTCATGATGCCCACGGGGCCGTCCTGATGCAGGTCGTTGGTGACCTCGGACAGGGCCCAGCCCTCGGCGCGGAATTGCTCCAGGGACCAATCAAAGAGAGGCCGGTTGTCGGTCTTGAACCAGATCTGGCCTCCCACCGGCAGGGCGTCGGCATAGAGCCGCAGAAAGCCCGGGGCCGTGAGGCGGAACTTGGCGTCCCGGCTCTTGGGCCAGGGGTCGCTGAAATTCAGGTACAGGCGGTGGATCTCCTCCGGCGCGAAGATCTCCGGCAGGTTCGCCGCGTCAAAATCCATAAAGCGCACATTGGTGATCCCCGCGTCCCGGGCCCGCTCCATGGCCAGTACCATGGCGTCGGGCACTTTTTCGATGGCGAGGATCAGCGCGTCGGGCTCCCTCTTCGCCGTCTCCACGGTGAAGCGGCCCTTGCCGCAGCCCAGCTCCACATAGAGCCTGTTCTGCTCCGGGAAGGCTGCCAGCCATTCGCCCCGCATGGCGGCGGGGTCTTCGATCAGAAAAGCGGAACAGGCCTCCATCCGCGGGGCCAGATTATGCCGCTTGCGCATTCTCATGTTGTGATCACACTCCAACTTACAGAATAACACAGAATTCTGCAAACAGCAAGGAAAAGAAGCGCGGGAAAGAAAGCTCTTGCGTCCCGGAGGATCTTGGGGTATAATGCCAATGCGCGCCGGAAGCGGGGCGCGAAAGCACCTCCGGGTGTAGCGCAGTTGGTAGCGCGGGTGGTTTGGGACCATCAGGCCGCAGGTTCGAACCCTGTCACTCGGACCAGAACGCCGTTGAGAGCGATCTCAACGGCGTTGCTTTCTTGTCCCCGGAAAACCGGCCCGACCCGGGCTTGCACTGGGCGGAGCGCTATGGTATAACGGGAGCGGGAGACGAGCGCAAAACGGGACGGACGGGATCGCGTCATCCTCCCAAGAGAGACCGGAACGCCATAAACCGATAAAGGAGGAAAAACCATGAGTTATTTCACACTCAGCGATGGGCAGAAGCTATATTACGAGGACAGGGGCCAGGGTCCGGACACCGTGGTCATGATGCACGGCTGGACAAGCTCTCATGACATTTACGTGAAGCCGGCGGAGCTGCTGCAGGAACAGGCCCGATGCATCCTCTACGATCACCGGGGCCACGGCGGAAGCAAGGAGGCGAACCGGGGGGCGCCCACCATGGAAACCCTCGCCGCCGATCTGAACGAGCTGATCACCGGGCTTTCTCTCTCCCATATCACCCTCCTCGGCTGGTCCATGGGCGCCGGGGTAGTATTGAACTATGTCCGGCTCTACGGCTGCGGCGCTCTGAAACAGATCGTCCTCTGCGACATGACGCCCAAGCAGCTGAACGACGGGGAATGGAAGCTGGGCCTGTATCAGGGAAGCTATACAAAGGAAGACATGGAGCGGGACGCGGGGAAGGATTTTTACAGCCTGTACAAGGAATTCGCCATCGGGGCGATCCCCAGGCTGAAAAAGATCCCCGGTTTCCTCCTGAAAAAGCCCTTGAAGGAAAAGCTGGCCAACTGTGACGAAGCTGTGCTGAAAAGTCTGGCCAGATCCATGAAGCTGCAGGACAACCGGCCCAGCGTGGAACAGATCACGGTCCCCGTCACCTATTTCTACGCAGACCCCGGGTCTCTGTTCTCTCCGAAGCTTGCGGACTGGTATGCGGAACATGTGCCGACGCCGTTCAGGGCCGTCTGCTTCCCCGAGAGCACCCACATGCTGGTCAGCGACTATCCGGAGAAGTTCGCGGAAGAGCTGGGCGCGGTCCTTCGCCGATAAGCGGCGGATCGGGGAAAGGAGCGCCCCAAAAGAAAAAGCATCTCCCGCCTGCTGCGCCTGGCCCTGCCGGCGTCCTTCGCCGCAGGCTGCGCCGCCGCGCAACAGGAGGTTGCTTGCTAACGGCGGCGCGGGGTGTATAATGGGATCAGATCAAGAAAAGGGGGCTTTACCATGGAAATGGCAAGCGTTTTGAAGAATCTGCGGGAAGCGCGGCATCTGACCCAGGAGGAGCTGGCCGGACGCGTGCACGTTACGCGGCAGGCGGTCTCCCGCTGGGAGTTGGGCGAAACGCAGCCCAGCACCGACACGCTGCGGTTGCTGTCCCGGGAATTCAACGTGTCCGTCAACACCCTGCTGGGCTCGCCCCGGACGCTGGTGTGCCAGTGCTGCGGGATGCCGCTGACCGAGGACGGCATGATCAGCCGGGAGAAGGACGGCAGCTTCAACGAGGACTACTGCACCTGGTGCTATACCGGCAGCGCCTTTGTGTATCCCACCAAGGACTCGCTGCTGGACTTCCTGGTCGCCAACATCCCGGATCCCGAAGGGCTGCCGGAGGCCGAACGCCGCAGACGTTTCGACGGATACCTCTCCCAGCTGAAGCACTGGAAAACCTGACAGATATTCCGCCGCCCCGGACCTCGGTCCGGGGCGGCATGGCATAAAAAATAGTTCTTGACCTTACACCGTACTGCAATGATACAACATGGTCAGAAAGGAGGTGCCGGATATGACAATCAAAGATTTCTCCCGTCTGTGCGGCTGTAATCCTCAGACCCTTCGGTACTATGACCACGTGGATCTGCTGAAACCGGTGAAGGTGGATTCCTGGACCGGCTACCGATACTACGATGAGGATCAGGCTGTTCAGTACGTGAAAATCAAAAATCTGCAGATGGCAGGATTCTCTATTGACGAGATAAAAGGTCTTCTGGATGCTGATAACGAAACTGTCTTCCAGGCTTTTTCGGAGAAGATAGCCGAGCAGGAAGACCGGCTCAGGAAAACCAGAGAAATCCAGCGGTCATATCTGAGCGAAGTACAACGCATGAAAGAAAAAGTAAAAGAATTCCGTGAGACGGTTCTGTCTCTCATGGAGGACTATGATCCGACGGAGGAATTCGGTATTTCGGCCGATGAGTACCGGGAGATCGTGGATTCCCTGACCAGGTATCTGGACACTCACGAGTTCACCGGGGAAGAGTTTGATTATGATCTGTCCCCGGACGGGGATGCCGCCCGTGAGGAACCGGAATACCTCCATGTCCTGAACAACCCGGATTATCAAGTGATTTATGAGCAGCACGGCTGGGAACATGTTCGGGAGGTCATGGGAAAGTTCACGATTCCGGATGATGGAAAAGAATATCTGCTGTTGTTCACCACCTCAAAGGACAAGGAGAATCAGACGGCGTTTGCGAACACGGCTCTTGCCGTATTGCTTGCACATAATGTGACAACGCGTCTGGAGACCTGTAAAACCAGCCAGAAGCTTGGCTGTAATGTGACGGTCTCCGAAGACGGAAAGAACCATTTTTGGCTGCTGGTTTCAGGCAAACAGGAAGAAGGCCTTGCTCCCGGCGTCTGAATCCCATGCTTTCCGCCTCCCTCCGACTGCAGTTCTGAGCACAGCTGCGTAAGCGACACCTCCCCCGGCGGGGGAGGCAAGAGCGCGGGCGGCGGGCGCTACGGTGGGGGACGGACGATGATGTAGAACGTCGCCGAGCAATGCTCGGCGCTACGGGGGTTGGTGCGGATCGGCGGGCGATTCGTGAATCGCCCCTACGGTAGAGACGAGGGCGAGCGGGGGACGGCGGGAACCGCTTCGCGGGGACCTCATCCACCGCAAGCGGTCCCCCTTCCCCGTGCGCGGGGAAGGCATGCAGGGCCTGGAAGGCTTTGACTGGCTGGTCTACCCCCCTTCCCCGTGCGCGGGGAAGGCCTTGCGGAGGACCACTTCCGTCATCCGGCTTGCGGGCGAAGGGGACGCCGGATGCCCCAGCTCGGACCTCGGTTCGGGGCGGCGGGCTTTTCCGGAGAAGGACCGCTCGGGTGGAGGACCGCTCGGGAGAAGGATCGCAAGTCCTGTTTGCCATCGGCAGAAAGCTGTGTTATACTGTCTGCAGAGGGTCAAAGCGATTTCTTACCGAAAGGAGGGCTTCCCCATGAAGATCACCAAGAAAAACGGCATGATCTGCCTGTTCGACAACGAAAAAGTCGTCAAGAGCATCCTGAAAGCCTGCGCGGACACGGAGGAGGAGAGGATCTCGCCCAAGATGGCCGATGCGCTGACCGACGAGGTGTTTGACCGCTTGACGGCACAGCACGAGATCATCACCACGGCGGAGGTGCGCGACTGCGTCTATGCCCTGCTGAAAGAGAGGGGCTTTCCCAAAACCGCCGAGAGCTACGAGAGCTTCAAAAAAGCTGCGAACTGAAGCATTCACGCCGTCAGGAGAGATCCCGACGGCGTGATTTCATCCCGGGAAGAAGCTTTTCCCGGAATTTGTTGTATTTCCCGAGGGATTGTGCTATACTCCAGGTAAACTGCGGCGAGGACCGGAAAGGAGTTGGCGGAGGCGATGAAATGCGGCGTTTGCGGACTGGAGCTGGAAAACGGCTCCTGCCCGGTCTGCGGCTTTGATCTGGGGCTGGACTGGGAGAGCTATCCCACTTTGGCTGCCGGGGAGCCCACGCTTCCCCTGACTCGGCGCAGAGAACGCTGGCAGGCGACGGCGGGGGATGCCCTGCGCTGCGCCCAATGCGGCGGTCTCAGCTTCTCCATTTATCCGGGGAAGGGAAAAGCCCGCTGCTGCAGCTGCGGCAGCATGATGCCCCTGAGCGTGCAGACGGCTGTCCCCGGGAACGAGGAGAGGACCCGGCCAGCAGCGCCTGCGGCGCCCCGGAGCAACAGTTGGAGATGCAGCTGCGGATACAACAACAGCGCGTCCAGCCGGTTTTGCCCGAACTGCGGACGGCCGAAAGGGACCGGCGTCATCACTGGGCCTCCGAAGCTCTCGAGGCCGGCAAGCTCTGACACCTGGATCTGCAGCTGCGGCGCCCGAAACAGCAGCTCCCACCGCTATTGCAGCGCTTGTGACATGCCGCGCCGGGGCGGAATGGGATCCAAGGTCACTTTTGGGGACACCTGGCTCTGCCCCTGCGGGACCCGCAACAGCAACTCCTCGCGCTATTGCAGCGCCTGCGACAGGCCAAGACGATAGAGAATACAAAAGCATCGGCAGTCGGCTGCCGATGCTTTTTTGCGCGTACAGGCGGAGGGATACGATCCCCCGGGGCTGCGGGCAGACGCTTGTCGGGCGCTCTCCCGTCCTCAGTCCTGGGACACGGTGAAGAGGGAATAGAAGTAGCCCTTGCGCGCCATCAGCTCGTCGAAGCTGCCCTGCTCCTCCACCGCGCCGTTTTTCAGCGTGAAGAGGCCGGTGCAGCGGCGCAGAATGTTCTCGTCCAGGTCGTGGGTGACGAGCACGCGGGTGAAGCCATCCAGCTTCAAAATGGCGTCCAGCACCTCGAAGGAGGTCTCGGCGTCCAGAGAGGCCGTGGCCTCGTCCACCAGCAGGACCGGGGTCTTGCGCAGCAGGGCCCTGGCGATGGAGATCCGCTGCCGCTCGCCGCCGGAGAGGCCGGCGCCGTTTTCGCCGCAGAGATAGTCCTCGCCCTTCTCCTCCATGAGCTTCGTCAGGCCGGAGAGCCGCACCGCCCGGTCCACCTCCTCCTTCGGGAATTCGGAGAACATGGTGATGTTGTCCCGGATGGTGCTGTTGAAAACGAACACGTTTTGCTGGATGATGGAAACGAGGTCATACAGGGAGTCGGGAGAGACGGTTTTCAGCTCCCGGCCGTCGTAGCGGATCTGGCCCCCGTAGTCCCGGGAGGAGGCCATCAGCAGGTTCAGGATCGTGGACTTGCCGCTGCCGGAGCCGCCCACCAGGGCGTAGCAGCCGCCGGCGTCCAGCTCCATGTTCAGGCCCCGGAGAACGGGCTTCTCCTCCTCGTAGGCAAAGCGCAGGTCCCGGATGGAGATGCCCTCCGTCAGCGTGGGGGCGATGTGCTCCCCCACATCGGGAACGTTTTGGTGCAGGGCCAGGGCCAGCTTGTCGATGAGGCCGAAGGAGGACTTGGCCCCGGCATAGAATGTGGGGAAAAACTGGATCGGCGCAAGGATATAGTTCAAAAGCTGCACGAAGACGATGGCGGTGCCGGCGGTGATGCCCTTGCCCGTAAGCGCCAAAGCCGCCGCGACGAAGAACACGCCGAACTGCAGAACGGCGCCCGCCAGTCCGGAGGCGTAGCCCACATTGACGTTGACCTTCGCCCGTTTTTCGGAGGCCTCCGCCACACTGCGGTTGCTGCTGCCGTGGATGCGCACGATGCTGCGCTCCGCCTTGAAGCTCTTGACGACGGCAAAGCCCGTGAGCGTGTCCTTGAGCATGCCGGTGTAGTCTTCTTTTCTGTCGGATACGGTTTTCTCCGCCTTCGCCGCCTGATTGCCCAGGATCAGGGAAACAAGGATCGGAAGCAGCGAGAAAGCCACGGAGATCAGGGTCAGAAGCGGGCTGTAAATGAGCATCAGCCCCAGCGCGCCGACGAATGTCACGGAGATCTGGACCGCGCCCTGGAGCTGGTTGATAAAGTCTCGCTCGATGATGTTCACATCGTTTGAGAGCGCAGAGAGATACAGCGAGGTATTCTCGCCGGAAAAGGCCAGGATCCCCTTTTCCATGAGACGTTCAAAGGCATATGCCCGGTACTGCTTCATCGCTCTCGCACGGAACCGGGAAAGAAAGAGAGTATCGAGGATCCAGCCGAGAAGGAGCAAGATCAGCGCGCCGACGGCGACCAGCAGCAGCGTGGAGAAGCCGTATCCGCAAGCTCCGGAAATCAGGTCGGAGACTTCTTTGAGAAGCCAGGAGATGACCAGGTTGGAGGCTGAGCCCAGCAGCGACGCGAGCAGGGTCATCGCCAGGCTGAGCTTGTTCTTTCGGAAAAACTCTCGGATAAACGGGCGGCGAAGCGCCCGGATCTCTTTTTTGCTCATATGCTTGCCTCCTTTTTCAGGCCCGGGACCTCCGTCGGCCGCGCGCAGCCTCTTCGGCGCAAGCGTAGCAGGGAAAAGGCCGCCTTGCCAATAACCTGTTCGTTGAATCGACGGGTTCAACCAATGGTTGAGCCTGCTTCGGCGGGAAGGCGCTTGCTGTTATGAAGAAAGAGTCCAGAAAGAAAGATCGATCCGAAAAGCAACGAGGCCAGAACGGACGGAAACGAAAAAAGGCTCCCTCCGGATTGCCGGAAGGAGCCTTGTGCTGTCCATATCAAGTGGATGCGCGTTGATCACCGGAGGCAAGGGACGCGCTTTGCCTGCCGGGGATCAGAATCGGTTGTACGTCGGATCCGGGGATGAGGATCTTTTCTGACGATGGTTGCCCGCTCAACGTCCGGCTACCAAGCCGCCGGCGGCTCGCAAGTCAATTGGTCATGCTCTGCGGGTTCAGGTGCCGATGTCACCGATGGGATGCCGCCCATCTCCAGTGACGCGGATTATACGCCTGAGCCCGGGATTTGTCAATGAACAAACTGTAAATTTCAAACAACCGGCCCCGGGACGTCTGTTTGAGAACGAAAAAGCTTGACAAAACGCGGTATGAAATGTATGATTTGTATACCAAGCTGAAAGGAGCAGGAAGCACATGGGAGAGCCGGAAGGAAAATACGCATGGACCGTCACCGTCGGAACAAAGGGGCAGATCGTGATCCCGAAGGAAGCCCGGGTCGTTTTTGACATCCACCCCGGAGATCATCTTCTCATCCTTGCCGACGCCAAACAGGGGATGGCGATCCCCCCGAAGAAGTCGTTTGACGAATACTTCAAAAAGCTTTTCGGATAAATCGGAGACGGGAGGACTTTATTATGCCGAAATTCTTTGGTATTCCGCTGATTGCTTGGATCCAGATGCTGCTCGGGACCGGCCTGGTCCTTTTTGCTCTGGTCAAATATCTGCGCCGCCCGAAGAAGAAAAAGACAGCGGGATATTTGATCCGGGATGTGCATGTCCTGGTCGGCGACGGCAGCGAGCTGTTTCATCAGAACGTTCTGGTAAAAGGCGAGACCATTCAAAGGATCAGCAGCGAGCCCATTGAGGATGCCGCGGTGTCCGTCCTTGACGGCAGCGGGTATACGCTGATGCCCGGACTGATCGACTCCCACGTCCATATCCAGGGCGGTTTCAGCTGCCGCAGCGAGGCGGAGAGCGACGGCTTTCTGCGGGAAAAGATCCCGCAGATCTTCCGGGAGGGCGTTCTGCCCTACGGCATTACGACCATCAAGGATCTGGACGCGCCGAAGCACTTCATCTATAAGCTGCGCAGCAAGCTGAAATCGGGCGAGATCCTCGGGCCGGAGCTGCTGATTGTGGGCCCGAACTTCACCGCGCCCGACGGGCATCCCGCCAGCACCCTCGGCTCCAGCAGCCCCTGGGCGAGAGCGGAGATGGCCATCGAGGTCTCCTCCCCCGAGCAGGTCAGCGCGGGGATCCGGGAGCTGAAGCAGGCGGGCGTCGACTTCTTGAAATTCACCTATCAGGGCGGAGACTACTGGTATTTTGACGAGAAGCGGACCATCCGGAAGATCGACAAGGCGCTGATGCGGCAGATCATCCGGGAGGGCAGGGAAAACGGGCTTCTCGCCACCGCCCACGTGTTCTATTACGACGACGTGAAGGAATTGCTGGAGGCGGGGATCTACGGCATCGAGCACGGGATCCTTGACCGGGACCTGGAGCCGGACGATCCCATCATCGCCCTGTGGAAGCAGTCGGGCGCAAGGTTCGTTCCCACCGTCAACGCCATGACCTACGAGAAGGATCCTTCCCGCATGGCCCACAGCATGCACAATCTCAAAGTGCTGTACGACGCCGGCATCCCCATCGCCATGGGCACGGACAACATGCTGGAGAGCATGACCGGAGAGGTCGAGCACCGGGAGCTGGCCTATTATGTGGAGGCCGGGCTGAGCCCCATGGAGGCCATCGTCCTCGCGACCAAAAACGGCGCCGAGCATCTTGGGATCGCGGATCGGAAGGGACTGGTGCGGGAAGGCATGGACGCCGACCTGATCCTGCTGGAAAAGGATCCGGGACAGGATATTGCAAACCTCCAATTCATCGACAAGGTGTTCCTGAAGGGAAAGCTCGTGTTTTCGCAAAAGGCGATCTCCTCCTATGCCATACCGGATTACGCTTACCCCAGCGAGGTTTCGGAGCTGCGGTATCGGAAAGCCGACGGTTCGGAGACCCGCTGTGTGGACCTCTCCGGGTATGCGGATCGGGCTGAGATCACGCAGAGCCTGCTGCGGGAGGACGCTCCCTGGTCGGAGGAGACCTTCCACGTCGCCGGGAACCTCTCCTGCACGGACTGGCATTACAGCAGGCCCTCCGACCGGACGGATATCCAGGCGCGAAAGGAGGGCGACATCATCAAGCTCTCCGGGACCTTCAAAGGAAAGGCGCAGGAGAAGACCTTCAAGATCGGGGACGGCCTGTGGTACCAGATGATGGATCTGGCGATGCCCGCATTCATCGCCTCGGAAGAGAAGCAGATCGTGTTTTATTCCATCGGCACCGGGAACAATCGAGGCGCAATGGAGCTCGGGGAGTTTGCCGCCGAAAAGGCCGGAGAGGAAAGCATCACGGTGAACGGACAAGCCTATGACTGCGTGAAGATCACCTTTGTCCTGACCGCGTTTTCCTGGGCCTGGACGGGCTATTACTGGTTCGACAAAAAGAGCGGTCAGCTTGTGCAGACGGCCGAAAAAGGAAAGAACGCCGAGAAAAACGGCTACAAGCTGAGCGAGCTTCGTTGACGGCAGCCGAAACCGCAGGATCCCGACGAGCCCGGGATCTTTCGGCGGGAGAAAAACCGAATAAATGCAAAAAGGCCGGTCACGGGACGATCCGGGATCGGCCTGAATTTTGCCCGGCGGTATTGGGGCTTGGGGCAAAGGGTGCACGCTGCGCAGCTCGACAAACAGAGAATTTGGCGGACAATACCGTAGGGGCGCAGAACGTGCGCCCACCTGATCTGCACCGCGTCTGCGGGCGATTCATGAATCGCCCCTACGGGGGCGTGGATGCGGGCCCGCGGGCGACGGTCGGTCGCCCCTACGGGGCGGGACAAACGTCGGCGCGAGACGGCGGGAGGGGCAAGCGCCCCTACGGCGTGGGACGGACGTGGGCGCGGGACGATGCTTCGGCGCGAGACCGCGGGCGCTTCGTGAAGCGCCCCTACGGCGCGGGACGGTACGTCGGTGCGAATCGCGGGAGGGGCAAGCGCCCCTACGGCGTGGGACGGACGTGGGCGCGGGACGATGCGTCGGCGCGGGACGATGCTTCGGCGCGAGACCGCGGGCGCTTCGTGAAGCGCCCCTACGGCGCGGGACGGTACGTCGGTGCGAATCGCGGGAGGGGACACAAGCCCCTCCCTTGCGGCATCCGCACAGCGCGGCGCAAGAAAGGGGAATGGATCATTCGACCGGCAGCTGGAGCTCGGTCAGCCAATCGTCTTCCGATTCCTTGTTCCAGATCCCGTCGAACGCCTTTCTTCATCTGACACGCTCATCCATACCCTTAGGGACGAGTCAAGAGACACGATCCGATTTGTTGATACGATGATATCATATTCAAGCTCGTGAAACAGCAAAGAGACCTCTTTTGCCCCGGGCGGGCGTTTTTTCAAGGTGTTTTTCCCCCTTTGAGCCTGACTGCTCAGAGGGGCTTCAATTTTTTAAGGTTGGACTAACTTTCTGCGCTTATGATAGTCTCAGAAACGAAAAAGGAGGATGCCTGTATGAGAAAGGATCATCATGTTTTTCTGGGCGTTTTTCTATGCGCGCTCCTGCTCTTCACCGTCTATGTGCTGCTCGACACCTTTGTCATTGTGCGCAGGCTGGAGACGGCGGCCGAGCCGAAGGCCGTGAGCGCTCAGGCCGACGGGGAGACGGGTACGCCGGTCGCTTTGCCGTTTGCCGCCTCGCCGGAAGAAAAAGCGGAGGCTGTCATCACGGAGAACAGCTATCATGACGGGAACATCTCCATCGAGATCACCGAGGAACGCCTGGGCGATACAACCGTGTACCTTGCGGACGTGCGGCTCGCTTCCGCGGATTGGCTCAAGACCGCGTTTGCCGACAACACCTACGGGCGGAACGTCACGGACACGACCTCCGGCATTGCCGAGGCAGCGGACGCCATCCTGGCCATCAACGGCGACTTCTACGGCGCACGGCAATCCGGCTTCGTGATCCGGGGCGGCGTCCTCTACCGGAGCACGGCGAAGAAAGGCGCGGAGGATCTGGTGATCTACGCCGACGGCAGCTTCGGGATCATCCGGGAAGCCGAGATCACGGCGCAGGAGCTTTTGGAGAGCGGCGCGCAGGATGTGCTCAGCTTCGGCCCCGCGCTGGTCGAAAACGGCGAGATATCCGTCTCGGTCAACGACGAGGTGGGCCGCGCGAAGGCCAGCAATCCGCGCACCGCGATCGCCGTGATCGACGAGCGGCATTATCTGTTCGTCGTCTCGGACGGAAGGACGAATGAAAGCGAGGGACTGAGCCTGTACGAGCTGGCCGTCTATCTGCAGAGCAAGGGCGCACAGACGGCCTACAATCTGGACGGCGGCGGCTCGTCCACAATGGTGTTCAACGGCCGGCTCGTCAACAATCCCACATCGGGCAGAAGCATCAAAGAGAGGAGCGTGAGCGACATTGTATACATCGGATAAACAGGTTTCGGAGAAAAGATACGCTGGCGTCATTTGGGGCTATCTCCTGACGACGGTAAGCTGCGCCTTCTTCGGCGCGGTATACGAGCTGTTCAGCCATGAGGTCTATTCCTGTTTCATGATCTACGCCTTCGTGTTCCCGCTTCTGCTCGGCGCCATCCCATTTTTCCTGATGCAGAAACGCGGGAAGCTTTTTCCCGGAAAAGCCGCAGACCTCATCCATGCGGGCGTGGCCGCGCTGACCGTCGGCAGTATCCTGCAGGGGGTGCTGGAGATCTACGGAACAAGCAATCCGCTCACGATCTCCTACTGGTTTGCGGGAGGAACACTGACCGCAACAGGGTGGCTGCTGACCTTGAAAAAGCAGGCCGTGCGGGAATAGCGGCATTGCTTCTGAAGGCCTTGCCGCATTTGCCGTTGGCTGGCCTGCTTTGCGACGGCC
Organism: Oscillospiraceae bacterium; assembly: GCA_017545165.1. Taxonomy (GTDB): domain Bacteria; phylum Bacillota; class Clostridia; order Oscillospirales; family Oscillospiraceae; genus Limivicinus. Next base: position 16,266 of record JAFWQQ010000046.1, read on the forward strand.
CGCCAACGGCGCGGCTACGGAGATTTCGGTCACGCTTCTTCTGCCGCCGGCAGCGCGTGACCGGAATCCTGCCGCCGGCGGCGCAAAGCCGCAATTCCCTCGCGCGCTGCGCACTCGGCTTTACAACATTTCTCCTTCTTCGCCAACGAAAAGGCGTTGTCTCAAAATAGTTAAAGAGACTATTGAGAGGCAACGCCTCTTTCATTTGGCCAAGATTGTGGAAAAAGGCGACCTGTTCAAGCCCTGAGAGGCCAAAAATGTGGAAAACCATCCAGAGAGTACCGCAAA
>JAFWQQ010000047.1 GCA_017545165.1 Oscillospiraceae bacterium
AGATTTGCGAGATGGATTTGTGTCAGGCGAGGCGCTTTTCGCAGCGAATAATGGAGATATATTTGCAAGGAAAGCAACGAAGCATGGCGCGAATCCAGCCGCAAAGATTGTCTGATTTCTATTAGGTTTTAGTATCAGGCCAGCTTCTTGCGCACGCTCTTGCCGATCGCGTTGACGATCCATACGACCAGCAGGGTGCCGATGATGGCCGCCGCGCAGTACTTGAGCATAAACTCGTCACCCTCGCGCATGAGAAAAATCATCATTTTCCAGGTGTGTCGTCCGATCTCTTCGTGATAGAGATAGGTTCCGTAGTTATCGATAAAGGTCCTGACCGCGGTGCAGGATCCCAGGCAGAAAGCGCCGAACACGAAAATAGTGGAAAGGACCGGCGCGCCGCCGCCGGAGCTTCCCGCGAAGTAGCTCCGCAGGATGATCAGGGCCAGGAACACAGCCGTCAGCGTGCTCAGTTTGATCTTGAATACCGCCTCCCCCTCGCTGGCAAACAGGTAGATGGTGATGATGATCCCATACGTGTAATAGAGGAAGCCCACGAAGGAAAACAGCTTGCTCTGGCGGGCTTTTTTCTTATCCTTTTTCTCCCTGATCTTCTGGTTTTGAATGTTCTGCTCGTGGCGCTGCCGTTCCAGATCTGCGGCTCTGGCGGCGGCCTGGTCTCTCATGTACTGGGCGTTTTGGCCGCACTGTCTGAACAGCTGGTCGAAATTCCGATAACCCGACAGGCCAGGGTACTCTTTCTTCTGCAGGGCCTCGAAGTCCTCGGGGCTCTTCGCGTTTTGCATCTGCCGGTAGAAGGACTGAAAATCTCCCTCCCGCTGCTGTCCGGCGGCCAGAGATTCCGCTCTTACGCTCTCCGCCGTTTCCCGCAGGGCATTGGCATAGTCCTGCTGGCTCTGGAACAAGCGCTCCTGATCCTCTTCCCTGCTCCTCTGCAGCGCCTGCTCCAGATTGCGCTCGCTTCTCTGCCGGATCCTCTGCAGCGAGTCGGCCGTTTTTCCTTTGGCAAAGCGGAGCGCGCGGCTCATGTACCGGTCGCCGTTCCAGTAGGCTCTCTCCGCAAGGAGCAGGCCCTCCCATCTGGGCGCCCATACGCTGTATTCCCGCTTGCACAGGTTGAAGCGGTCGATGATCCCGGGCTCGGGGTAATAGAAGGGAATGGCGTAGGTCTCGGCGGTGGAATGGATAAAGGTCCCGTCGATGTCGCAGTAGGCAATTCCGGGGCTTTGGGGCCGTCTCTGCATCCGCGACTCCGCAAAGGCGGCGAGAGAGACCTGCTTGGCGTCGGCCAGGGCCTTCCCCAGGTAGGCCTCCGCGCATTCCGGATCCATATCCAGGGCTTTGTCAAAGAAGGTGTCAGCCGAGCTCCAGTCCTGATCCTCCAGGGCCATGTATCCGCGTTTGAGCTGGGACTGCAGAGTGGGCCCGCTGGACACCACGGTCCGCTGCGATTCCTCCTTCGGCTTGTCCGCGTCGATGATCTTTTTGATCCCGCGCTTCAGATCCTGCTTAAAACCGATTTTGGCCATGTCCTGGGCCACCAGATTGGAGAACTCCTCCGGCAGGTCATAGGGATCCATATCCCGGTAGGCGGGGATCAGGGTCTTCTCCGCGCCCTTCTGGATCAGCGCCAGATATCTGCTCCACTCGTTTTTTACCCAAACGGCGTTGAAGTGCTCCGGCTTGGTCCCGACCACCACCATGACCTTGGCGCTGTTGAGCGCGGCGAAGATATAGGGCTCGTACTCCGTCCCCAGCTTATCCTCCAGGGTGATGCGGGAGAGGAAGACCTTCATGTTCTCCTTCGTCAGATACTCATAGATATCCGTCGCCAGAACAGAATCCAGGGTCCGCTGTCCGTTTTCGTCCTTCTCCTTGTAGCTGATGAAGACGTCGAAGGGGGTCTCGCGGGCGGAGATGGCCAGGATCCCTTTCTGGATCTCGTTGATCCTTTTGGCCTCGGCCACATAGAGCTTTTTCTGTTCCGCATCGGCTTTGGAGCAGGCCGTTTTGAAATCCGCATCGGAGAGGATGGAGGCATACTGCATCCGGTTGATGGTGGGCAGCTGCTTTCCCGTCGCCGGGTCCTTTTCATACTTGATGCCGTAGCGGCACAGGACCAGCGCCCAGTACAGCTCGGCGTCGGAATCGTCCTCTGCCAGGATCTGTTCATAGAGGCTGGTAGCCTTGTCAAACTCGTTGCTTCTGCGGTAGTGGTTTGCACGGTTGAGCATATTTGCCCTTCGGTCGTCCTTCAGCCGAGGAAGCGTCTGCAGGGTGCCGCAGTATTGGCATTCGCCAACGGTGCTCCCCGGCTGGATCTCCATCGCGCCGCCGCACATTTTACACTTCAGAATGGCCATTTTCCCACTTCTCCGATCTATATCTTTCACGAGCAGCCTTTCCCGGCTCTGTCTCCGCGGAGCGGAAAGCTCCCGCGGCCCGGCCGAAGCTGCCGTGTCTCTCTCGACCCAATACACAATAGGAAAAAACAAGGAGCGGCGCGATTCCTGTCAAGCGCCGCCGGGGAAACCCTCCGTCGCAGAACGCGGGGCGTTTTCCGCAAGCCGCGGCGCAGCCCGCATGTTCTCATGCGGGCCGCGCCCAGCTGACATACTTCCGGCACCCGATGGTCCGGCGGGGAAAACTCAGAGGCCGGCTTATTTGGTCAGGACGCTGCCAAACTGCATGGTCTCCATGATCCGGTAGCGCTCCATCTGCAGATTCTTCTTCATGGTCAGAGCTTCCTCGATGGGGAGCTCCACGATGCCGCCCTCCTTGGTGCCGATGATGCAGTTGTATCTGCCCTCGGCCAGGGCGGTAGCGGCATAGTAGCCCATGCGGGTGGCGGTCTCCCGGTCGCGGGCGTTGGGCGCTCCGCCGCGCTGGATGTGGCCCAGCACGGTCACCCGCGGCTTGATGCCCACGGCCTCCTCGAGGCGATGGCTGATCTCCACCGCGCTGCCGGCGCCCTCGGCCACCACGATCATAAAGTGGGTGTTGCCCGCCAGTCTGGATTCCTGCATCCGCTCCACAACGTCACGCTCGAAGTCCAGCTCCTTCTCGGGCACCAGCACCGCGGTGGCGCCGACTGCGATGCCCACATACAGGGCGAGGAAGCCGGCATTGCGGCCCATGACCTCCACCACGGAGCAGCGCTCGTGGGACTGCATGGTGTCCCGCAGCTTGTCAATGCACTCGATGGCGGTATTGCAGGCGGTGTCAAAGCCGATGGTGTAGTTGGTGCAGCCCACGTCGTTGTCGATGGTGGCGGGCACGCCCACCACGGGGATGCCGAGGCGGCTCAGCTCCAGGGCGCCGCGGAAGGTACCGTCGCCTCCGATGGCCACGATGCCGTCCAGTCCCAGCATTTTGCAGGTCGCGACCGCTTTCAGGCGGCCCTTTTCGGTCATAAAATCTTCGCTGCGGGCGGTGTAAAGGATCGTCCCGCCCCGGGAGAGCAGGTGTCCGACGCTCTCGCGGGTGAGAGGGACAAAGTCGCTCTGGATCAGTCCCTGCCAGCCGCGGCGGATGCCGATGCACTCGATGCCGTTGGCAATGGCGGTGCGCACCACCGCGCGGACGGCCGCGTTCATGCCGGGGGCGTCGCCTCCGCTGGTCAACACGCCGATTCGTTTGATTTTTTTCATTTTTCAGTCCCACCCTTCGAAAAATGTAGGGAAACCACGGACGGATCGGCGAGCGCGTCCGGTCGGAGGAGCCGTCTTCGGAGGGCCGGGGCTTCCCGGAGCCGGTCAGCCTCCTCCCTCTCTTCAGACGAAATCCGAGCGGAAGTGTTCCGCCGTCCGCCGAGATCGAATGGATCCGTGTTTACGCAGCTCCCCGTTCCGGAACCGCATAAAAACTTTACTAAAATTTTACTATAAAGCGACCCCGCCGTCAATAACCCGGGGCAAAAAAAGCTTCCCGCAAAGCCTTGTATCCTCGAAAAAACACGTCCTGCACAGGCGCGTGCAGGACGTGTCAACAGGACGCTCCTCAGCGATCCCCCAGCTCCGGCGGCAGCTTTTGAAAGGCCTTGCGGAAGAGGAAGCTTTTGAGATAGGCGATCACGGCGATCATCAGAAAGGCCCAGAGGTAAAGCATGATGTTGAAGGCGTTCGGGTTCATCAAAAATGAGATGTAGAACGCTGCCCCGGGGAGAAGCAGCGCGGCCAGGGTCCAGGGAAAGGCCGCGGCGCTCAGCAGCCACGCGGTTTTCAGCGTCGCCTTCACGCCCAGCTCGTAACGGGCCTGCAGGGGGAAGAGATACTGGGCCCCCTCTCGCGCTCTCCCCATGCGTGTCTCAGCCTTTGCTGCATAAGTTTGTCTGCAGTCTCCGCGTCTCCCGTTTTCTCTTACTTCGCGTTGGAATAGAGCTCGGTCACCACATTGAAATCCTTGTCCAGCCCGACGAAAATCAGACCCTTTCCCGCGTCGTCGGGGATGGTGAAGGACCCGTTTTCCGTGGCGACGATCACACGTCCGCCGCCCTGGATGTCCAAAGGATTCACCTCCGAATAGAGCATGAAGCGATGGGCGATGTCGGTCCAGTCCATCAGCTCGGCCAGCTCCGGGGAGAGGGTCTCCAGATAAAAGTCCAGGGTCATCTTGCTCATCCATTCTTCTTCCCTGGAGGAAAAGCGCTCGGAAATGCTCGGTGGGAAAGTGTATTTCTCGTCCAGCTCCTCAAGGAACTCCGGAGGCACCGAAGTGCAGATAGCCTCCGCCTCCGTGATGTCGGCGCGGTAGCTCTCTCTCCAGCAGTTGTGGATCTTGCTGAACACGTCGTCGCCGGCATGCTGGCACAGATACTTCTCAAAGAGGTAGACCACTCCGTAGGCGCCGATGTAAACGTCCGTCTCGTTATCAAAGTTGTAGAGGGACTGGCCCTTCCGGAAATTGTCGCTGAAATACAGCAGCAGATTGTAGCAGCCCTCGTTTTTGATTCCCGGATAGCAGCGCTCCTCGGCACAGGCGGACATGGCCTCGTCCAGCCAGGTCTGCACGAAGGGGCTGTCCGCATAGTAGCGGGCTTCCGTGGCGCAGATCAGGTGCTGCAGCTCATGGGCCAGGGTCGCGTACACCTCAGGCAGATCCGTCTTGAGCATCTCGCTGTTGATGGTGATGATGGCGTGGTCTGTATTCAGGGTCATGCGCTCCGCCAGGCTCTTCGGATACTCCGAGGAGGAAAACAGGTCGTAGCGGGTGAAAAAGCCGCAGAGCCCCTCCGGAAGCGGGTAGAACAGCACGTTCACCTTGCCGCCGTTTTCGGTAAAGCGGGGCGTGCCGAAGTATTCGACGTCCTGCGGGAAGATCTTCTCGTCGAATTCCCTGGCCACCATGGCGGCTTCCTCTTCTCCGACAGACTGGTCCACCGACCAGATATAGCAGGTTTCACCGACGTAGACGCAGGTAAAGTCCCTTTTGACTCGGAGCGACATGGAAGCGTCCTTGCAGAAGAAGCCGTGGGTGCTCCCCAGCTCGTACACCGGATCGTCCCCTACGGCTCTTCCGGGCATGGGCTTTTCGTCGCCCAGGTCCAAGCCCCGGTTGATCTCCGCCTGAGAGATCATCCTCGGCAGCTCCGGGATCAGCGGGTCCTGCTCCCCCGCCCGGTTGAGCCCGGTGATGATCTGCCGGCTCATGTCCCCGGAATACAGGGTCGTCATCTCGATCTGCTGCCTGCTGTTTTCGTTGTAGATCAGCGGATCATAGACCAGAACGAAGCTGACGTCCTGCAGGACGGTCTCCCCGGTACGCACCTGGCTGACTTTGATCGTCTCGGGGGGCTGCCTGATCTCCGCCGGCGCCGCCTTGACGCCGGGGGCCTCCGGAAGCACGTTTCTGCAGAGCTCCTCAGGCCGCGGCTCCGTCCGGGTCTCCTCCGGCAGCGGAGTCTCTCCGCAGCCGGCAAGCGCCGGGCAGAGCAGGCACAGAGCAAGCAGCAGGCACAAGATCCTTCTCATGGCCTTTCCTCCTCAGTCGTCATCAATTGGATCCTCTCCGGTATGGAATAAAAGATACTGTCTCCGCCCTGGGACAAGACCCGGAGCAGGAAAGAGAAGTTCGGCGCCGTATCCCCGATGTCCTCCGCCGGGAAATACAGGGTCAGGACCATCAAGCCCTCGCTCTGCGGGCCAAACTGGTCGTTTGACATGCTGACGTAGGAGGTCTCGTAGAGAACGCTCCAATAGGGCTCGCCGTCCACAAGGGGATCTGAAAGCGCCAGGCTGATGCCCTCCGTGCGGCGGTTGACCACGCGCAGCGTATAGTTCACCTTCACGCGGTCCTCCGTCCAGTCGCTCTTGATCTCGGCCCGGAGAAAGCTCAGCTGCAGCAGGCCGTCGTCGTACAGGGACAGTCCCTGCTCTTCGCCCTGCTGCGCCGCTGCGGATTCCGCCAGCGCCACGGGATACCAGTCTCCGCCGGACAGACGGTATGCTCCGCCGGAGTTGTCCTCCTGGCTGGTCAGGATCTGCAGGCTCAGCGACTCAACGGCCTGGATCCCGGCTTCGTCCAGATCCCAGTCGTTAAGCTCAAAAGCCGCCATACATCTGCCGCCGGGCTGGAGATCCCGCATTTTATTGGTATAGACGGGAAAGCTCACCCCGTTCAGGGCGACGTTCGGCAGGGCGACGGGGATTTCCTCCTCCCCGTGGTTTTCAATCCAAACGATGCCCGTCAAACAGGAATCGTTGCTTGCAGTGTAAAAGTTGCCGCAGGCCAGCAGCGCGATCGTGACCGTCTCGTCGTCCCTGAGCACCTGTCGGTCCGCCCGCATGCCCCGGAAGCTCATATAGGAGCAGCTTGGGCGCAGCCCCGCCGGGAAGCTGAGCGAAAGCGACGTCTCCTCGATCAGGTCCCGTCCCTTGTATTCCCGCACGACGGCGCTCAGTTCCGTCAGGTTTTCATAGCCGATCCATCCGCAGGCCGTCTGCAGCTCATCCCAATAGCTGCCCCGCGTCCGCTCTCCGGGAGAGAGAAAGAGCGTCAAGCCTCTGCCCACCTGAATGTTCCCATTCAGCAAGACGTCCTCCACATCAATCTCCAGGTCCTCATCGCAGCGGTTTTCCGCCCGGTATACGGGCCAGACCCTTCCGCTGGAGCAGTCCTTCGCGAAGGCCAGCTCCAGGGTACAGCGCTCCGTCTCCAGAAGCGGGATCCAGGCGTTCTCCGGGGAATACAGCTGCGCGTCGACGGGAATGGGATCCTCCGGCTCCGGAACCGCCGCAGCCTCCGCCTCCGGAACCGCCGCAGCCTCTGTCTCCGGAACCGCCGGGACTTCTGCCTCCGGAACCGCCGGGACCTCTGCCTCCGGGGCCGACGTGGCCTCTGCCTCCGGGGCCGCCGTGGCCTCTGCCTCCGGGGCCGCCGTGGCCTCTGTCTCCCCGAGGCTTACGCAGAAAGCTTCCGTGGAGCTCAGCTCAACATCCCGCTGCCAGGAATAGCTGCTGTAATATCTCTGGTCGTCCTCCCACCGCAGGAAATGCAGTGACACGCTCTCCTGCTCCTGGAGCTCCGGAGGGATCTTCACCCCCAGGAAAACCCAGGCGCGGGGGCCGACGATCTCACTGTCGACAGTATCGTTCCCGGCGTGCAGATAAAAGGACCAGGTCTCGTCCGAGAGGTTCTGGATCCACAGATAGACATGCTCCGGATCCTCATCGTCCAGCACATCCCTCATCACGCGCCAGGTCTCGTCCTCATAGAGCAGCCTGCCCTTCGGTTCCATCGTCGGAGCATCGCCCGCCTCCTTCAGCTCGACAGGGCACCACAGTCCCTGTCCGTCCAGGATCATCAGCGCCGAGACGGAGGAGATGCTTTCGATCAGGGAGATCCCGGTCTCGTCGTCGGGCAGGGCGTGATTGGGTTTCATGCGCAGGACATCCCTGCGCTGGATCGTCTGCTTGAAAAAGCAGCTGTTGCCGCCCTGCAGGCGGATCGCATCCCGGAAGAAGAAGCCAGAAGCGCTCAGCTCCGCCCCATTGATGCGCAGCGCCGGGAAAACCAGGCTGTGCTCCTTCTCCCCGTGGTTGTCCGCCCGGAGATACAGGGTCAGGGGGACGCTGTCGCTGGAAGGATCCGAATCCTCCAGGCACATATAATAGCCCAGGCCCAGCAGGTAAACGTCCAGATCCTGATCCGAATACACCAGCTGCTCCTCCGCGAGGGCGTCCAGGTAGGGCAGCTGCAGGATCGGCGGCGGAGCCTGGGGCAGCCCAACCAGCTCCAGGGGCAGATCCCTGAAAATGGTGCCGTAGTTTTCCCGATCCTCCGCGGATACAGACATGCGGATGGTCTCGGCGGTGCCCAACATGCTGATCATGGTGTCCACGGAGTACATCGTTCCCGTCTTTGTCTGCCCGGGCTCGAGAACGTAGGAGGAGCTGTAGGACTTCCCAAAGGTGCCGTTCACCGAGGGGGAGCTCAGCGAGATCCTCACGGGAGTTTCTCTGTAGTTGCTCGCGCTGACCAGCAGCATGTGCTCCAGGCTCTCCGCCGCCCGGCCATAGCGGAACCGGAGCCGGATGCCGTCCTGTTCCAGCTCTGCGGAAAAATCCTCGTTCCATGAGAGCCTGGTATAGACGGGCTCCGGTGCGGGAGGCGCTTCCTTCAGCTCCAGGGCAAAGGGCTCGGAGCAGACCTTGCTGCCCTGCACGTCGGTGAGCTCGAACATGAGGTAATACTCGAAGCCGTCTTCCACCATCGGCTCCATCACAAAATGCACGTTGTCCGCCAGAGGGAGCTCCATGGCACTGAAGGAGTCCTGCACAGTCCAGTCCTCAACGCCCAGGATCCTTCCGTTTTCCGCTCTCGTCAGATATCGGGTGGGCAGATCGGCAAACAGCCACAGCTTCCACTCGTCCAGGTCGATCTCCGTTTTCTTGCCGGTACCCAGACTGTCCTCTTCCTCCATCACATAGAGGCCCTTGACCTCCACGCTCATGTCCGAGGCGTCTGCGGAAAGCCGCAGGTCGCACAGGAGGAGCTCCCAGTCGTCGGCGCCGAAGGGAACGTTTTCCAGAAAGCAGCTGGCAAGCCGATAGTCCGTGCGGGTGCCGACCTGGTTGGTCAGCTTCAGGGAAGGGATGTCCTTTGTTCCGAAATCATCCTCATAGTAGATGATATTGCCGTCGAAATGCGCTTCGACGCCCGTCTCGGTTTTTGTCACATTGGCGCCGATATACACCGGGGAATAGATCCCCTCGCCCAGGCGGCGCAGGATGTAGAACTGGCCGGCGGCGACGGCGTCCAGCTGCTCCTGGCTCAGGGGGAGGAAGTAGCTGCCTTCGCCGTCCCCTTTTTCCGCGTTCAGCGCCGTATCGTACAGCTCCTGCATGTCAGCGGCCAGCCAGGTCTGTTCATAGCGGCTCAAGAAGCCCAGATAGTCCGGAAACACGTTCATCGCCCGGTAGGACTCTTTCCACTCGCTGTTGTAATACGCTTTGTTATAAAACGGGTAATACAGGCTGAGTCCGCAGCTCTGCTCCGTATTGGAGGCCGCGCAGATCACCATTTTGTCCAGCAGCTCCGCGAGGGCGGCGGTCTCCGCGGGGTAATCGCCGCTCATCTCCTCCAGCAGGCAGCGCAGATCCACCAGGTCGTACTCGGAATTGGTGGTGGCTCTGCCGAAGGAGCGGGTCTGGACCCGGGAGGCGGCGATCCGGTTGAAATGCCCCAGCACATCGGGGGCCGCCTTCCGAAAGAGCCCGCAGATCCCCTCCTGCAGCTCGCCGGCATAAGACAGGTCCACCACCGACAGGGTCACGTCGCTGGCGAACAAGGGCTTTTCGTCAAAATACGCCCCGCAGTAATCCAGATAGGCCTCCGCCGCCCGGCAGGCCAGCTCCCCGGCGGGAAGCTTCCCGCAGTCGGCCAGGAAGGCATAGTTCCAGCCGAAATTCGGCTCCGTCTCCTGGGAGGCGATCAGATACTCCGCGTAATCCCCCAGCATGCACGTCAGCTCCGCGCTGGCCATCAGACAGGCGTCGAAGCCGATGAAGCGCAGGCGGTTTTCGGCGCAGAAGGGCGAATCCTCCAGCGCCTGGCGCATCTCCTGCAGGGTCAGTCTGTCGTCGTCGTAGAGCTTATCCAGGCAGTAGCCCATGACCGGGCCGTTGCCGTGGTCCCAGAGGATCAGGCAGAATTCCTCCGCCGGAAAGCGCTCCCAGGCCAGGTTCAGGAAGCGGGCCAGGCTCTCGGCCGAGCCCATGGACAGCTGCGGGAAGCTGTCCACCTGCTGAAAGCCCTCCTCTGTCAGGCAGAGCAGGGCGTTCACGTCCTCCGGCACCTGGCAGTGCCACCTGGCGGCGCCGCCGGTGTAGATCACCAGGTTGTTCTCGTTCAGGTCGATGCCGCTGGCGGCCATCTCCTCCAGATCTCTGGTGGCGGCCATAGACGAGGGCTCCAGGTCCGAGCCGGTCATATAGACCATCATCGTGACCTTCTTCCGCTCCGCCGGCCCGACCTCGTCGGCCTCCGCGCGCCGGGGCGCCCCGCCCAAAACCAGCAGCAGGAACAGCAGGGCCCAGAAAAACCGGAATCCCTTTCTTCTCATAGGTCTATCTCCTTTGTCTCGCCCGCGGCGCATGGTTTCGGTCGCATCCTCATTCGCTCCATTCCAGCCAGAAGCTGACCGTCACGTCCCCTTCTCCCAGGATCTCCAGCAGCTCATCCCGGTTCACGCTGCCGAACCTGGCCAGGCGGGTGCAGCTTCGGGTGTCCTCGTCGTAAGCCAGGCTGATCCTGTCCCCCTCGCAGAGGATAAGATCCCCCGGCCGGATGCTGATCTCCCCGTCGCAGCGGGGCAGCTCCCAGGGGAGGAGGCCGAGCTTTTCAACGCCGCCGGCATCCTGCATCTCCACCGTGATGCTCCCGGAATTCAGCTTCCGGATGAAGGCCTCGGCGGACTCGTTGTCCTCAGGGGACGCATAGAAGCGCCGGTCCCCGACCTCCAGCACCAGGCTCACGGTTTGGCGCACCGCGGCCTCCCGGTCCTCGGTGATCACCGGGCCGGTCCAGTCCCGGATCCCGCCGAACTCATAGACCTGCGTATATCCCATATCCGCCAGCTTCCTGGCGGCCTGCTTGCTCCGGTTCCCGCTGCGGCAGTAGATCAGGATGATCTGATCCTTGTCCGGCAGCAGCTCCGGCGGCTCCTCTCCGATCGACTCGTTGGGGATCAGGACTGCCCCGGGAATGTGGGCCTCGTAGTATTCCTCCCGCTGCCGCACGTCCACGACCACATGGCCGTCGTCCCGCTCCATCATGCGCGCGGCCTCCTCCTGGCTGATCTGCCGATACCCGGGCCGCAGCATGCCGGTCCGGTCCAGGGCCTGGAACCAGGTGCAGCCGCTCAGCAGCAGCGCTCCCGCCAGAAGCAGCACAGTCACACGTTTCATTTCAGTCCCCCTCTTCCGATCCGGCAGGGGCTCTCAGCTCCGCGCCGGGGTTCAGCAAGCCCTCCGGGGTCTGGCCCGCCCAATAGCGCCGGATATTTTCCGCAAAGAAAGCATAGCGCTTTTTATGATATCTCACCCCGTCCGGCAGACCAGCCGTATGGGGTGTCAGGATCACATTCTTCATCTCCCGCAGCGGACTGTCCTTGGGCAGGGGCTCCTCCTCGAACACGTCCAGGCAGGCGCCGCCCAGCTGTCCATGCCGCAGCGCGCAGATCAGGGCCGCCTCGTCCACCACGGCTCCCCGGGAGGTGTTGACCAGCAGGGCGCCCGGCTTCATGCTGTCCAGCAGGCGCCGGTCGATGAGGTGCCGGGTCTCCCCGGTCAGGGGGACGTGCAGGCTCAGGATATCGCTCTCCCGGCAGACTTGCTCCAGGCTCCGCAGCTCCACCCCGGGAATCGGCGTCTGGCGTCGGCTGCAGCCCAGCACCCGCATCTGAAAAGCGCCGCAGAGGGCGGCCAGCTCCCGGCCCACATGGCCCAGGCCCAGGATCCCGATGGTCTTCCCGGCCAGCTCTCCGCCGGCGTAGCGCAGCTCCCCCGCTTCGAGTCCGGCCTTCAATCCGGCGTCCAGGGGGATGAGGTTCTTGTAATGGCAGAGGATGCAGGCCAGCACATGCTCGGCCACCGCCCGGGCGTTCACCCCCGGCGCGCAGCACACCGCCACGCCGTGCCGGGAGCAGGCCTCCAGGTCCACATTGTCGTGGCCCGCGCCGGTCTGCACCAGGCGCAGCCGGGGCGCGGCCTCCAGCAGGGCCTCTCCCAGCTGCATATGCTCCGGGATCAGCACCTGGGCCTCCGCCAGCGCTCCTGTCGCCTCCTGCGGCGGCAGGATCCGGACCTGCCAGTCCGCCGGAAAATGCCCGCGGATCATCTCTTTTGTCTCCTCCGGGAAATCTCCGGCGATCAGGACCCTCATCTCTCCACCCCCGCTTTTCGTTCTTTTTGCATTCAGTGTATCACAATCCTCTTCCCTGCACAACGCCGTTTTCGCCGGGATGGCCTGTTTTTTCTCAGTGGGCCTTTGCTTTTTTCCCCGAAATAAGATATACTCTTTTACAAGATCTGCAGACGCAAATGAGGGAGGCTGCCCATGAACAGAGCTGAGCTCCTGCGCCGCCTCAGGGAACTGCCCTTTGACCCGGCGGAATACTGGCTTCTGGCCGGCGGGGCCATGGTGCTCTACGGCTTCCGGGAGGAGACGGCGGACCTGGACCTGGGCTGCTGCGCCGCCCTGGCGGATCGGCTGGAAAGAGCAGGCTGTCTCTATCGCCGCACGGAGGACGGGAAGCGCTGGCTGAAGCTGAATGCGCAGGTGGAGCTCTTCGAGGACTGGCTGGAGGACCGGATCTGCAGTCTGGACGGCGTCCGGGTCGTCTCGGTCACAGGCCTGATGGAGATGAAGCGCAAGCTGGGCCGGGAGAAGGATCTGCGGGATATTCGGCAGATTCGGGAAGCCCTCGCCGCCGGCGCCGTTTCCCCCGAGCTGATCTGAGGCTCTTCGCTCTGTGTAAATTCTGATAAAAGGAGTTCGCATGATGGACAAAGGATTGTTTATGCAGGCCATCGGAAAATTCTTTCTGGGTCTGGTGCTGGTCGCCGCGCTTCTGTTTCTCCCCGCCGGCGGCTTTGGATACTGGAACGCCTGGCTGTTTTTGATCCTGCTCTTCGTTCCCATGTTTGCCGCCGGCATTTTTATGATGTTCCGCTCTCCCGAGCTCCTGCGGAAGCGGCTGAACGCGAAGGAGGAGGAAGCGGAGCAAAAGCAGGTGGTGGCCCTCAGCGGTCTGATGTTCCTGGCCGCCTTTCTCCTGGCCGGGTTCAATTACCGTTTCGGCTGGCTCCCCATGCCAAGCTGGAGCATCTGGGCCGGCTCCATCGTCTTCCTGCTGTCCTATCTCCTCTACGCCGAGGTGCTGCGGGAGAACGCCTATCTCTCCCGGACCATCGAGGTCCAGGAGGGCCAGAAGGTGGTGGACACCGGGCTCTACGGCATCGTCCGTCACCCCATGTACGCGGTCACTCTGATCCTGTTCCTCTCCATGCCCTTCGTGCTGGGCTCTCTTCCCTCCTTTGCGGTGCTGCTGCTCTACATCCCCATCATCGTCAAGCGGATCCGCAACGAGGAGCAGGTGCTGCTGGAGGGGCTGGAGGGCTATGCCGAATACCGCCGGCGGGTCCGCTGGCGGCTGATCCCCTTCCTCTGGTAAGCGGCCCTATCTTTTCTTTTGCCCATTTGTGACGTCGTAGCTGATCTCCAGCAGCTCCCGGATCACCTCGTCCTCCGCCGTGCCGTCCAGCAGGGCGGAGAGCCAGTGCTCCTTGTTCATATGGTAGGCGGGCAGGATCCCGGGCCGGCTCCGATAGGAGCCCATGAGCAGGGGCGGACATTTGGTGTTCAGCACGTCCGCCATGCCCTCCTTTGGGATCCCCAGCCGCCCATAGGGCACCCGCAGCACGGCGGCGAACCACTTGCGGTTGGATGCGTGCCGCAGGATGCAGTTGTCGTCCCCCCAGGGAAATTCCGGCTCCGTGGAATAGCGCTCCGCTGCGCGGCGCAGCAATTCTTCTCTTGTCATATCCCTATCCTCCGCAGAAGCTTTTCCGGGAAAAGGATACCACAAAGCTTCCCTCCCGGAAAGAGCTTTTCCGATCTTTTGTTTTATGAAAGGAGCTGTGCCGATGGCCGTGATCCAGCGTCTGGGCCTGGTCTTTACCGGGGCGGTCCAGGGCGTGGGCTTTCGCTACCGGGCCGTCCACGCCGCCCGGCTCTGGGGCTGCACCGGCTTCTGCCGCAACCTGTGGGACGGGAGCGTGGAAATGGAGATCCAGGGCAGCCCCGAGCAGATCGACCGGGCGCTGCAGGCCGTGGAGGCCGGGCGCTACATCCATATCGAGCACATCTCCCGCCGCCAACTCCCCCTCCTCGAAGGGGAGCGGGACTTCCGCACGGACGGCTCCCATTCGTTCTGACCCGATCCGGAAAACCCGCACCCGCGCTCGTTTTTTGAGCGCGGGTGCGGGTTTTTCTGTGTATATTATCAATCGAGCGCGGAGCCGGCGGCCCGGTTTTCCGCAGCCTCCAGCGCGTCCTGATACTGCTCCCAGAGGTCGTCGCTCATCTCATAGATCCGCCGCCCGGCCTGCACGCCGCCGCCCGTTCCCCGGCGAAGCTTCAGCCGAAGGAGAAACTCGTCCCCCTCGGGGCAGCTGTGATAGGCCAGAAAGCCGCCGGCAGGGTCCCGCAGCCAGGGTCCCTGCTCCGGGACCTGCCCGCAGTAGGGGCAGCAAAAGCGCTTCAGGTCCTCGTCCGCCAGGGCCTCCTCCGGACTTGCATAGCTCCGGCCCCCGCCCAGGCCATCCAGGCGGTCCTGTCCGTAGTGCACCAGGCGGAAGGCGTATTCCTCCAGGCAGGCGGCCAGATCCATCCTCTCGCAGACCCGGGCGGTATTGCGGGCGTCGTTCAGCGCGTCGTGGGCCCGATCCATCCGGATGCCCAGGATCTCGATGGCCTTTTCCAGGGAGCACTGCCGGTTGTCCCGCATGATCTCCCGCCCGAAGACGCGCTGCAGGTCGCAGCTGAGCACCGTCTCCGGCGTCTCCATGCCGTGGATGAGCATATTGTCCAGCAGCACCCGCAGATCTGTCGGACCCCAGGTGCACAGGCAGAAGGGCTCGCCGCACCAGGCCAGAAAGTCCCGGCAGACCTCGGGGAAGGGCGGCGCGCTCTCCAGGCTCTGGGGCCGGATCTTGGTGAGCCGGGCCACGGAGCCGCTGAGGAAGGGATAGATCCGGGGCCGGACATAGCGCTTGAACTCGTCAGCGACCGCAAAGTCGTCGCTGAGCTTCAGCGCCCCGAACTCGATGATCTCCGAGTCGAAGGGGAAGGGCTCCTGCCGCATGCTTTTCAGCTCCAGGGGCTGGTTCCACTCCATGTCGAGAATGATGACGTTCATGCTTCTGCCTCATTGATGATCCGGCGGATCACCTTTTCGCAGCGGGCCTCGTCGTAGACCACCGGCACGGGGTAGACGGGGTTTGCCTCCGCCAGAGCCCATCGGATCATCTGGGGGATATCCTTCTCCTGAATGAAGTCGAAGCCCGTGGGGATCTCCATCCGCCGGTTCATGGCCCGGACCTCGTGTACGAAGGCCCCGGCCTTCTCTTCCTCGCTCCCGTCCCTTTTCACGCCGGTCAGCTCCGCAAGCCGTGCCAGCTTCCCCTGTACCGCCGGGCCGTAATCCTCCAGCACGATGGGCAGGATCACGGCGTTGGCCAGGCCGTGGGGGGTGTTGTAAAGCCCGCCCAGGGTATGGGCGATGGCGTGGACGTTGCCGACGCCCGCCCGGGTGAAGGCAAAGCCCGCCTTGTAGGAGGCGATCAGCATCTCGGTGCGGGCCTCCCTGTCGTTTCCGTCCCGATAGGCCCGCTCCAGATAGCGGAAAATCCCGCAAACCGCCTCCTCGGCCAGCCGGATGCTCTCCCTGGTGTTGTAGGTCCGGCAGAGATAGGCCTCCACCGCGTGGGTCAGAGCGTCCATGCCGGTGGCAGCGGTGATCTTCGGCGGCAGCTCCCGGGTCATCTCCGGGTCCAGCACCGCGTACCTGGGCACCAGGTGCAGATCCATCAGGGCATACTTGTGGTGGGTCTCGCTGTCGGTGATGACGGCGGCGATGGTGGTCTCGGAGCCGGTGCCGGCGGTGGTGGGCACGGCGATATAGGGCGGGATCTTCCTGCCCACCTTCAAAAGCCCCGCCATCTTCCCCACTGGGGTGCCGGGCCGGACCACCCGGGCCGCGGCGGCCTTGGCCGCGTCCATGGGCGAGCCGCCGCCCACGGCGATGAAGCCCCGGCAGCCGCTCTCCAGATAGAGCTGCTGGATCCGGTTCACCGTGTTCACCGAGGGATTGGCCTCCACCTGGTCAAAGAGGACATGCTCGATCCCCGCCTGCTCCAGCTCCCGCAGGATCTTCGGGGCCAGCTTCTTTCCCACGGTGGGGCCGGTGACCACCAGCACCTTGTCCACCTCTTCCCGCCGCAGCAGCTCCGGGATCTGCGCGACGGCCCCGGGGCCGGAGACGGGGATGGGCCTGCGCCAGCGCAGGCAGCGGGCGCCGATGTTGAAAACCGCCTGAAAACCGCGGTACCAGGCTTTTTGAATCGCACTCATGCTGTTTCCTCCTTCGATCATCAGTATGGAAAGATCCGGGAATACAAACGTATTTCCGGATCTTTCCATGGGCTTCGGATGGGGCTGCTCCTCAAAAGAGGGGCTCGCGCTCCGGCTTTTCCCCCTGGCCGCAGGGCCTTCGCGAAACCTTCGGTCAATTTGCTTCCCTCTCCGGTGTCTCCGCCGGTTTTATTACAAGCTTGATCTCTCTCTGGAAAAACTCTATCGCCAGATTCTTTACGGGCATGGTATTGAGTCTCGTTAATTCATCCTCTTCATTGAAGGTCGCGGGGTCATAGTTCGGTGCGGATACGGGTGCGGGCTCGGAACTGCGATCCGATTCGCGTACGGGGCTAACGCTCGCTTCACGCGAAGGCTCAGGGATAATGTAGCTTCTCTGCGCCAGCATTTCGGGAAGCTTGTCCATCAAGCTCTCCGCCTTCTCCCAAACCTGCCTCTGCAGTTCGGGAAGCGTCTCCTGCGGAGTCTGCTCCTGTCGCAGGCTGTCCTCTTCCGCCAATTCCACAGGCTCGGCGAGCTCCGCCGTCAGGGCGGACAGGCTGTTGACCAGATCCTCCAGCTGGGCGTAACTCAGCCCCTCCGTCAGATCCGCCAGGGTCTGCCCGGGATGCAGCTCATCCATATCCATGTGCAGGTTCCCCAGATCCCGGTTCATCAGGTAGCTCTTGCGCCGGAGCAGATTCGGTCTGCTCATCCGGCACAGCTGCAGCCTGCTTCTCAACAGAGCGGGCATCATCGGCTCTTCCTCCTCGATCAGCGCCAGGAAGAAGGGCGGCAGGACCGTTTCGTCCTCTTCCCAATCCATCGAGGCTGGCCGGTCCTTGGGGCCTGCGGCGAAAGCTTCTTTGCCTCGATAAAGATAATAATCTGTCAGCTGCGATCCCAGATAGCGATAAAGCTTTCTGCTCCAGGGGAGCCTGGTCGTGCCCTCCAGCACCAGGAACAGGCCTTGATGCCGGTCATAGCAATCGTCCAGCAGCATGGAGAGCGCTTGCTTGCAGGCGGCAAAGCCGTCCTCCGGCTCAAGCAGCTCCTCCCAGTCCAGTGACACATACAGATAGCTGTCCCTGAGCGTGCCGTCCTCGTCCTCCTGCTTGGGGAGCTGATCCATCAGGCGCAGCAGGTGGTGGATCGCCGTGTGTTTTCCGCAGCCGGCCGGGCCCACCAGCAGCACGCCGGTGCCCGTGGGAAGCTCCTCTCCGGTGGGGAACCACATGTTTTTCAGGATCTTTCCCCAGCCGAAGCTGTCGTCGGCCCATTGGGTCAGCAGGAAGCTCCGGGTCATTGCGCTGTCGTCCTTGACCCGCTCCACCCAGGCTTTTGTCCGTTCCTTGTCCATCGCGCCAACTCACTCAGCCCATGCCGGCAAGGCTGTTGTCGAAGGCCTTCAGGCTCTCGAAAACGCCGCTCTTGTCCTTGGGCGGGTATTCGCGCAGCTTCATCTCGTAAAGCTCCCGGCTGAGTTTCACCTGTCCGGAGCTCAGCGCCTCGTGGGCAGCCTCGTCCGTCTTCTCCTGGTCCACTTCGCCGGCCTCATCCAGGACCTTGTAATCCCGGATCATCTGCTGCTTGATGGAGGATTTGACGGCGTTCACCAGCATGTCCAGCTCCCGATAGCTGCAGTTGTCGGTCTGCGCGGCCATCTCCCCGAAGGAGAAGCCGTCCTCGGGAGGGATATTGCGAAACACGAACTGGAAGTAGCTCTCTCTGGCCTTTTCGTCGGGCAGGGGGAGATACAGGAGCTTGACGCTGTCCAGCATGGCCGGGTCCACGTCCGAGGGGTGGTTGGTAGCGCCGAAGAAGATGATCCGCTTGCCGCAGTTCTTCATTTTGTTGCGGGCCTCCAGGAAGGCGTTGGTGAGGCGCTTCTCGTGGCTGGCGGTGTTGCTGTCGCTGCGGTTGGCGCACACGCCCTCCACCTCGTCGATGAAGATGACGCAGGGGGCGGCGTCGATGGCCTCGTCGAAGGCGGCGGTAACGGTCTTCTCCGCCACGCCCACCAGGGAATTGTGGATCTGGCTGCCGGTCAGCTTGATGTATTGGAAGCCCTGCTCCTTCATCTCCTTGGCAAAGGCGTTGATGAAGGTGGTCTTGCCGGTGCCCGGAGGACCGTAGAGGAAGTAACTCTGCACGGGGCTGATCTGCAGATCCTTGTCGATACGATCCCAGCCGATGCTGGCCGCCTCGTCCATGAGCCGCCGCTTCAGCTCCTCCATCCCCACCAGGTCCTCAAAGCCCCGCAGGTGCTCCAGATCCCTCTGATACCAGGAGCGGATGGTCTCCGCCGAAACGTCGGGGTTGGCGTTTTTGGTCTTGAATTCGCCTTCCTCCGTGTTGTCCGCATCCGTGACCCGTTTTCCCTCGGGCTGGGGAGCCGGCTTCGAGGCGGACTGAGGAGTCGGCTTCGAGGCTGACTGAGGAGTCGGCATCTGTGGGGGGGCAGGCTTGCGAGGCGTCAGCTCTTCGCTGATTTCCCGGATCCGATCCTCACAGGCCTTGCGTCTGGCGGCCCACAGGCTGTGGATCTCCCGCTGGGTGAGATTCATCGCCATGATCTCCTCGCACTTCTTGAGGGCACTGAAGTAGTATTCTGCCTCCAGCTTGGAGGCCTTGCCGTCGTTTTCCTGGTTCGTCCTCTGCGCCTTCCGGATATTCAGCTTGTAATCGCCGGTCTTCTCCTCCATGCTCTGCACGTAGGAGCTGCCGCCCAAATCGATTCTTCCTCTCATTTATGCACCTCTCAATCCCCGTCAGTCGGATTTCCAAGATCAAACAGGCCCTCCGGCGCGGAGGAAACGTCGGCTCCGAGATCCCCAGCGCTCTGGGATTCACGCAGTCTGCGCATGGTTTCCTCCAGGGAGCCGGTCTCCTCTTCCCCGAACAGCGAGCTTTTGCCGTATGAACTGCGGTTGGCCTCGTTGACACAGGTCTCGATGTCCCCGGTCTGCTTTACC
Source organism: Oscillospiraceae bacterium (assembly GCA_017545165.1). Classification (GTDB taxonomy): domain Bacteria; phylum Bacillota; class Clostridia; order Oscillospirales; family Oscillospiraceae; genus Limivicinus. The sequence continues at coordinate 19,626 of JAFWQQ010000047.1, forward strand.
TTCTCAAAAATCAGCTCCAGCATCTGCTCCTTTTCCTTCCGGGAACTGTCCGAGGTGATATAGCCGTACTCATCCCGCTTCTTTTTCCCGCCGAGCTTCAAGCTGTCCATATGATTGCGCTTGTTCATCATCTGCTTGGTGGCCTGCTCCAGCATGGAGTAAGCGTGGTCCACGCTGTCGTAGTTGTTCAGGGTCTGGATGGAGTAGATGGCGTCGCGCACCAGCAGATAGCCCACGGCGGCGTCCCAGAGGATCTGCTCCTGCAGGAGGGTATCCATGCCCTCGCTCTGACCTTTGCGGATATTGGCGGCCTGGGTACGCACGGTGCGGGCAAAGTCCGCCCGGCAGCTCTCCAGCTTGCCGCGGCACTTGAGCAGATCGCTCTGGAGCTGTGCGGCCTCCTCGCGCTGCTTATTGGCCTTTCTAAAACGGCGCTTCCGCTTGAACTCGTTCAGGGAATCCTTCGCCGCTTCCAGGGAGTCCGTCAATGACATGCTCTTGTCTCCTTTCTTCAGCTCTCATAGAGCCGCTGACGCTCAGTCTGCCGCTCGACCTGCTGTTCCTGCTCTGCAGCTTCCTGAAGGACCTGTTCCTTCTCCGCCTCCACTTCTTCGGTGCTGAGGATCCCCAATTCCCGCAGGGAGATGCCGCCGCCGGTGCCGGCGATTTCCCGCTGCTGCTGTTCCCTGATCTCGTTGAGGTACTCCTGGGCCCGCTCGGCAGCCATCTCATTGGCCTTGAGGGCGCCGGGCATATAATCCAGCTGCTTGATGCGCCCGTCGATCTCGTCGAATCTCTTCAGGGACTCTTCGATCTCGGCGTCCGCCTTGGCCATCTCGTCGAAGAGCGCGTCCACCGACTCCTTGTATTTGTTCATCATGTTGGGGTCCTCAAAGACAGGGACGTCGGAGAGCTTGTTGAACAGCATTCTCCGGTTCTGCCGCTTCACGTCCTGGAGGGTCTCCTTCTGAGACAGCAGCGCCTCGTTCAGGTTGGCGATGGTCCGCTTGAGCACGCCGCGGACCATGGTCTGGTGGATCTGGCGCTGCAGCGGAGACCACTTCTGTCGGTCTTCTGTCCCGTCGAAATCACGGATGTGGACAAAGGCCTCCCGGAAAGCGGCGTCGGTATTCAGCTTCTTTTCCAGGTCATCCCGTTCCTTTTCCGCTTCTGCTCTGTCCGCTGTGACTCTGGCCTTCATGAGCTGGAGGTTTTCGTTGTTCTTGTCGATGACCTGGGACATGTTCACCAGGGTGATCCATTCCTCCAGATACTTGACGTTGAGATTCACGAAGTCTTTCAGGAATTCCGGCTGACTGTCCGGGATGCAGAAACGGATCCTCATGATGCCGTAGGCCAGACCGGCTTTGGCTGCCTTGGCGGCTTCCGGATCGCCCTGCTCCACAGCCTGGCGCAGAAGCTTGGCCAGCTTCCAGAGCTGTTCGTCGATCCTGCGCACATCCGCCTTCACCGGCTGGGTGTTGTTCCTAAGCTCATAGATCAGGTGCCGGGTTCCCATTTCCAGATCGCAGTAGCGCTGATCGGGCCTGGTTTTTTCCTCCAGCACGGACTTGGGAAGCCTGCTGTTGTCGAAGTCCACCTGCTCCAGCTCCCGGATGATGGCGTTTTCTTTTCCGGCGGTCTCATTGAGGATCGCGCGGGCGGCTTCCTCCTCCAGCTGTTTTTTTCTTTCCTTCCGTCCGTCCCACCACGCCTTGAACGGCTTTCCGGGAGAGGTCTTGCTCCCGGCGGTTTTGGACTTCAATTCCGGTCTGGCCATGATCTTGCTCCTTTCTCCTATTTATTCTCTCTTCAAGCACTTTGTCTTCAGTTGATATCAAACAGACGGGCTACCTGCTCGGGGGTCAGTCTTCCGATGTTATCGGGATCATAGGACTCTTCCTCCGCCTGCTCTGTCTGATTGGTCTCCGTCGGCTCCGGTTCTTCCCGGCTCTCGTTCTCCTGGCTCTTTCGACTGAAAAACTCCTCCATCTGAGGCGTCTCCTCCTGCAGGTCCGGAGGCGGCTCATGCTCTTTCTGGGACTGGAGCTCTCTCCAGCTCTCTTCCAGTCTGCTCAGCTTCTCAAACACATCACGGGACGAGAATTTGGACATCGACAGGTCAAGCATGGAGGTGCTGATCAGATTCTGATACTGATCCGCCGTTAGCCTGTACGAATCCGCCTGGGCCTTCATCTGCCGGAGCTTAACGCCCAGCAGGTCTCCGCCCGACGAAGAGGCGTTCTGGTAGTTGGACCAGGTCTGGTACTTCAGGGAGGACAGCTCCAGATTGATGTTCTGCCGTTCCACCAGGGCCAGGACGGTCTGCTCCTCCTCGCTCTTCTCCGGGACATAGAGCCAATCCGTGCAGAAGCTCATGGCCTCCAGGATCTTCTGTCCGGTCTCCTTGTCCTCCGGATTCGCGGAGGACAGCTTCTGCAGAAAGCCCTCCAGCGCTTCGCTCACCGCCTTGTTTTCCGCGCGGCTGCGGGGCGTCAGCAGATTCATCAGGATCCGCTCTGCGATTTTTGCCCGCTTGTCGTCGTCGGAGACAGACAAGCCCTCCGCAAACAGCTTCACCGCGCAGCGTCCGGCGATCCCCGTCCGGTCCAGGGGGAGGGATGACGCCGGCAGCAGCTCGCCCTCGCGCTGAGGCATTTGCTTCCTGGCTCTGGCCAGCAGCTCGTCCCACACCCGTTCATTCTTCAGCTGCAGGTACAGATCCCGGAAGCTCAGGTAAAGGGCCGGCTCGCCGCTTCGAAACAGCGGCTCCTTCTGCTGCAGGCGCAGATCCCGCAGATACCGGCGCAGATACTGCTCCGCCGCCTGGGTCTCCTGCTCGGTCAGCAGGTGCTGGGGATTTTCCAGCTGCAGCCGCAGCAGGATTGCGTGCAGGCCGTCTTCGCCGCAGGGAGAGAGAAAGCTGCAGGCGCCCTTCTTGTTGTTGGCCAGCGCCGTGAACATCTCCTGCATGCTGTCGCCTCGAAGACAGGAGATGGCGGAGTCGCCCAACTGGCCGATGGCCGGCGAATTCAGCAGCAGTTCCCTGCTCCGCTCCGTCTCCAGAGGCATTTTCAGCACCAGGATCCCGGTGCGGTCCTTCTCCGCAGCCAGCTGCCGCAGCAGCGCCTCCCAGTCCTGGCCCTTGGCCGTCTTGCAGAAGTCCTCCGCCGAGCAGACGAAAGCGGCAGCCTCGCTGCGCATGGACTTCATCTGCTCCAGCATCCAGCCGCCGAAGCGCTGGATCTCGTTTTTCCCGCCGAAGAACCCCTTCCAGGACTTCATAAAGCCCTGCCCGGGCTCATAACGATTCGCTTTTTTGTCTCCGAAGGTTTCCACGGCAAAGCCGTGGTCCGCGGCCCGGAGAAAGTAGACCGTGGAGAAGCGCTCGTGGAGCTTCAGCCAGAGATACCGATCCAGATCCAGCTTCAGCAGCCCGTCGAGACAGTATTCGTCCATCGGGTCGGCAAAGACGAGATGGACCAGGGCATTGGATGAAAACAAGAGATCCCGCTCCCTTCTTCCAAGGTCTTCTCAGGTGAAGAGGGGTATCCACTCCGAGGCGGAGGAGCCGCTGCGGTTGCGCAGCAGCAGCCGAAGCTGCATCTGCTCGTTCATCTCCGCGCCCAGCTGCTGAAGCTCCGGCTCCAGGCGGTTGGGGAGGCTCACGCTGAGCTCTCTCGTCTCTCCGTCCACTGTCAGCGCCAGCCGGATGGCAAGCGTTTCCGCCTCGGGCAGCCTGGCGAAGGGCTGTTTGAGCCAAACGGTGCCGGCGCACAGCTCCTTCCCGGAGCCAATGGGACGCACCTCCTCCCGGTCCAGGACCAGGCGTCCCTCCTGCTCTTTCCAGAAGAAGCTCACGACGCCCAGATTGATCCGCTCCAGAAAGGCTCTGCGGTAGGCGTCGAGCTGGGGCTTCATCCGGCGGATCCCCTCTTCGGCATCGCCGGGAAAGGCAATATAGGGGAACTTGCAGTTCGGGCACTCATTGCCCTGATAATTGGTATTGCAAATCAAACATTTCATTGCCGATTACCTCCCTGTGGCAGACCTCTCCCGCTCCTGGGAGAGAGGCCGCTGTATCATTGATCGCCGTCTTTCCAATCCAGACACTCGGCGCATTTTTTCAGATTCGTCTGCAGAGCAAAGGCTGCATTCCCAAGGCTGTTGACGACCTGTCCGGTCTGCCGCAGCAGGGACAGGCCCTGCTCGCCCATGGGCGCGGTCCCCGTGATATCCATAACGGCGGACAAGGTCTTGCTCAGCCGTTTCTGTCCTTCCTTTACGAGGGCAAGCCGCCGCAGGCTGCGGGCGATCTCTTCCTCATAGTTGCCGGAGAGCACCTCCTGCAGCTCCTTCTGCCGCTGGCTCAGCTCTCTGCTGACCGAGTCCCTCTGGTCCCGTTTTGCGATCAGCTCGCTGTTTTCGGCTCTCTTCTGCTCCAGCTCCCGGTCCAGCCGGCTGATTTCGCCGGTCAGTTCGGCGCTCTCGCAGCAGATCTTTTCCATTTGGGCTCTGCGCTCCTCCAGCTGCTGCTTATAGGTGGCGTAGCCCTGGACCTCATCCTTGCCCTCCAGCTCCTTGATCTTTTCCTCCAGCGTCTGCAGCTCCTGGCTCTTGTTCTTATAATCCGAGATCCGGCTGTCGTAGGTCTTCTGAAAGACGTCGATATCCTTTTCGATCTCCTTAACCTGGGATTCCAGCTCGTCGTTTTCCTCCTGGATCTGGGTCTTGCCCTGGCTCAGCCTGCTCAGCTGCTCCTGCAGTTTCCCATGGCGGGTCTCCTCCTCCTCGGTCAGGCGCTGCTGTTCGGGCAGCTGCCGATCCTCCAGATCGGCCACCGCGGTCTGCAGGCTATTGAGCTTGTCCCGCAGGCCGTCCAGCTTCTCCTGCAGCTCTCTCTCCTGTTTTTCGGCGTTCAGGCGCTTCCCCTCAGCCTTGACGTGCTCCTGTTCCTTGGCTTTGAGCGCCCGCTCGGCCTCTTCGCACTTTCCCTTGTCGGCGGCGATCTCGGCGATGATCTGGTCCCGCTGCTGCTTGAGCTGCTGCAGCTTGGCTTTGCCCTGACCCTTTTCCTCCTCGTAGGCCTCGATCTCGATGCGGGCCTTTTTCAGTTCTTCGACCAGCGGGTCCACTTCCCGGTTCTGGTACTCGGCGAGCAGCTCTTTCTTCTGCTCCAGCTCCATTTCCAGCTTCTCCTTCCGCTGTTGGAGCTCCTCCTGCTGTCCGTCCGCCGTCCGGCAGTCGTTCTGGAGCCGCTGCACTTCTTCTCCGATCTCCCGGCCCCGGGACTCCAGCTCGGCGCAGCGCTGCAGCTCCCGGGCCTTCTCCTGCTCACAGCTCTGCAGCTTTTTCTCCGCCTCGGCTCTGGCGCTTTTGGCCGCGGCCAGTTTTCCCTGCTCCTCTCCGAATTGGGCCGTCAGCTGCTTCTGCTCCGCTTCCAGCGATCCCGTCTGGCTGAGCAGGCTCGCAAGCCGGGCTTTCTCCTCGTCCAGATCCATCTCCTGCAGGCGGGCCAGCTTCTGCTCCATAGCAGCCACCTGCTCCTGCACGCGCACGCACTCTGCGTTGGCGGTCCTGGCCTGCTCCAGCTCCCGTTCGGTCTGGGTCTTTTTCCGGAGCAGCTGGGCCAGCTTCTCCTCTTCTCCGGCGAAGTGGGCGAGCTCCTCTTCCGCTGTCTGCAGATCCTCCATGGCCCGGTCCAGCTTCGCGCGGCTCCGCTGCAGCTCCTCGCTGCGGCCGGTGTAGATCCTCTTCAGCACTCTGCAGAGCCACAGCAGCTTTGCCGAGAGCATCTCGTCTCCCGCGGGAAGCTGCTCGACAGAGCGGCCGGACTCGTCCTCCAGATCCCGCAGCATCGACTCAAAGGCGCATATGGCCATGTAAACGCTGGGCTGCTCGGATGCGTTGTTGGTGATCGAGGCCTTCAAGCGGTTGAATTTCATTTAGATCGACACCTCCCGGATCGCGCTCAGATCAAACATTCTGGAATAGCTGTCCAATTGGATCACAATGCCCTTATGTTCATTGCTGAAGCCGGGGATGGGTCTGGGGACCACGTGGAAGGATACCACGTCGCTCTCGTCCAGGGAGAAGCCGCAGTTCCAGAAGCCCTCCACCGGCAGCTTTTTCAATCGTTTCAGGATCTCCGGCTTCACGTCCATCACCCCGCCGTGATCCATTCTGTCGGAAAATTCGATCACGAAGGATTCGACGTTGCCGTAGAGCGAGGCCCAGGTGACCCGCTGCTCCGGCACATCCTCGGTGGCGCCGGGGCGCAGCAGGAAATAGGGCTTGCCCGGCTCGATGGTGTCGTGATATTTGATGCCGTAGTACAGGCCGTTGACCTTGCCGTCCTTGTCCTTGGTGCACAGGCCTATGGAGTAGCGGGCCGTGCGCTGCAGAACGATCTTCCCCGCCGAGATCAGGGCCGCGCCCAGGGAAATGGCCTGCTCCCGCTTATCGGCGGTGATGTTCTTGGTGCGCAGATCGATGGCCGGGTTGGGGTCCAGATGATAGATGTCGGCCAGCTGCTGCTTGACCAGGAAGAAGGAGCCGAAGCCTCCCACCAGGGCGATCTTGAAGTCGTCCCGGACGCCGGCCTCCGGCTTGCAGGGGTCGTCTCCGATGTGTGCCTCCACCTTCCGGTTGATCTCCCGGATCTGGTTTTCCAGCACGCTCTCGATGGTCTCCTGATAGCAGCGGAAGAGCTGCTGGAAGGTCACGGAGACCTCTTCCCCGTCGTACTCCAGGGAGGCGAAGAAATTGTCCTCTCCCAGGTCGTCGTCCAGGATGCCCTTCATCTCCCGATAGGAGCCGTAGGGGGCGAAGGTGTCCTCGATATCGTGGATCCGCTCCACAGACTTCAGCTGGCTCTCCAGGTCCCGGACAGCGGCGATGAAGTCCGGCGCGGTGTAATCGGGCTGCTCGTCCTCGGCCAGGATCCCGGCGTCCCGCAGGGCGCGGGTCACCACCGCCTGCATATAGGCGATGCCGGCGCTGCCGATGCTCCCGTTTCCGGCGGAGTCCGGGTGGTTTTCTCCGGCGCCGCCGCCCTCCCGGTAGCCGATCTCCATCCGGCCCATGCCGTTGGAGAAGACCTCCGTCAGGGTAATATCCAAAGTGCCGCCGCCGTAGTCGATCAGCAGCAGATGACCGTTGAATTTTTTCCCGGTCTCTTTTTCGTAGTTATAAGCAAAGAAAGCGCTGGCGGCCTCCGGCTCCGTGACCACCTGCACGTGCTTCACGGGGATGCCGATCTCCTTCTGGAGGATGGTGCGCAGGATCATGCGCCCGTCCAGCGCGGTGAGGTTTTCGCCGCCTCCCCAGATCTCCGGCACGCAGATCACCACGTTTTCGAAGCTGTCCCCGCCCTCCCGGGTAAGCACGCCCTTGAGGGTGGACTCCAGATAGCAGCGGGTGATCTCCCGGGGGGTAAACGTGTCGTCATAGCCGCGTTTGAGCAGCATCTCGCGGTTGGTCTCGGTCAGCAGGATCTTGAAGCCCTCAAAGATCCGCACGGTCTTCTTGCCGGCCTGATCCTTGGCGCCCTTGCCGCTGGTCACCTGTCCCTTTTTGGAGATGCTGACCACGGAGGGGATGCTGGCGGGCTCTCCCTCCGCGAAGGTGATGGCTTCCACATTGTCCGTGGTGGGATTGAACTTGGACACGACCGAGTAGGTGCTGCCGAAATCGATTCCGATCTTCATGTTTCACTCTCTCCTCTGCTGTTGTTGCGGGAAAGCCTTCTCCCGTCTCAAAGCGGCATACAGAAAAGCTGTGCCTTCTCTAAAGTTCTCCGGTTCAGCTCCATCCATCGGGAGCTGGCGTATAGGGTCAAATGGGTCCAGCGGAAAGCGTCCTCGGAAATATTCCTCACGCTGTCCGGGATCCGCAGCCTCCGCAGAGCGCTGCAGCAATAAAAGGCATTGGCCTCGATGGAGAGCAGTCCCTCCGGGAGCGTCACGCTCTCCAGCCGGGAGCAGTTGGCAAAGGTGTTTGCCTGCACTGTCGTGATGCCCGCGGGCAGAACGATCTGCCGCAGGGATCTGCAGCCGGCAAAGGCCGCCTGCCCGATCTCCCGGACGCCGTACGGGATCCGGACCTGCTGCAGAGAGCTGCAGTCCTCGAAAGCGTGTCCGCCGATAACGGTGATCTCCTCCGGCAGCCTCAGCATCGAACAATTCCCCGTATAGCCGACCAGGATCGCCCTGCCGGAGTCCATCAGGATCCGGCAGTTTTCCGGATCCTCCTGCCAGGTGCTCGTCTGCGGATCTCCTTGCAGGCCTTCCCCGTCCGGCTTCTCCCCGATCAGCGAGGACAGCCAGGAGGTCTTTTGCTCACGCAGCTGCTTCTGATCCAGGCAGAAGCCGCAGGCGTCGCAGCACAGACTTTCTTTGTCCAGCAGCGCCGAAAACAGTCTCCCCCCGCATCGGGGGCAGCTGAGCCGTCCCCGGCCCGGCTGCTGCCGCTCCTTCCGGAGCATCCGCAGGGATTTCAGCCCCGTTGCAGGGCTCAGGGTGGCGTAGCGTTCATACCACAGGCCCTGGTCAAAGCCGCAGCGCGGGCACGGTCTCTCCTCACGGAAAGGACCGCCGCAGACCGGGCAGGCCATCGGTGTCTGCTCCGTCATCTGCGCTGTTCATCGGCCAGGCAGCGCACGGGGGTCCGGGCCAGGCCGTCGTTCTCTCTGCTTCTCATCAGCGCGATCCACTCCTCCTGCGTCCCCACATAGTCGATGCGGGAGAGCTGGTCGCAGAGATAAAAGGCATTCTTGCCGATCTGCGGCCTCGTGGAGGAGATGATGAGCTTCTCCACATTCACGCAGGAGAGGAAGGCGCTCTCCCCCAAGCTGCTGAGCCCTCCGGGGAGCTTGATCTCTCTCAGGGCGGAGCAGAACTTGAAGGCGTTTTCTCCGATCCGGCTCAGCTTCTCCGGCAGCTGCACCTTTTCCAGCTTGGGGCAATAGCCGAAGGCGCTGTTGCCGATGCGCCTGAGGCTCGTGGGCAGCTGCAGCTCCTCCAGTCTGGAGCAGCCGTAGAAGGCGAAGTCTCCGATCTCTGTGACGCCCTCCTCGATCACGACCTTGCGCAGGATCCAGCGATAGCTGTACCAGGGGGTCTTTCCCGTCTGGAAATTCTGGATGCGTCCTCTGCCGCTGATGACCAGCTCTCCGGAATCGGTGTCGATGCCCCATCTGATCTCGTCCGGCTCCTGCCCGGACTCCGAATCGGACTCGGGCTGCTCTGCGGTATCCTCCGCCAGGCCCAGGATGCGCGCGACGCCGCCCCGGGAGAAGCGGAAGCCGCAGCGATTGCAGCTCAGGGTCTTTTCCCCGATCAAAACGGAAAAACCAAAGCTCCCGCATTTCGGGCAGGGCAGCTTTCCCTCGTTTTTCTTTGCCCAGGCCCTGCGCAGCTCCCGCAGGCTCTCTGCCGGGACCTGAGAGACAAGGCTGGGATAAAGCAGATAGTTTTGCCCCTGGTCAAAACCGCAGGCGGGGCATTTTCCGGACTGTTCCATCACGGAATCACAGATGATGCAATTCATCGCGTCCATCCTCTGAGCTTCATGGATTTGTCTCTCAACAACAAGACATACATTTGAATTATAACATACTTTTTTCCAATTACAATTTTATTTCGCAGAAATCTTAAAAAATGCTGTGGATCTCTCCGCGAAGGAAGCGTGCGAAAAAAGGCGGGAGGCAGCCCGGAAGCATCCCGGCGCGCGCACTTAGTGTAAAATAGATGTAGGAAAAATAAAGACAGAGGGCACCTCAAAGTGGTTTAATGAATTCACCACAAACCATTAGCCACAAGAAAGAGGTGTCCCCTGTGGAAAAGATCATAAACGAAGTAACGGAAAAACTCAAT